>ONQP01000003.1 GCA_900319975.1 uncultured Bacteroidales bacterium | reverse complement strand
CTTGTCGGCAACGGGCACTCCGTCCGAGAGCTCCAACTCTCGGACGGAGATCGCCCGTAACCGCCGGACGCGATGTCCGGCGGTGGTGCCAAATCCTGCCCGGCCTCACCAAGCTCGTTCGTTTTTCATAAACATCACATCATCAATACCTTGCGCGAACTGACTGGTTCATTTTTCACCCCGTCACTTTCCTTAAGCACCTATCCACAAACAACTTACGAAAAACACCCACCAACCCTTAACCCTTTCCGGGCAGCTGCCGCTTTTCCCAGCCTCTTTCTTCTACTACATAATGGGAACGGGCCGTTTTTGTAAGTATTTGTTAGTGTGAATGTTGTGTTTTTGCTTAGGGGAAAATTCCCCAAAGCAAAATTGGAAATATTTGATAATCAGCAATATACAAAAACGGGGTACGGTGGGAGGAGGCGATGTAGCAGGAGGTGGCGGAGGGAATGGTGGAAAGGAGGGAGTGGTGAGAGTGGTGAGGGTGGTGATGGGAATAGAGGGAACGGGGTGCGCCTGGTCGACGGCGGTGAGATGCCCGATCGGGTCGGGCATGACGGTGTGAGGTCGGGGCATGCAGGATGGATGGGGCCGGAAATGGAGGAGAAGGGTCGGGACGGGGAAATGGGATGTCGGGAGTTTTTGCTATCTTTGCGGGGCTATGTATTACATCTCCAAGAAAATCCGCGTGGCGGCGAGCCATCACCTGGTGGTGGATTATGCCACGAAGTGTGCGCGGCCGCACGGGCACAACTACGAGATCGAGGTCTTCTGCAAGGCCCCGGAGCTCGACGCGAACGGGATGGTGGTGGACTTCAAGCTGATCAAGGAGCGGGTGATCGACCGGATCGACCACCGCGATCTCAACGAGGTCCTGCCCTTCAACCCGACCGCGGAGAATCTCGCCCGCTGGATCTGCGGCGAGATCCCGCACTGCTACAAGGTGACGGTCAAGGAGACGGAAGACAATACGGCAACCTACGAGTTATGATTACGGAAGAACAAGCCAAGCAGCACATCCGCGAACTGCTGGAGTATATCGGCGAGGACCCGATGCGTACGGGCCTGCAGGACACCCCTGACCGGATGATCCGGATGTTCGGGGAGATGTTCCGGGGCTATGACCCGGCGCAGGCGCCGGTCGTGACGACCTTCCCCAACGGGCAGGACGGCATCGTCTATGACGACATGGTGGTCGACTCCGGCCCGTTCTATTCGGTGTGCGAACACCATTGCCGGACCTTCTTCGGCGAATACTGGTTCGCCTATCTCCCCAACCCCAAGGGCCGCATCCTCGGGCTGAGCAAGATCGGACGCGTGGTGGACTACTGCGCGTCGCGCCTGCAGGTCCAGGAGCGCCTGGTGCACGACGTGGTGGAGATGCTGACCGAGGCGCTCGGCACGGAGAATCCGCCGCGCGGCATGGCGCTGATGATGCGCGGCCGGCACATGTGCAAGGAGAGCCGCGGCGTGCGCAAGAGCGGCCTGATGACCTCGACCTACCTGACGGGCTCGTTCCGCACGAACCCCCAGACCCGCAACGAATTCCTGTCCTACATCGACAAGAACGGCCATGTATAAGGTCAAGAAAACGATGACCGTCTCGGCCAGCCACCACATCTCTTTCGCGGGCGGCACGCAGACGGAGCCCGACCACGGGCACAACTGGAAGATCACCGTGTACTGCGCGTCCGACGAACTGGACGCCGACGGCATGGTGGTGGACTTCTGCGACATCGAGCGGCGCATCTGCGGCGCGCTCGACCACGCGGACCTCAACGAGGTCCTTCCCTTCAACCCGACCACCGAGAACCTCGCGCGCTGGGTCTGCGAGCAGATCCCGCAGTGCTACAAGGTCGAGGTGGAGGAATGTCCGGGCAACGAAGCCTCCTACGAACGATGAAAATCGCCATCATCGGCGGCGGGGCGGCCGGGTGCTTCTGCGCCATCGGCGCGAAGCGGCGGCTGCCGGAAGCCGATGTCACCCTCTATGAAGCCGGACCCAAACTGCTCGCCAAGGTGGCCTTGACGGGCGGCGGACGCTGCAATCTGACCAACAGTTTCCGGGACGTGGAGCGCCTGGGCGAGGTGTACCCGCGCGGCGAGCAGCTGATGCGGCGAGCCCTGCGGGTGCTGAGCCCGGAAGCCACGCAGCAATGGTGGGAGGCGGAAGGCGTGCGCCTGACCACGCAGGAGGACCAGTGCGTCTTCCCGGTGAGCCAGGACGCGATGCAGATCGTGCGCACGCTGGAGCGGGACCTGCGCGTGGCGGGGGTCCGCGTCTGCCTGAGGGCGCCGGTCGAGCGCATCGAGGCGCTGGCGGACGGCCATTTCCGCGTGCGGGAAGAGAATTACGACTGCGTCGTGGTGACGGTGGGCGGCTGCTCGCGCGAAAAACTGGAACGGCTGCTGCCGGAAGGGGTGGCGGTGACGCCCTGCGTGCCGTCGCTCTTCACCCTGAAGATCCCCGACGAGGGCCTGCGCGCCCTGATGGGGACGGTGGTGGAACAGGCGGGGCTGAGCCTCGCCGGGACGAAGTTCCGCGCGGCGGGCACGCTGCTGCTGACCGACTGGGGCGTGAGCGGCCCCGCGACGCTGCGCCTGTCGTCCTACGCCGCCCGCCACCTGGCGGAGAACGGCTACGCCGGCACGCTGCTGGTCAACTGGCTGGACGCGCCCGAGGCGGAGGCGCGGGAATGGATCGCCGCGACGGCGGCGGAAAATCCGCGCAAACAAGCCGCCGGCACGCCTCCGGCGGGCATCACCGCCCGGCTCTGGCGCCACATCCTGCGGCGCGCCGGGCTGCGCGACGACCTGCGCTGGGCCGAGCTCGGCGCCAAAGGCGCGGCGCGGCTCGCCGCCACGCTCTCGGCTGACGCCTACGCCGTGGCCGGCCGCGCCCGCTTCAAGGAAGAGTTCGTGACCTGCGGCGGGGTGGACCTCGCCGGGGTGAACATCAATACTTTGGAATCCCGACAGTACCCCGGCCTGTTCTTCGCCGGGGAGGCGCTCGACGTGGACGCCGTGACGGGCGGCTTCAACCTGCAGGCCGCCTGGTCCACCGCGGCCGTGGTGGCCGCCAGCCTCAGGCCCGCGTCCGCCGACCCCGGACGTGGAAAGTGAGCGTGGCGCCGGCTTCGGTGACCGCCAGCGTGCTGCGCGCACCGATGAGCAGCGGCCAGTTCTCCGCTTCGTGCCCGGCCGGGAAACCGCAGCAGACCGGAATGTCGTAATCGCTTAAATATGAGCAGACCAGCTCCTCGGCGGAGCCGTATCCGAGATTGGCCTCGCAGCCGGTGAACTGCCCCAGGATGACGCCGCGGCAGCGGTCGAACACGCCGTGGAGCCGGAGGGTGTTGATGAGCCGGTCGATGTGGCGGTAGTCCTCCTCGATCTCTTCGATGAAGAGCAGAATCTCCCGGCCGGCGGTGGCGTCGGCCCGCGTCCCGAGGAGCGGCACGAAGGTGCTGAGGTTGCCGCCCACCAGCGGGGCCGTGGCCGCGCCCGGCCGCGAAAGCGGATTCGCCGGCAGCGCGTATTCCGGGACGGTGCCCGTCAGCAGCCCGCGCAGCAGTTCGGCGGACTTGCCCGCGCCCCTGTTCTTCGCCAGGGACTTGCCCATCGGGCCGTGGATGCTCATCACCCCGGCGCGGGCCTCCATCCCGCAGAGCGTGGTGATGTCGCTGAAGCCGACCAGCCACTTGGGGTGGGCGGCGAGCTCCTCCAGCGGGAGCATTTCCGCGAAGCGGATCGTGCCGTAGCCGCCCCGGTTGCAGAGGATGGCCTTGATGGAAGGGTCCTCCAGCGCGGCGCGCAGGTCGGCGAGCCGCTCCTCGGGCGAGCCGGCATAGCTGCCGCGCCACTTCTTGCCGACGTGGGCGCCGACGACGGGTTCGAAGCCCCAGTCGCGCAGCACGCCGGCGGCTCCTTCGACCGCCGCCGCCGGCACGTGGTACGACGGCGACAACAGGGCGATCCGGTCCCCCGGAACGAGAAATGGAGGTGCGATGATTCTTTTCATTCCAGATGTTTCAATTTCACAAATTTAAGGATTATTCCCGAACAAGCCAGAAGGGACGGAAACCTTGTTTTTTGTAGAAAATAGTTATCTTTGCGGCGTTGTACATATTAAAACCGTACCATTGATGAAAAGAATCTTAAACGAGCTCTGTGCCAAGTACACGCTCGCAGATGAGGTTAAAGCGCAAGGAATCTACCCCTACTACCGCCCCATCTCTTCCGGACAGGATCCCCTCGTCACTATGGCTGACGGGAGCAAGGTCCTGATGTTCGGTTCCAATTCCTATCTTGGACTTTCCGACGACCCGCGCCTCAAGGAGGCCGCTATAAAGGCAATTGAAAAATACGGCACCAGCTGCTCCGGCAGCCGCTTCCTCAACGGCACCCTCGACATCCACGAGGAGCTGGAGGAGAAGCTGGCCAGGTTCGTGGGCAAGGACGCCGCCGTGACCTACAGCACCGGCTTCCAGGTCAACCTGGGCGTCGTGGGCTGCCTCGGTTTCCGCGGTGGCTTCATCTTCCTGGACGCCCTCGACCACGCCTGCATCATCGACGGCAGCCGCCTGAGCTTCAGCGAGGTGCGCAAGTTCGCGCACAACGACGTCGCGGCCCTGGAGCGCAAGCTCTTCATGACCCCGAAGAACGCCCCGAAGCTCATCGTGGTGGACGGCGTGTATTCGATGGAGGGCGACATCGCCCCGCTGCCCGACCTGGTCCGCCTGGCCCAGAAATATAACGCCGCCGTGATGGTGGACGACGCCCACGGTCTCGGCGTGATCGGCGAGAACGGCTCCGGTACCGCCAGCCACTTCGGCCTGACCAAGGAGACGGACCTCATCATGGGCACCTTCTCCAAGAGCTTCGGCTCCCTGGGCGGCTTCATCGCCGGCGACAAGGAAGTCCTCAACTACCTCAAGCACAACTCCCGTTCGCTGATCTTCAGCGCCTCGATGACCCCGGCCGCCGTGGCCGCCGCGTCCTGCGCCCTGGACATCATGATCAACGAGCCGGAGCGCCGCGAGAACCTCTGGAAGGTCACGCGCCACGCACAGGAGGCCTTCAAGAAGGCCGGCTTCGACACGGGCCACACCCAGTCCCCGATCATCCCGCTCTTCGTGCGCGACACCTTCAAGGCCATGCAGATCGTGCGGATGGCCTACGAGCAGGGCGTGTTCATCACCCCGGTGATCGCCCCGGCCGTGCCGGAGAAGGACGTGCTCATCCGCTTCGCCCTCATGGCCACGCACACCACCGAGCAGGTGGACGAGGCCGTGGCGGTGCTGACCAAGATCTTCCGCGAACTCGGCGTCATCGCATAGCGCTATGGTTATCCTGATCACCGGCATCACCTCCGGCTTCGGCCGCGCGATGGCCGCCCGGCTCAGCGCCGACGGCCACAAGGTCTACGGCACGCACCGCAAGGCCACGGACCTGCTGCCCGGCGTCACCTACATCAAGGCCGACGCCCAGCGGGCGGAGGACTGCGAGGCGGCGGTGAAGCAGGTGCTCGACGCCGAAGGGCGCATCGACGTGTTCATCAACAACGCCGGCATGGGCATCGGCGGTCCGCTGGAATTCTCCTCGCTGGAGGATGCGGAGCGCCAGATGGACGTGAACTGGATGGGGATGGTGCGTTTCCTGCACTACGTGCTGCCCGTCATGCGTCGGCAGGGCGGCGGCAAGATCCTCTGCTTCAGCTCGATCGGCGGTCTGATGGGACTCCCGTTCCAGGGGCTCTACTCCGCGTCGAAGTTCGCCATCGAGGGCTACTGCGAGGCCCTGCGCCTGGAGACGAAAGCCTTCGGCATCCAGGTGGTCGTGATCGAACCGGGCGACTTCGCCACGTCGTTCACGGCGCAGCGCAAGAGCGTGGCCAATCCCGAGGCGTACGAGGTCTACAAGACCTACGCGAAGTCCCTCGCGAGCATCGAGAAGGACGAGACCACGGGCCTCAAGCCCGAGTACCTCGCCGGCAAGATCAGCAAGATCGTGCGCAAGAAGCGCCCGCGCTACCACTACATCATTTCGACACTGGAGCAGCGTCTCTCCGTGACGCTCAAGAAGCTCCTGCCGCCGAGCTGGTTCGCGGCCATCCTGGGAAGCTACTACAAGCTCTAAAGAAAATCCGCCGGGCAGAAGCCTGGCGGATTTCTTTTATTCCAGCCATTTCAGGAAATCGTCCACCCGGGCGCGGGAGACCGTCGGTTCGAAGGGCGGATTGGGCTTCATCTCGAGCCGCAGGCGCCCGCTGAAGTGGCGGCTGACGCTCTGGACGGCGCTGCGCGCCACGATGGCGCCGCGCGAGATGCGGAAGAAGCGCTCCGGGTCGAGATCCTGCTCGAGCGTGTCGAGCGTGGTCTCGACGAGATAGCGCGCGCCTTCGTCGGTCATCAGGTAGTTGGCCTTCTCTTCGGCGAAGAAGAAGGCGATCCGGTCCGTCTGGACGGGGATGATCTGCTCGCCGACATACACCACGATGCGCTCCTTGTAGTTCTTGGGCTGGCGGCCCGCCACGAAGGCGAGGAGCTTCTCCACGTCGATCGCCGGGGCCGTGGCGGCGCGCTCGCGGCAGCGGCCGACCGCGCGCGCCAGCTCCTCGGCGCTGATGGGCTTGAGGAGATAGTCCACGCTCCCGGCCTCGAATGCCTTGAGGGCGTAGGATTCGTAGGCCGTGGTCATGATGACCTGCGCCCGCACGGGCACCTGCCGGAAGATCTCGAAGCAGTCGCCGTCGGACAGCTCCACGTCCATGAAGATGAGGTTGACGGGCGGATCGCCCGCCAGGTAGTCCACGGTGCTGCGGACGGAGTCGGTGACCTGGACCACCTCGATGTCCGGGAAATGGGTCTTGAGCAGGCGGACGAGCTGCGCCTGGGCCATTCGCTCGTCTTCAACAATCAGGGCTTTCATCATAAGAGCGGCAGGGTGACGGTGTAGTTTTGTTCGTCCGCGCGGACGATGATGGATTTGCCGGACAGGTCGTGGTATTGCTGCCGGATGTACTGGAGGCCCAGTCCGGTCGACGCCGGCTGGGTGAGCTTGGGAATGCGGTTGTTGGACACGACCACGCGCGTGGCCGTGGCGCCGACCTTGATGTGCAGCGGCGTGTCGGGGTGCACGGCGTTGTGCTTGGTGGCGTTCTCGATGAGGAGCTGCACGCAGCAGGGCACCACCGAGCGGGCCATCGCCTCCTCGGGGATGTCCACCTGCACGTCCAGGCCCTCCGGGAAGCGGACCTTCAGCAGGTCGACGTATTGGGACACGAAGTCCATCTCGTCGCGCAGGCGGACGGTGGTCTCGTCCTCGCTGCGGATCATGTAGCGGTAGACTTCCGCGAGCTTGTGCGTGTAGCGGCTGGCGTCCTCGCGCGGCTGCTCCTGGATGAGGTAGTCCAGGACGTTGAGCGAGTTGAAGAGGAAGTGCGGGTTGACCTGCTGCTTGAGCTTGTGGTAGCGGTACTGCGCGAGGTTGGCCTGCTCGGAGGCCGCGAGGGCGCGGCGCTGCAGGCGCAGGGCGTAGGACGCGAGCACGAGGATGACGACGAGCGTCATCGCGTAGTCGAGGAGGATGGTGACGGCGGTGTTGCGACCTTCGTGGGCTTCGGAGAAGAAGAGCAGGATGGCCAGGCGCGTCACCAGGATGAAGACAAACGCGACGAGCAGCCACTTCAGGGAATTGACCTGCTCGACGTTGGCCGCCATCTTGCGCGCGTAGCGGCGTACGGCCCACAGCGTCACCCAGCCGATCAGCAGGGTGGACGTGAAGGTCGAGAGGGGGTAGATGACGAGCGGCGAGGTGAAGAGCGCGCCGAAAAGCAGGGCCGTCCCCCGGCCGAGCAGCACGCCGACAAGGTTGACCAGCACCACGGAAATGGCCGTCATCTTGCCGTCCACGCGGCAGCGCAGGCACAGCAGCACGACGAGCAGCATCGTCAGCAGGGTCAGCATCATCTCGTCCGCCAGGCCCGCCAGCCGGCAGCCCAAAGCGACGGCCGCGTGCAGCAGCGCAAAACCGAGAATAATCCAGAACTCTTTTGAAATCTTCATAATATAGCGGTTGAAGATACTAAATTTTCTTCCTAATTCGACCGTTCATCCCGAAAATAATACCATTCATCCATTTCAATTTTTTCGCGCGTGAAAGATTTTTCATTTTTGCAGCGACTGACAATAACACTACAATGCAAACCAATAAGCTCACCTTCTGGCAGATGTGGAATCTCAGCTTCGGATTTTTCGGAGTGCAGATCGCCTATGCCTTGCAGAGCGCTAATATCAGCCGCATCTTCGCTACGCTCGGTGCCGACCCGCACCAGCTCAGCTTTTTCTGGATCCTTCCCCCGCTGATGGGCATGCTCGTGCAGCCGCTCATCGGTAAGTACTCCGACCGCACGTGGTGCCGGATGGGCCGCCGCAAGCCGTACCTGCTTGTGGGCGCCATCGTGGCCGTCCTCGTGATGGCGTTCCTGCCCAATGCGGGCAGTCTCAATTTCAGCAGCCGCCTGCTGCTCGGCCTCAACGGCGCGATGTGGTTCGGTCTGTTCTCCCTGATCTTCCTGGACACCTCCATCAATGTGGCCATGCAGCCGTTCAAGATGATGGTCGGCGACATGGTGGGCGAGGAGCAGAAGGCGCAGGCCTATTCGATCCAGTCGCTGCTGTGCAACGCCGGCAGCCTGGTGGGTTATCTTTTCCCGATCTTCTTCACCTGGATCGGCATCGCCAACACCGCCCCGAAGGGCGTCATCCCGCCCTCCGTGGTGTGGAGTTTCTACGGCGGCGCCGCGATCCTCATCCTCTGCGTGCTCTATACCTTCGTGAAGGTCAAGGAGATGCCGCCGGCAGAGTATGCCGCGTTCCACGGCATCGACCCGCAGAAGCAGGCCGAGGAGGAGAAGCAGCGCCCGGGGCTGCTGAAGCTCCTGGTGCGCGCCCCGAAGACCTTCTGGACCGTGGGACTGGTCCAGTTCTTCTGCTGGGCGGCCTTTATGTACATGTGGACCTATACCAACGGGGCCGTCGCGGCCAACTGCTGGGGCACCACGGATCCCGCGTCCGAGGGCTACCAGGCCGCGGGCAACTGGGTGGGCGTCGTGTTCGCCGCGCAGGCGGTCGGCTCCATCCTCTGGGCCCTCGTGCTTCCTAAATTCAAGTCGCTCCGCCTGGCTTACGTCGTGAGCCTGCTGATCGGTGCGGCCGGTTTCATTTCCATCGCTTTCATCCACAACCAGTATCTGCTGTTCGTGTCGTATTTCCTCATCGGAGCGGCCTGGGCGGCGATGCTGGCCCTGCCCTTCACCCTGCTCACCAATGCGCTGAACGGGGAGCATATGGGCAGCTACCTGGGGCTGTTCAACTGCACGATCTGCCTTCCGCAGATTGTCGCAGCTGCCCTGGGCGGCGTGGTGCTTCACCTGGTCGGCGGCGTGCAGGCCCACATGCTCGTGATTGCCGGCATCCTGCTCATCTGCGGCTGCCTGGCGGTCGCTCTCGTCGAAGAACGGAAATAAGTTTAATTCTATCTAATAACCTTTCATTTTTATGAAAAAAATCCTATCCATCCTTGCGGCTGTCGCGCTCTCGGGCGTGATGGGCGTCACTGCATCGGCTCAAAGCCATGCGGTCCGGGGCGTGGTTGTGGACCAGATGGGACCCGTCGTGGGCGCCACCGTCATGGAGGCGGGCACGACCAACGGATCCATCACCGATCTGGACGGCAACTTCTCCCTCAGGGTATCTTCTCCCGATGCTACGGTCACCGTCAGCTGCATCGGCTACACCACGCAGACTTTCAAGGCATCCGCGATGCCCGCCACCATTACCCTCACCGAGGACAACGAGTTCCTGGACGAGGTCGTGGTCATCGGCTACGGTACCGTCAAGAAAAGTGACCTCACCGGATCCGTGTCGACCGTCAAGGCCGACGAGATCAACAAGGGCGTCATCACGACCCCGGCCGACCTGCTTCGCGGCAAGAGCGCGGGCGTGGTCGTGACCGCAGGTTCCGGTATGCCGGGCGCCGGCGCGACCATCCGCATCCGCGGTACCGCGTCGCTCAACGCCGACCAGAGCCCGCTCATCGTCATCGACGGCCTGCCCGTCTCCAACGACGGCATCGCCGGCATGTCCGACCCGCTCTCTTCCGTCAACCCGGAAGATATCGAGAGCTTCACCGTCCTGAAGGACGCTTCCGCGACCGCCATCTACGGTTCCCGCGCGTCCAACGGCGTCATCGTGATCACCACGAAGAAGGGTGCCCGCACCGGCAGCGCGCTGCCGCAGGTGGCCGTGGACTTCACCGCTTCCGTCAACACGGTCGCCAAATATCAGGAGGTCCTCAACGCCGCAGGCATCACCAACCTGATCCGCAACTTCTACGGCGCCAACTCCACCGCCGAGGCCAACCTGGGCGTGAACGGCGTCATCTACGACACCGACTGGCAGAAGGAGATCTACCAGATCGCCCCGACCTACGACGGGAACATCTCCCTGAACGGCCGCATCGGCGAGTTCCTGCCTTACCGCGTCTCGGGCGGCTTCACCTCCCAGACCGGTACGCTGATCGGTTCCAAGATGAACCGCGGCACCCTGTCGCTGAACCTCTCCCCGAGCTTCTTCGACAAGCACCTCACCGTCAACCTCAACGGCAAGGGTACCTACGCCAAGAACTGGTATGCCAACCAGGACGCCATCGGCGCCGCCAACCACTACGACCCGACCAAGCCGGTCCGCTGCGACGACCCCGCCCATAGCCTGAACGGCTACACCGCGTGGTACGACACCGCCGGCAACCTCAACGTGATGGCTACGATGAACCCGGTCGCCCTGCTGCACGACAGGATCGACCAGGCCGATGCCTACCGCTTCATCGGCAACGCGCAGTTCGACTACAAGATCCACGGCCTGGAGGCCCTCCGCCTCAACCTCAACCTCGGTATCGACTGGGCCAAGTCCGACGGTTTCAGCGAGGTGGCCATGGGTTCCGAGGGTTCCTACCACAACACCAACCAGTCCGGCGGCGGCCAGCATACCGACTATGACTACAGCCGCCTGAACACGACCCTCGAGTTCTACGCCGACTACAACCAGACCTTCGGCAAGCACAATGTCGACCTGATGGCCGGTTACTCCTGGCAGCGCTTCTACAGCGAGAACAACAGCCTGACCAACCGCATCAGCGACGACGCCAAGCTCGCCGATGCCCGCGGCAAGGGCGAACTCTACCTGATCTCCTTCTTCGGCCGCGCCAACTATGGCTTCGCCGACAAGTACCTGCTGACCGCCACGGTCCGCGCCGACGGTACTTCCCGCTTCCAGAACCACAAATGGGGTATCTTCCCGTCCGTGGCCTTCGGCTGGAACGTGATGAAGGAAGACTTCATGGCCGGTGCCGACAAGCTCTCCACCCTGAAGCTCCGCCTCTCCTGGGGCCAGACCGGCCAGCAGGCCGTGGGTGGCTACTACGACACCTTCGCGCAGTTCCTGACCCACCAGCTGGGCTCCTACTACTTCTTCAACGACACGCTCATCACCCCGGTCTCCGCGCTGGGCTACAGCGCCGACCTCCGCTGGGAGACGACGACGACCTACAACGTCGGTCTGGACTTCGGTTTCTGGAAGGACCGCCTGACGGCCAGCCTCGACCTCTATCAGCGTGACACCAAGGACATCCTCAACTTCATCCCGGTGCCCGCCCTGTCGAACCTGACCAACTACCTCAACACCAACATCGGCTCGATGACCAACAAGGGTGTCGAACTCGACCTCAACGCCATCCTGGTGGAGACCCGCGACATGAGCTGGACCCTCGGCGCCAACGCCGCGTACAACTTCAACCGGATCACCAAGCTGACCGCTTCCGACGACAACGCCACGGGCGTGGAGACGGGCGGCATCTCCGGCGGTACCGGCAACAACGTGCAGATGTTCCAGGTCGGCATGCCGATGAACGCCTTCTACGTGTATGAGCAGGTGTACGACATCGACGGCCGTCCGATCAGCGGCGTGTATGTGGACCGCAACAACGACGGCTCCATCACCGCCGAAGACAAGTACTTCTTCCACAAGCCGTTCGCCGACGTGACCATCGGTTTCAACACCAGCTTCAGCTACAAGAACTGGACGGCGGCCCTCTCCGGCCACGCCTCCATCGGCAACTGGGTGTACAACAACGTCGCCTCCGACACGGAGATGCTCGCGGACCTGTGGACCAACAGCTTCATCAGCAACCGCCTCGCTTCCGCTCCGCGCGCGATGTTCGCGCAGGCCCAGTACCTGTCCGACTACTATGTCCGCGACGCGTCCTTCCTCAAGCTCGACAACTTCACGGTCGGCTACACCTTCCCGAAACTCTTCAAGGTGACGGATCACCGCGACGCTTCCCTCAACGTGTTCGGTACCGTGCAGAACATCTGCACCCTGACCCGCTACGACGGAATCGATCCGGAAATCTACGGCGGTATCGACGGTGCCATGTACCCGCGTCCCCGCACGTTCGTCCTCGGTGTCAAGTTCAACTTCTAATCCAGGATAGCATATGAAAAAGATCAAATATATTCTCGGCACGATCGCCCTTGCGGCTTCCCTGACCGCCTGCGTCGGTGACCTCAACGTCACCCCGATCGATCCGAATGCCAATACGGCGGACAAGGCCCTCAACACCAAGGAGGCGTACACGTCCTTCCTGGGCGGCCTCTACACCGGCTTCGCCACCTCCGGCTTCTACGGCGCCAACGGTGCCGCATCCATCTCCGGCCTCGACGGCGGTGCTTCCCAGTACATCCGCGGCCTGTTCCACCACACCGGCCTGACCACCGACGAGGCGGTCTGCGGCTGGAACGACCAGACCATCAAGAATTTCCACTGGATGAACTGGACGACGGACGATACCTTCATCTACGCTTTCTACTCCCGCATCTTCATGCAGGTCTCCATGGCCAACGAGTTCATCCGCCAGGCCAGGGCTTCCGAGCTGAGCTTCGCCGAGAAGGAAGAATACATCGCCGAGGCCCGCGTGCTGCGCGCCCTCGCTTACTACCACGCCATCGACAACTTCGGCAACGTGCCCTTCGCTGACGACAGCGCCATCGTGGGCCAGAACCCGGAGCAGATGCCGCGCGCCGAACTGTACGCCTGGCTCGAGACCGAGCTCCGCGACCTGATCGACAACAGCGCCCTGGCCGCCCCGCGCGCCAACGGTTACGCCCGCGCCGACAAGGGTGTCGCGAAGTTCATCCTCGCCAAGCTCTACCTCAACGCCGAGGTGTTCACCGGCACGCCCCAGTGGCAGAAGTGCGCCGACGTCCTGAAGGACCTGATGGACGACGGCTACAGCCTCCACACCACCTCCGCAGGCGTGTACAGCGCCTACCAGGAGCTCTTCCTCGCCGACAACGACCAGCGCACGGACGAGATCATCTTCGCCGTCGAGCAGGATGGTGTCAACACCACCAGCTACGGCGCCACGAACTACCTGATCTTCGCCTCCACCGGCGGCTCGATGGACGTCTCCAAGATCGGTATCTCCTCCGGCTGGGGCGGTCTCCGCACCACGCCTGAGTTCTACAACAAGTTCTCCTCCGAGGACGCCCGCAACCTGTTCTACACCAGCGGCCAGCAGAAGGACATCGACGACATCGGCGAGTTCACCAATGGCATGGCCTTCATGAAGTACCTCAACATGAAGAGCGACGGTACGCCCGGTAAGGAGCAGGGCTTCGTGGACACCGACTTCCCGATGATGCGTTATGCCGACGTGCTCCTGATGGCCGCCGAGTGCCACAAGCGCGGCGCTTCCATCGAGGGCCTGCAGCCCCTCAACGACGTCCGCAAGCGTGCCGGCCTCGCCGCCGTGAGCAGCTTCACCCTGCAGGATGTCCTCGACGAGCGCGCCCGCGAACTCTACCTGGAGTGCTGGCGCCGCAACGACCTGGTCCGCTTCGGCCAGTTCACTTCCGACAGCTATGTCTGGCAGTGGAAGGGCGGCGTCAAGGGCGGCACTTCCGTGGACAGCCACTTCAACCTCTTCCCGATTCCGGATTCCGACCGGCTTGCCAACAGCAACCTTCAGCAGAACCCTGGCTACACTAAAGAACAGTAAAAATGAAAAAGATATTCTCCATCCTCTTTGCAGGACTGGTCGGCCTGATGGCCACCTCCTGCCTCCAGGAGCGCCTGACGACGTTCGATCCGGCCCACGCCGACGCGCCCGTCCTGAGCGCCTCGGAGATCGGCGCGAAGGCCGTCACGGTGAGCTACATCCCGGGAGCCTTCAACATGGGCTTCAATGAGAAGATGGCGCCCAAGCACGCCCTCGCCCTCGTCGACGTGGACGGTCATGCGGTCAGCAAGATCGTCACGACCACCGACGACGGCACGACCCTGACGGCCACCCTCCTCAACATCAGCAAGAGCCTCGCCACCCTGGGTTTCCAGGACGGTGACGTCATCGCAAGCATCGAACTGGCCGTCCGCGCCACGATGCAGAACCTCTCGCAGGACAACGGCGTCAACGGTTTCGTGGACTCCGAAGGCCGCGTGACCATCAACAACTTCACGGTGTCCCTCCCGCAGGGCAGCCCGTATGCCGACTACACCGAGGCCACAACCTGGAGCGTCATCGGCGCCCTGTCCAACTACGACATCAGCTGGAACGGCGACCTCGAGATGTTCGCTACCGCCGACGGTACCCGCATGGTGGCCAAGGCCGTGAAGCTCGACAAGAACGACCAGTTCAAGTTCCGCAAGGACGCCGACTGGGTGGACAACTATGGCGCCCCTGGCGACACGGAGCCGTTCGTGCTGTCCGTAGACACCGAGATTACCGGTGCCAAGGGCGGCAAGAACCTCGCTGTCTCCGCCACCGGCGTCTATGACCTCTGGCTTGACCTGTCCGGCACCGACGCCAAGATCACCGTCACCGACGCCTACCTGCCTTATCCCGGCCTCACTGAGGCCAGCACCTGGAGCGTCATCGGTTCCCTGTCCAACTATGACATCAACTGGAACGGCGACCTCGCGATGACCACCGACGGCACCACGCACGTGGCCCAGGGCATCAAGCTCAAGCAGACCGACCAGTTCAAGTTCCGCAAGGACGCCGACTGGGTCGACAACTTCGGCGGCACCGGCGAGACGGAGCCGTTCGTGGTGACCCTCGGTTCCGAGACCCCGGCCGCTGCCGGCGGCAAGAACCTCGCCGTGCCTGCGGATGGCGTTTATGACCTCATCCTCAACACGGAAAGCAAGACCTTCACCATCGTCGAGACCCTCGGCGGCGGCGTGAGCGGCAAGATCGGCGGCGCACCTGAACCGCCGGCCGTGACGGGCTGGAACCTCATCGGTGTGAACGGCGACTGGAACAACGACGTCATCGCCACCGAGAAAGACGGCGTCTGGACGGCCAGCTTCGAGGCTGCCGAGCCCACCGACTTCAAGTGGCGCAAGGACGCCGACTGGGGCGAGAACTACGGTATCGCCAAGGAGAGCACCTACACCGTCGGCGAGCCGTTCCCGGCCGTGGCGGGCGGCGAAAACATCCATGTGGAAGCCGGCAAATGGACCGTCACGCTCGACCTGAGCAACGCCGAGGCCCCGACCATCACCGTGTCCGAGACCAAGGCCTCCGGCTGGTCCGTGATCGGTGACTTCAACGGCTGGGGCGCCGACGCCGACATGACCCAGGTCGCCCCGGGCATCTGGATCAGCGAGGAGCTCGAAATCAACGAAGGCGGCTGGAAGGTCCGCTTCGGACACGACTGGGCCGTCAACTGCGGCGGCGCCACGCCGGCCGCGGAAGGTGAGTTCGTGGCCGCCTACCCGGGCGGTGACAACATCTCGCTGAACGGCAAGTTCCGCGTCGTCTACAATGAGAACAACCAGACCATCGGTACGCTCGTCTGGGGCGTCGTGGGCAAGATTTCCGCCATCGAGGGCTTCAACTGGAACAACGACATCCCGATGAACCTCGCCTCCGACGGCAAGTGGTACAGCGTGCCTGTGACCCTCGCCGCGGACGATGAGATCAAGATCCGCTACAAGGCGGACTGGGCCGACGACCGCGGCGGCGACGCTGCGGCAGCCGACGAGGCCTTCGAAGTAAAGAAGGGCGGCAGCAACATCAAGGCGCCCGCGGCCGGCACCTACATGGTGGTGTACGACCCGACGGCCGAGACGATCACCCTGAGCACCGACTTCTGGAGCCTGATCGGCGAATTCAACGGCTGGAACGGCGACCGCTTCCTGCTGCCTGCCGGCGACGGCAAGTGGTCCGCCTTCAGCCAGGAGATCTCCGGCGGCTGGAAGATCCGCAAGGGCGCCGACTGGGCGGTCAGCGCGGGCGGCACCTACGCCGAGGCCGGTGTTGCCTTCGAGGCGGTGACCGACAACGGTCCCAACATCTCCGTGACCGACCTGACCCGCTTCGACGTCGTCTACGACACCGCGGCCGGTACGATCACTGTCAGCAAACCTGTCAAGTAGCACAGTCTTTGCAGCCTTTTCGGGCCGGGGTCCCTGACCGGACCCCGGTTCGCCAATTCAAAAAACGATAACCGATATGAAACGCATCCACTTCGTCGTCTGCGCCCTGATCCTCGGGCTGTCGCTTTTCTCCTGCTCTTCCTGCCGGAAGATCCCCGGAGGCGGCAACGGGTCCACCACGACCATCGAGAAGGGCGACAATCTCGCCAATATCACCTACCAGCTCAACGTCTACAGCTTCGCCGACTCCGACGGAGACGGCTGGGGCGACCTCAAGGGCGTGACGCAGCACCTCGACTATTTCGAGTCGCTGGGCGTGTCCTCGCTCTGGCTCTCACCCATCCAGGCTTGCGGTTCGTACCACGGCTATGACGTGTCGGACTACTCCGCCATCAACCCGAAACTCGGCACGGAGGCCGATTTCAAGGACCTGATCGACAAGGCGAAGGCCAAGGGCATCGACATCTACATGGACTACGTCCTGAACCACTCCGGCGACCAGAATCCCTGGTTCAGGCAGGCCTGCGCCGACCCGTCCGGTCCGTACCGCAACTATTACGTGTTCTCCGAAGACCCCAACGCCGACATGCGTGCCGGCAAGGTGGACAACTTCGCCGGCGCCACGAGCACCCGGATGGGCACGTGGCACCCGCTGTCCGGCGGCGTCAGCGGCCGGCTGCATTTCAAGTGGGACTACAGCGCCAGGACCGTGACCGTGACGCGCACGGAGGAGGCGGCACAAAAACCTAATACCGAAGCCACCCGCTGGCTCTACTATGGCGACAACGTGCTGGCGGGCCTCTACCAGACTTCCGCCGACGTCTTCGAGATCACGGTGGACTTCAACTCCAGCTGGGGCTTCCTGCTCCGCACGTCCGCGACCTCGTGGGAAGGCGGCACCAAGTGGGGCGGCAACGGCAAGGGTCTCACCCTCGGCACCCCGTATGCCGTCAACAACTCCAACCCGCAGGACATCACCTTCGCGGGCGGCGGCTACTACTTCGCCAGCTTCGACCGCTCGATGCCGGACCTGAACTACGGCCCGTATGACAAGGTGGCCGAGTCGCCGGCCTTCAAGGACCTGGCGGCCTCGGCCGACAAGTGGATCAACCTGGGCGTCGGCGGCCTGCGCCTCGACGCCGTGGTGTGGATCTACCAGGAGCAGACGGCTGCCAACGTGGCCTTCCTGAAGGCCTGGTACGACCGCTGCAACACCGCCTACAAGGCGCGCGGCGGCGCCGGCGACCTCTACATGGTCGGCGAGGCGTGGTGCGACAACGCCGAGCAGATGGCGCCCTACTACCAGGGCCTGCCGTCCAACTTCAACTTCTACTACTACTGGACCCTCAAGGACCGCATCAACCGCGGCAAGGGCGACGATTTCGCCCGCACGGTGAGCTATTTCCGCGGCCTGTTCCGCCAGAACCGCGCCGACTTCATCGACGCGATCAAGCTCACCAACCACGACGAGGACCGCGCCGCCAGCGACCTGGGACGCGACGTCAACAAGGAGAAACTGGCCGCGGCCGTGCTCCTGACCTCGCCGGGCAAGCCCTTCGTCTACCAGGGCGAGGAGCTCGGCTATTGGGGCACCAAGAGCCACGGAGACGAATATATCCGCACCCCGATGAAGTGGACCCGCAGCGGCAACGTGCCTGCAGCGGCGCTGGGCGGCAAGGTGGACAACGCGATGCTCTCCCCCGAAATCAGCGTGGAGGCGCAGACCGCCGACCCGGCTTCGATCCTGAACGTCTACCGCAAGTTCGCGGAGGCGCGCAACACCTATAAGGCGCTCGCCAGCGGCGAGATCGCCGAGGTCTCCTCCAACAACGCCGCCGTGGCGCTGTGGAAGATGGCCGCCGACGGCCAGACGGTGCTCGTGGCGCACAACTTCAGCGACAAGGTGGTCTCCGTCAGCCCTGCCGGCATTTCCGAGCTCTCCAAGGACGCCATCCTCGTGTCCAACGGCGCCGTGAACGTGAACGGCTCCTCCTTCACCCTCGCCCCGTACGCCTCCGCCGTCTTCGCCCAATGAGAAGGATCCTGACCTGCTGGGCGCTTGCGGCCCTGGCCCTGCTGGGCGCCTGCCAGAAGCACGGCGGCGGGAAGGATCCCGCGCCGCAGACGGGCTTCGCCAAGGGCGCCGACATCAGCTGGGTGACCTGGATGGAGGCGCGCGGCTTCAAGTTCTACAACGCCGCCGGACAGGAGCGCGAATGCACCGCGCTGCTCAAGGAGATCGGCGCCAACGCCGTCCGCCTGCGCGTGTGGGTCGATCCCGCCGACGGCTGGTGCGGCAAGGAAGACGTGGTCGTGAAGGCGAAGCGCGCCCAGGCCCTCGGGTTGGACGTGATGATCGACTTCCACTACAGCGACTCCTGGGCCGACCCGGGCAAGCAGCCCGTGCCCGAAGCCTGGAAGGCGATGGGCCCGGAGGCGATGGCGCAGGCCCTCGCCGCGCACACCACCGACGTCCTGCAGGCCCTCAAGGGCGCCGGCGTAGACGTGAAGTGGGTGCAGGTGGGCAACGAGACCACCAACGGCATGCTCTGGGAGAGCGGCCGCGTGGCCGGCACCAACGCCGGCGAGTTCGTGCGCTATTTCGACGCGGGCCGCAAGGCGGTCAAGGCCGTCTTCCCGGAGGCGCAGGTCATCCTGCACCTGGACAACGGCTGGGACCACGCCACGCTCAACTGGTTCCTGACCCTGATGAAGGGCAAGGGCCTGGACTACGACGTCCTCGGCCTGTCGCTCTATCCTTCCTACTGGGAGGATGGGGGATATCCCGACTGGACGCCGAAGACAAAGCAGTTCGTCGACAACCTGCCGGTCCTGTACCGCAACTACGGCAAGCCCGTCCTCCTGGTGGAGTTCGGCATGCCGGCTTCCGAGCCCGCCCAGGGCAAGGCCGCGCTGGAGTACATCCTGCACAACACCCGCAATTACGATTACTTCCGGGGAGTCTTCTTCTGGGAGCCCGAATCCGAGGCCGCGCGCATCGGCTATCCCTACGGCGCTTTCGCCGACGGGAAGCCGACGGCCGCGATGGACCCGTTCGGGGAATAGATCCTTCGCTTCGCTCAGAATGACAAACAAGATGAAAAAACTACTTTCGATATTGACCCTGAGCGTGCTGGCGGTCGCCTGCACGCAGAAACCCGCGCAGCAGGCCGTCTCCGACGCCTGGGTGAGCGACGGGACCGTTTATGAACTCAACGTCCGCCAGCTCACGCCGGAAGGCACTTTCGCCGCGGCGGAGGAGCACCTGCCCCTGCTGAAGGAGCTGGGCGTGGACATCATCTGGGTGATGCCGCCCTATCCCATCGGGGAGAAGGGCCGCAAGGGCACCCTGGGCTCCTACTACGCCATCCGGGACTACTGCGACATCAATCCGGAGTTCGGCACGCTGGCCGACTTCGACCATTTCCTCGCCACGGCCCACGGGCAGGGATTCAAGGTCATCCTGGACTGGGTGGCCAACCACACCTCGCCCGACCATCCGTGGGTGAGCGAGAAGCCCGCCGAGTGGTATGTGCGTGATGAGCAGGGCAATACGATCGTTGAATACGACTGGACCGACATCGCAAAGCTCAACTACGGCTGCGCCGAGATGCGCGCCGAGATGGAGAAATCGATGCGCTTCTGGCTGGAGCGCGGCGTGGACGGCTTCCGCTGCGACGTGGCCTACCAGGTGCCGCAGGACTTCTGGGCGGCGGTGCTGCCGAAATTCCGCCAGGAATTCGCGCGCCCGCTCTATTTCCTCGCCGAGGGCGAGGAGGCCTGGCTGCATGACGCCGGCTTCAACACCACCTACGCCTGGAAGCTGCACCACCTGCTGAACGACCTCGCCCAGGGCAAGGCCGACGCGGACAGCCTCGTGCGCTACCTGCAGTGGAACGACAGCACCTTCCCCGCCGGCGTCCGCCGCCTGGGCTTCACCTCCAACCACGACGAGAACTCGTGGAGCGGGACGGAGTTCGAGCGGATGGGCGATGCGTGGCAGGCGATGACCGTGCTCGCATGGACCCTGCCGATGATGCAGCCGCTCATCTATACGGGCCAGGAGGTCGGCTACGACCACCGTTTCGAATTCTTCGAGAAAGACCATATCCCCGCCCTGAAGACCAACGCCGCCACGGACTTCTACCGCTATCTGGCGCGCCTGCGTGCGCAGCATCCGGCGATGATTGCCGGCCACGGCGCCTTCAAGCTCCTGTCCTGGGACGACGGCCGCGTGGTCTATGAGCGCCGCGCCGACGACGACTGCGTGACCGTGAGCGTGCTGCTCAAGGCCCCCTGGACCTGGAGCATCACCACGGACGCCGACCGCGTGAGCCGCGTCGAGCCGCCCTGCTGGTGGGTGGGCATGGAGACGCCTCTCCAGCTGCTCGTGCAGGGCCCGGAGATCGGCGGCTACACGGTCCGGGCGGAGGGCCTGCCGGGCGTGCGCGTGAACGGCACGCACGCGGCGGAGAGCCCCAACTACCTCTTCGTGGACGTGTCCGTCGCGCCCGGGACGCAGCCCGGCACCTGCCGGCTCGTGTTCTCGCGCGGCGACGACTCTTTCAGCGTGCCGTACAGCGTCGGCGCGCGCCGGGAAGGCTCCGCGCAGCGCGGGAGCTTCGGCCCCGACGACGCCGTCTACCTGATCATGCCGGACCGTTTCGTCAACGGCGACCCCGCCAACGACAGCACGGCCGACACGGAGGAGAAAGCCGATTATAAAGCCTTCTTCGGCCGCCACGGCGGCGACATCCAGGGCATCGAGGACCAGCTCGACTACATCGCCGACCTGGGCTTCACCGCCATCTGGAACACCCCGCTGCTCGAAGACGACGAGCCGTCTGCGTCCTACCACGGCTACGCCTGCACGGACTACTACCGCATCGACCCGCGCTTCGGCAGCAACGACAAATACCGCGAATTCGTGCGCGAGGCGCACCGCCGCGGCCTCAAGGTCATCATGGACGTGGTGACCAACCACTGCGGAGACAGGCACTGGTGGATGGAAGACCTTCCGTTCGCCGACTGGGTGCACCAGTGGCCTTCCTATACGCATTCCAACTGCGCGTTCTCCGCGCAGAACGACCCCTATTGCTCGGAGCACGACCGCGAGAACATGGTCGGCGGCTGGTTCGACACCTCGATGGTGGACATGAACCTGGACAACCCCTACCTGCTGCAGTATTTCCGGCAGTGGGCCGTGTGGTGGACCGAGTGGGCCGACCTGGACGGCTTCCGCGTGGACACCTATCCCTACAACGAGAAGGAGCCGATGGCGCAGTGGTGCGCCGGCGTCCGCAAGGAGTACCCGCAGCTCAACATCGTGGGCGAGGTCTGGTCGACCAACGTGCCGCAGGTGGCCTACTGGCAAGCCGGCAACCCCAACAAGGACGGCTTCAACTCCAACCTCCCGTCCATCATGGACTTCTGCCTGCAGTCCGCCGTCTGCAACGGCATCAACGCCGACCGCGAGAGCTGGGACGAGGGCGCCACGAGGTGGTATGACTCCATCGCCAACGATTTCTATTTCCAGGATCCGCAGAACATGATGGTCTTCCCGGGCAACCACGACACCGACCGCATCGGCGACGTGGTGGGCCGCGACCCCGCCAAGATGAAGCTCGTGATGGCGCTGATGGCCACCGTGCGCGGCTATCCGCAGATCTTCGCGGGCGACGAGCTGATGGTCGTCTCGCGCGACCGCGCCCAGGGCCACGGCGGCCTGCGCGTCGAGTTCCCGCTCGGCTGGGAGCAGGACCCCGTGCAGAAGGACCTGCACGACTACGTCCGCACGCTGCTGCGCTGGCGGCAGACCTCGGAGGCCGTCCGGCACGGCCGCACGCTGCATTTCATCAGCCGCGACAACACCTACGCCTACTGGCGCATCGCGGAGGGCGGCGAGACCGTGTTCGTGTATCTCAACAACAACCCCGAACCGCGCCAGGTGCCCTGGAGCGACTACAAGGAGGTCACGGAGACGCTTGCGGGCCCCGGACGCGACATCTTCACGGAAGAATATGTTACCTTTGACGCCAAGACCGTGGCGGGCCGCTCCGCGCTGGTCGTAGAATTCAAATAAAATGAAAATAGCATCGATCATACTGGCAGCGGTCACCCTGGCCGCGTGCACCGCTTCTCCGGAGCTCAGACCGGAGCCGAAAGCCAACCTCCTCTCGCCGGACAGCAAGCTCCGGATGGAGTTCTCCATGACGCCCGACGGCACGCCGTGCTACGCGCTCTGGCGCGAGGACGTGCCCGTCGTGCTGCCCAGCCGCCTGGGCTTCGCCCTGCGCGGCACCATCAAGGCGGAAGACCTGAGGCTGGGCCTCGACGGCTCCATCGCCCGGCGCGACACCAAGCCGGAGATCGCTTTTGACCGCGATTTCCAGATGACCGGCCTGGAGACGGACACCTTCGACGAAGTCTGGGAGCCGGTCTGGGGCGAGGAGTCGCAGATCCGCAACCACTACAACGAGCTGCTGGTCCACCTGAAGCAGCCGGAGAGCGGGCGCCTGCTGGACATCCGCTTCCGCCTGTTCGACGACGGCCTCGGCTTCCGCTACGAATTCCCCGAAGGACAGCCGCTGGTGCATTTCGTGATCCGCGAGGAGCTCACCGAGTTCGCGATGGCGGACGACTGCACCGCGTGGTGGATCCCCGGCGACTACGACACCCAGGAGTATGAATACAATTGCACGAAGCTCTCCGGCGTGAGCCGCCATTTCTTCGACAAGATGCGCGACAACAGCAGCCGGACGCCCTTCAGCACGTCCGGCGTGCAGACCTCGCTGCAGATGAAGACCCCCGGCGGGCTCTATGTCAACATCCACGAAGCCGCGCTGACCGATTATCCCTGCATGCACCTGCTCGTGGACGGCAGGCGCCACGCGCTGCGCGCCTGGCTGACCCCGGACGCCGAGGGCTGGAAGGGCAACCTGACCGCCCCCGCCAAGACGCCCTGGCGCACCATCCAGGTGGCCGCCAGCGCCACGGAGCAGCTGGCCTCGCGCCTGGTGCTCAACCTCAACGAGCCCTGCGCGCTGGAGGACGTGAGCTGGATCCATCCCGTCAAGTATATGGGCGTGTGGTGGGAGATGATCGCCGGAGCGGGCTCCTGGGCCTACACGGACGCCGCCGGCATCGACATCGACACGTTCGACTATGCCGCCGCGCAGCCCAACGGGCGCCACAGCGCCAACTCCGCGCACGTCCGCGAATGCATCGACTTCGCGGCGGCGCACGGCTTCGACGCGGTGCTCGTGGAGGGCTGGAACATCGGCTGGGAAGAGTGGGCCAACTGCAACAAGGACCACGTCTTCGACTTCCAGACGCCGTATCCCGACTTCGACCTGGAGGGCCTCAACGCCTATGCACACAAGAAGGGCATCCGCCTGGTGATGCACCACGAGACCTCTTCCAGCATCCGCAACTACGAGCGCTACCTGGAGGACGCCTACACGCTGATGAACAAATACGGCTATGACGCCGTCAAGTCCGGCTACGTGGGCGACATCCTCCCGCAGGGCCTGCACCACTACAGCCAGTGGATGATCAACCACTATCTCTATTGCGTCAAGGAGGCCGCGAAGCACCACATCATGGTCAACGCCCACGAGGCGGTGCGCCCGACCGGCCTCTGCCGCACCTATCCCAACCTGATCGGCAACGAGTCCGCGATGGGCACGGAATACCAGGCCTTCGGCGGCATCACCCCGGGCCATACGGCGATCCTTCCCTTCACCCGGCTCAACGGCGGTCCGATGGACTACACGCCGGGCATCTTCGAGCAGAACCTCGAGGCGTGGTGCGGCAACGGTTCGTATGTCAATTCGACCATCTGCGGGCAGCTGGGCCTGTATCTGACGATGTATTCCCCGCTGCAGATGGCGGCCGACACGCCGGAGCACTACAGCCGCTTCATGGACGCGTTCCAGTTCATCCAGGACGTGGCCGTGGACTGGAGCGAGAGCCGTTACCTGGAAGCCGAGCCGATGGAGTACGTCATCGTGGCCCGCAAGGCCAAGGGCACGGGCCAGTGGTTCTGCGGCGGCGTGACCGACGGACAGGAGCGCAGCTTCACCCTGAAGCTGGACTTCCTGGAGCCGGGCAACTACGAGGCCACGGTCTATGCCGACGCGGCTGACGCACATTTCAAGAAGAATCCGCAGGCCTATGAGATCCGCCGGATCGCCGTGACGCCGGGCGTCGAGCTCCCCGTCACCATGGCGCCGGGCGGCGGCTTTGCCATCAGTTTCAAGAAAATATGAACATCACATTCAAGATAAAGTATGAGACCGCGTGGGGCGAGAGCCTCGCGCTGGTCCTCCAGGACAGGAAATACCCCATGGAATGGGGCGACGGCGCCGTCTGGAGCGTGACCGTGAAAGATTGTCCGGCCGCGGCGCTCAAGGACTACACCTATGTGCTGATGTACGACGGCCTGATCGTCCGCACGGAATGGAGTCACCATTGCTCCAAGTCCGCCCGCGTGATCGAGGACGCGTGGATCGACTGCCCGATCCCGGGCTGCCCGTTCCCGCGCAAGCACCAGGCGGAGAAGTTCGACCGGCCCGGTTTCCGGGGCGTGGGCACGGCCATTCCCGTGTTCTCGCTGCGCACGGCCGACGACTTCGGCATCGGCGAATTCCGCGACCTGCGGCCGGTCGTAGACTGGGCCGCCGCCACGGGGCAGTGCATCCTGCAGCTGCTCCCGGTCAACGACACCACCCGCAAGGGCGAGTGGGCGGATTCGTATCCCTACAGCCCCGTGTCCACCTTCGCCCTGCATCCGCTCTACATGCACCTGCAGGACCTCGGCGTCAAGGAAGACGCCGCCTTCAAGAAGGCGCAGGCCGCGCTCAACGCGCTGCCGGAGCTGGACTACCCGCGCGTGTTCAAGGCCAAGATGGCCTACATCCGCAAGGCCTTCGAGGCCCGCGGCGCGAAGGACATGGCCTCGGCCGGCTACAAGAAGTTCGTCAAGGACAACGCCGCCTGGCTGCCGGAGTACGCGGAATTCTGCGCGCGCCGCGACAAGAAGGAGCCGGAGTACTACTGCTGGATGCAGTACCACCTGGACAAGCAGTTCTGCCAGGAAGTGGACTACGCGCGCGCCAAGGGCGTGTCGCTGAAGGGCGACCTGCCCATCGGCGTGAGCGCCGACAGCGCGGAGGCCTACTGGCATCCGGAGCTCTTCAACCTCGACTCCTCGACCGGCGCTCCGCCCGACTACTTCAGCACGGACGGCCAGAACTGGGGCTTCCCGACCTACAACTGGGAGGAGATGGCCAAGGACGACTTCGCCTGGTGGAAGGCGCGCCTGCGCAAGATGAGCCGCTATTTCGACGCGTTCCGCATCGACCATATCCTCGGATTCTTCCGCATCTGGGAGATTCCCATCGAGTACAAGAGCGGCATGATGGGCCATTTCAACCCGGCCCTGCCGTATTCGGCGGACGAGATCTATTTCAAGCAGCTGCCGATCGACGGCCTCTTCCATCCGGATCCGCGCCATCCCGGCATGTACCAGCCGCTCATCGCGCCGGCCTCCTACAACCTGCCGCAGTGGCAGCAGGAGCGCTTCGGCGCCATGTACAACGACTTCTTCTACCACCGCCACGACGAGTTCTGGCGCCGCAACGCCGAGCGCAAGCTCCCCGAGCTGCTCGGCGCGACGGGGATGCTTGCCTGCGGCGAGGACCTGGGCATGGTGCCCGACTGCGTGCCGGGCGTGATGGACCACGAGAAGATCCTCTCGCTGCGGATGCGCGGCATGGAGCAGAAGGGCGAATGGAAATACCTGAGCGTCTGCGCCACCTCGAGCCACGACATGGAGACGCTGCGCATGCAGAGCGACCACGACCCGGAGCCGTGGGAAGTGCGCCGGATGCTGTGGGAGTTCCTCGCTTCGCCGTCGATGCTCGCCATCTTCCCGCTCCAGGACTGGCTGGCTCTCGACAAGGGCCTGCGCCGTCCGGACCGGAACGCGGAACGCATCAACGAGCCCGCGGACCCGCATCACCACTGGCGCTTCCGCCTGCATTTCGACGTACGCGAACTGCTGCACGCAAACGACCTGAACGCCACGATGGAGGGCCTGATCAAGGACTCCTGCCGGCTTGCATAACCGCCCTGGACGGGCCTGGGAGGGCTGGAAGCACGACGCTTCCGGCCCTTTTGCTTATGCGTTTCTTTTTGCCTATATTTGTGAAGATATAAACTTGCACGAATATGTGGTGGATTGTCGTTACCCTCCTGGTCCTGGGCATCCTGCTGATGCTCGTCGAGATGCTCCTGATCCCGGGCGTCGGGATCGCCGGCTTCCTGAGCATCGGCTCGCTCGGCGTCGCCTGCTGGTACGCCTTCGCCGAGATCTCCACGGCCGCCGGCTGGTGGACGCTCCTCGCCGCGATGGTGCTGCTGGGCATCCTGGTCTTCTTCGCGCTCCGCGCCCGCACGTGGCGGCGCTTCGAGCTGAAGACGGAAGTCCGTTCCCAGATGGGCACGGAAGTCTCCCAGGTGCACGTCGGCGACCGCGGCATCGCCTACACGCGTCTCGCGCCGATGGGCACGGGCCGCTTCGGCGAAGTGAGCTGCGAGGTCAAGAGCCACGACAACACGATGGTCGCCGCCGGCACGCCCGTGGAGGTCGTCGCCATCGAAGAGAACAAACCGCTTGTCAAACCGATAACCCAATAATAACGCTATGAACCCTATCATCTGGATCGTCATCGCGATCGCCGGACTCATCATCGTCCTCTGGTTTTTCCCCGTGGCCCTGTGGTTCCAGGCCATCCTGTCGGGCGTGTACGTCTCCCTCATCCAGCTCGTGCTGATGCGCTGGCGCGGCGTCAATCCGCGTACGATCGTCCTGGCACTGATCACCGGCACCAAGGCCGGCCTGACCCTCAAAGCGAACGAACTCGAAGCGCACTATCTCGCCCGCGGCAACGTCACCAAGGTCGTGATGGCGCTCATTTCGGCCAACAAGGCCAATATCCCCCTCGACTTCAAGATGGCATCCGCCATCGACCTGGCCGGCCGCGACGTGCTCGAGGCCGTGCAGATGTCGGTCAACCCCAAGGTGATCAACACCCCGCCCGTCACGGCCGTGGCCAAGGACGGCATCCAGCTGATCGCCAAGGCCCGCGTCACCGTGCGCGCCAACATCAAGCAGCTGGTCGGCGGCGCCGGCGAAGAGACCATCCTGGCCCGCGTGGGCGAGGGCATCGTCTCCTCGATCGGCTCGTCCGAGAGCCACAAGAGCGTGCTGGAGAACCCCGACAGCATCTCCAAGCTGGTGCTGGGCAAGGGCCTCGACGCCGGCACGGCGTATGAGATCCTCTCGATCGACATCGCCGACATCGACGTGGGCAAGAACATCGGCGCCGTCCTGCAGATGGACCAGGCCGATGCCGACAAGAACATCGCCCAGGCGCGCGCAGAGGAGCGCCGCGCCATGGCCGTCGCGCAGGAGCAGGAGATGAAGGCGAAGGCGCAGGAGGCGCGCGCCCGTGTGATCGAAGCGGAGGCACAGGTGCCGCTTGCGATGGCGGAGGCCTTCCGCAGCGGCAATCTCGGTATCATGGACTACTACCGGATGAAGAACATCCAGGCCGATACCGAGATGCGCGAGAATATTGCAAAATAAGGCACCCTTCGATGCCTATAATATAAATTTGGCCCGCAAAGTTTCTTTCTTTTCAGAAAAATACTAACTTTGCGGCCTATTTTGTGAAATATATTTAATTTACGATAATTATGCAAAGCAAAGGTGTCATCAGAACATTCACGATCCTCATCTTGCTCGCCTGCCTCTGGCAGCTTTCTTTCACCGCTGTAACGGCCATCCAGAACAAGAAGGCCGCACAGCGCGCCGAAAAGATCGCACAGGCCAGTGACATCAGCGGCATTGCGGAAGCGGACCGTGCATTCTATCTCGATTCCATCCGGAAGATCGAAACCCGTCGCTACACGGATTCCCTCTCCGGTGTCAAGGTTTATTTCGGTCAGACTTACAAGGAGGTCCAGAACCACGAGATCAATCTCGGTCTTGACCTCAAGGGCGGTATGAACGTCATGCTGCAGGTGCAGCTCGAGGACCTCGTCCGCGCCCTGTCCGGCAACAATACCACGCCGGAGTTCCAGCGCGCCATCGCGCTCGCCAAGGAGCGCAGCGTCAACTCCCAGAACGACTTCATCTCCCTGTTTGCCGACGCCTGGAAGGAAGTTGCCCCCGGCACCCGCCTCGCCCAGGTCTTCGGTACCTACGAGATGCGCGACCGCATCAAGCCCGAATCCACGGACGACCAGGTCGTCAGCGTGATCAAGGAAGAGGCTGAGAGCGCCGTGGCGAACTCCTTCAACGTCCTCCGCAACCGTATCGACCGTTTCGGCGTGACCCAGCCGTCCATCCAGAAGATCGGCAACACCGGCCGCATCCTCGTGGAGCTCCCGGGCGTCAAGGAGCCGGAGCGTGTGCGTAAGCTGCTCCAGGGCACCGCTTCCCTTGAGTTCTGGCCGACGTTCACGTTCGAAGAGATCTCCTCCTTCCTCGATGAGGCCAATGTCCGCCTCGCCGAGATCCTCGCCGCCGAGGAGGCTCCCGCCACCGTCGCCGAGGCTGTCGCGGCCGAGACCGACGCCGTGGCCCAGGAGCTGCAGGCCCAGTCCGCCGAGGACGCCAGCCTCGCCGCCGCCCGCAAGGCCAACCCGCTCTTCGCGGTGCTGAGCCCGTCCGGCGTGCGCGGCAGCGCCTGCATCGGCTTCGCCGCCGCTGCCGACACCGCGCTCGTCAACAAATATCTCCGCATGCCGGAGATCGCCGCCATCTTCCCGGTCGAGTTCCGCCCGATCTGGACGGTCAAGTCCTCCGACTACGTGAAGGATGAGAATGTCTACGACCTCGTCGCCATCAAGGCTTCTTCCCGCGACGGCAAGGCCCCGCTCGACGGTGGCGCCGTGGTCGACGCCCACGTCAACTACGACCAGCGCCGCGGCGGCTACCCGGGCGTCTCCATGACGATGAACGCCGAGGGTGCCAACGTCTGGGCCCGCATGACCAAAGAGAACGTCGGCCGTCAGATCGCCGTCGTGCTCGACGGCACCGTATATTCCTATCCTAACGTCAATGAGGCCATCACCGGCGGTTCTTCCGAAATCACCGGCCACTTCTCCATCGACGAGGCCACCGACCTTACCAACGTCCTCAAGTCCGGTAAGCTCCCCGCTCCGGCCACGATCGTCCAGGAGCAGGTCGTCGGTCCTTCCCTCGGTGCCGAGTCCATCCGCAGCGGTCTCATTTCCTTCCTGATCGCCTTCCTCCTCGTCCTCCTGTACATGTTCCTCTTCTATAAGGGAGCAGGTCTGGTCGCCGACGTCGCGCTGCTCACCAACGTGGTGCTCCTGTTCGGTATCCTGTCCGGCTTCGGCGCCGTCCTGACGCTGCCGGGTATCGCCGGTCTCGTCCTGACGCTGGGTATGGCCGTGGATGCCAACGTGATCATCTATGAGCGCGTCAAGGAAGAGCTCAAGGCCGGCAAGGGCTTCGGCAAGGCTGTCGCCGACGGCTACCGCAACGCCTACTCCGCCATCATCGACGGTCAGGTGACCACCCTCCTGACGGGTCTGGTGCTGTTCTTCTTCGGCTCCGGTCCGATCAAGGGCTTCGCCACCACGCTCATCATCGGTATCATCACTTCCGTGCTGACCTCCATCATCGTCACCCGCCTGATCATCGACGACCGCATCGTCAAGGGCAAGACGCTCTCCTTCGAGCACAAGTGGTCCGCCAACTTCCTCAAGAACACGAACATCGACTTCCTGGGCGGCCGCAAGTGGTCCTACATCATCTCCGGCGCGCTCATCCTGATCGCCCTCGTGTCCATGTTCACCAAGGGCTTCACCTACGGTGTCGACTTCACCGGCGGCCGTACCTACGTGGTCCGCTTCGACAAGCCCGTGACCGCAGAGGAAGTCCGCTCCGCCGTCAACAACACCTTCAACCTGGCCGACCCGGAGTCCTCCGTCGAGGTCAAGCAGTTCGGTGGTGACAGCCAGATGAAGATCACGACCTCCTACAAGTTCAAGGAGGAGTCCTCTTCCGTGGACGCCGAGATCGAGAACATGCTCTTCGAGTCCCTCAAGGGCTTCTACGCGAATCCTGTGACCTTCGAGAGCTTCACCTCCACGCTGGAGAACCCCAACGGTATCATCTCCTCCGACAAGGTGGGCGCCACCATCGCCAACGATATCAAGCGCAACGCCATCATCTCCATCATCCTCGCCCTGATCGTCATCTTCGGTTACATCGCAATGCGGTTCAAGGGCTGGAACTGGGGTCTCGGCGGTGTCGTCTCCCTGGCCCACACGGCGATCATCATCATCGGTTTCTTCTCCCTGTTCAGCGGCATCCTGCCGTTCAACCTGGACGTTGACCAGACCTTCATCGCCGCCATCCTGACCATCATCGGTTACGCCATCAACGACAACGTGGTGATCTTCGACCGAATCCGTGAGAACCTCGCGCTCCACCCGGGCAGCGACTTCAAGGAGACGGTCAACAAGTCCCTCAACGCGACCCTCACCCGTACGGTCAACACCTCGGTCTCGACGCTCCTCCCGATGCTCGCCATCGCCTTCTGCGGCGGTGAGTCCATCCGCGGTCTGTCCGTCGCCCTCTGCCTCGGTGTCCTGATCGGTACCTACGCCTCCATCATGATCGGTACGCCCATCATGTTCGACGCGGAGATGGCCGCCCGCAAGAAAGCTGCAGCCCAGAAGAAATAGGCTGAAAAGTTTTCAACAAAGAACCCCCGTCCTGCTGAAGGTCGGGGGTTTTTGTTTATCTTTGCAGGAGTATGTCCTTCGTACACCTCCACGTCCATACGCAATACTCCATCCTCGACGGAATGAGCGACATAGAGAAGCTCTTCCGGCGCGCGGAGGAGCTGGGCATGCCGGGCCTCGCCATCACCGACCACGGCAACATGTACGGCGTCAAGGACTTCAGCGACGTGGCCAAGAAGCACCCGGACGTCAAGCCCATCTTCGGCTGCGAGATCTACGTCACGCAGCACTACGACCACCGCCTCAAGGACAACGAACACAAGAAATACTACCACCTCATCCTGCTCGCCAAGAATTATCAGGGCTACAAGAACCTGATGAAGATCGTGTCCACGGGACACATCGAGGGCATGTACTACCGCCCGCGCGTGAGCCACGAGGTGCTGGAGAAATACCACGAGGGACTCATCTGCTGCTCGGCCTGCATGGCCGGCGAGGTGCCCCGCGCCATCCTGGCGGGGGACGAGGCGGCCATCGACCGCGCCATCGAATGGCACAAGGGCGTCTTCGGCGAGGACTACTACCTCGAGGTGATGCTCCACAAGACGGAGGTCCCCGGGATGTCGCTCGAGCTCTACGAGCAGCAGAAGGAATACACCACCCGCATCTTCGACCTGGCCGTGAAGCACGGCGTGAAGGTCGTGGCCACCAACGACGTGCACTTCGTGCGCAAGGAGGACGGCCCGGCGCACGACCGCCTCATCTGCCTGACCACCAACGCGATGGTGGACGACCCCAAGCGCCTGCGCTACACGCAGCAGGAGTACCTCAAGAGCGAGGAGGAGATGGCGGCGCTCTTCCCGGAGCACCCGGAAGCGCTCGCCAATACGCTGGAGGTTCTGGACAAGGTCGACAGGTACGAGATCGACCGGGGCCACGTTTTGCCCAAATTCGAGCTTCCCGAGGCGTTTTTGGCCGATATAGACACGCACCTGGCCAAGTACGCGGACATCATCGAAAACGGCAAATTTGACCTGTCCAAGGACGCCGACGGCAACGAGGTCAAGAATTACCGCGGCGACGAGTTCTGCCGCTCGGTCGCATACCTCTGCCACCTGACCTACGAGGGTGCGCGCCGGCGCTATGGCGACGAGCTCAGCGAGGAGCAGCGCGAGCGCCTGCACTTCGAGCTGATGACGATCTCGTTCATGGGATTCCCGGACTATTTCCTCATCGTCCAGGACTTCATCAACTGGGGCCGCCGCAACGGCGTGTCCATCGGCCCGGGCCGTGGTTCCGCGGCCGGTTCCTGCGTCGCCTACTGCCTCGGCATCACCAACCTTGACCCGATCCGCTACGACCTCCTGTTCGAGCGTTTCCTCAACCCGGAGCGCATCTCGATGCCGGATATCGACGTGGACTTCGACGACGAAGGCCGCTACCGCGTGATCCAGTATGTGCAGGACCACTACGGCGCGGACCACATCTCGCACGTCATCACCTTCGGCACGATGGCCGCCAAGCTGGCCGTCAAGGACGTGGCGCGCATCTCCAACCTGTCCATCCCCGAATCCAACCGCCTCACCAAGATGATCCCGGACCGTCCGATCATCGTCAAGGAGAACGGCGAGGAGAAGGAATACAAGCCGACGCTGGCCAACAGCGTCAAATACATCAAGGAGCTCAAGCACGAATACGAGGAGGGCGAGCCGCTGGTGCGCGAAGTCCTCGACTACGCGCTGCGCCTGGAGGGCTGCATCCGCCAGACGGGCATCCACGCCTGCGCGATGATCATCGGCCGCGGCAACCTCACGGACTACATCCCCATCACGATGGGCACCGACAAGGCCACGGGCCAGGAGGTGTGGGTGAGCCAGTACGAAGGCACCAAGATCGAGGACGTGGGCATGCTGAAGATGGACTTCCTCGGGCTCAAGACCCTGTCCATCATCGACCGCGCGCTCGCGTTGGTCAAGAAGCGCTTCGGCAAGGACATCGACATCGAGGCCATCCCCATCGACGACCCTGCGGTCTATGACCTCTACGCCCGCGGCGACACCAAGAGCATCTTCCAGTTCGAATCCGGCGGCATGAAGGAGTGGCTGATCCGGCTGCACCCCGAGCGTTTCGAGGACCTGATCGCCATGAACGCCCTCTACCGTCCGGGCCCGATGGACTACATCCCGGACTTCGTGGCCGGCAAGAACGACCCGTCCAAGATCCACTACGACCTCCCCGAGATGGAGGAGCTGCTGAAGGAGACCTACGGCGTCACGGTGTACCAGGAGCAGGTCATGCGTCTGTCGCAGAAGCTTGCGGGCTTCTCCAAGGGCAAGGCGGACAAGCTCCGCAAGGCCATGGGCAAGAAGCAGAAGGCCGTGCTGGATTCGCTGAAGGAGACCTTCATGAAGGGCGCCATCGCCAACGGCCACCCGGAGCCCGTCCTGCAGAAGATCTGGTCGGACTGGGAGGCCTTCGCCAAATACGCGTTCAACAAGTCGCACGCCACCTGCTACGCCTGGGTGAGCTACCAGACCGCCTGGATCAAGGCACACTATCCGTCCGAATTCCAGGCCTCCAACCTCACGCAGAACATCTCGAACATGGACGAGATGAAGGAGATCATGGCGGACTGCCGCAAGGCCGGCATCAAGGTGCTCAGCCCGGATGTCAACGAATCCGACGCCCAGTTCTCCGTCAACAAGAACGGCGACATCCGCTACGGCCTCGGCGGCCTCAAGGGCTTCGGCGAGAACGTCGTGGAGGCCATCATCAAGGACCGCACGGAGCACGGCCTCTACAGCGACCTGTTCGACTTCGTGGAGCGCATGGCGGAGATGATCAACCGCCGCGTCTTCGAGACGCTGGTCTGCTCGGGCGCCTTCGATTCGTTCGGCTACAAGCGTTCGCAGTTCTTCCTGCCCTGCAAGAACGGCGAGCTGTTCATCGACGAAGCCGTCAAATACGCGGGCCTGTACCGCAACGACACGCTGGATTCCGCCAATTCGCTCTTCGGCGAGGTGGAGGAGCTCAAGCCCGTGCGGCCGGAGGTCCCGACTTCCTCGGACGAGGAGGACATCCTGGCGATGCTGCAGCAGGAGAAGGAATACGTGGGTATGTATCTGTCCGCGCACCCGCTCGACCGCTATCGCTTTGAAATTGAGACGTTTACAGACTGCAGGCTCTCACAGCTGCAGGAGCGCATCGACGAATGCGAGTCGGCCGACAAGGCCGGCAAGGCCGCGGTCGCGGGCATCGTCACGGACGTGAAGACGCTGACCACGCGCACCGGCACGCCGGGCGCCCGCGTGATGATGGAGGACTTCGACGGGACGTATGAATTCGCCCTGTTCGGCAAGGACTACGAAGCGTGGCTGCCCTATATGCAGCAGCACGCGCAGCTCTATATCGAGGGCGAGATCGCCGCGCGCTACTTCGTCAAGCCCGAGGAGCGGGCGCAGGGCAAGCGGGCGCCGTACGGCTTCAAGATCAAGAAAGTCACGCTGCTGGGCAACCTCAACGATTCGATGCTCAACGGCTTCGCCATCGTCCTGTCCTCCGACCGGCTTTCGCCCGAGTTCCGCGCCAGCCTGGTCAAGCTCCTCAAGGACCACAAGGGCAAGACGCCGCTCTCGCTCTACCTGCACGACAAGGAGACGGGCTACAACCTCGAATTCTTCTCCAAGAAGTTCTCCGTGACCGTCTGCGAGCCCTTCATTTCTGCGCTCCAGCGGCTCGGCGTCTCCTACACCGTCAACCGCAAATAAGGCTCCGGAAGCCCTCCGTGTCCGGATTGTGTCCGATTCTGTCCGAAGCGGGCGCTTATTTCCGATGTGCAGCCCCTACATTTGCACAAAAGAATCCGTATGAAAAAGTATCTCCTCCTCCCGGCGTGTCTGCTATTCCTGTGGGCCGCCGTCTGTTCCGGCCAGCAAACGGCCGGGACTCCGTCATCCAACCTCCCGACCAGCTACCGTATCTACGACGGCCCCGCGCCCGGCAGCGAAGGCTGGGACTGGGAAGAATACACCTACACCGACGCGCGCGGCGAGGTCTATTTCGCCAACGTCAAGGATCCGGAGCTGGTCGCCTACCTGCCGCAGGCGGGACGCGCGACGGGCGCCGCGATGATCGTCTGCCCGGGCGGCAGCTTCAAGATCCACTATTTCACCAAAGAGGGAATCAACGTGGCCAGGTGGCTGGCCGACCACGGCGTGGCTGCCTTCGTGCTCAAATACCGCCTCTACCATTTCGCGCACGACGCGCAGGAAGCCTTCTCGGAAGTGACGGGCGACCCGGCGCCCAGCTATACGCCGGAGGAGCAGCAGGCCCTCTCGGAGCACATGCGCGCCGCACGCGGCCTGTATAATGACGACGGCCGGGCGGCCATCGCCTATGTGCGCCGCCACGCGGAGGAGTTCGGCGTGGACCCGGATCGGATCGGCATCATGGGCTTCTCCGCCGGAGGGATCCTGGCCGCCGACGTGGCCCTGCACCACACCCCGGAAAGCCGCCCCAACCTGGTCGCGCCCATTTATGGAAGCGCCTTTTCGCTGCCGGAGAAGCTGCCGGACGATGCGGCGCCGCTCTTTGTAACGGCACCGGAATTCGACCTGTTTCCGGGCCTGACCGGGCTCAACATGGTCGGGGCCTGGCGTCAGGCCGGCCTGCCGGCGGAAGCGCACATCTTTGCCGGCGAAAGCCATGGCTTCGCCTATTATCCGGAAAGCGACAGCCCCGTCTATCTGTGGATCGACCTCTTCCACGCCTTCATGAAGAAGGTCGGTTTTCTGGACGCAACGCCCGCGGAATAAAGGGCGGGCCGCTATTCGCCGTCGCCGGCGTGCTGCCGGAAGGCCTGGCGGTATTCGCGCGGCGTCTTGCCGAACTGGGCGCAGAACGCCCGCGAGAAATAGGACGTGTTGGTGAAGCCCACCATATACATCGCCTCCGACACGGTGAAATTGCCGTTCTGCAGCAGCAGGGCGGCTTTTTTCATCCGGATGGAACGGATGTACTCGACCGTGGAGAGGCCGGTCAGGCGCTTGATCTTGCGGTAGATGAACTTCTCGCTGTAGCCGCTCAGCGTGCAGAGCGCATCCACGGAGAAGCGCGCGTCGTCGAGGTGCTGCTCGATCAGGCCGGTGATCTCGCCCAGGATCTTCTCGTCGGAAGAGATCTCGTCGCCCATCCCGGGCGTTGAGATCATCTCCAGGCGCAGCTTGTCCCGCACGCGGCGGTTCTTGGCGATCAGCTGGTCGATGCGGGCGGAGAGCGTGCCCATGTCGAACGGCTTGCCGAAGAAGGCGTCGATGTTGAGGCTGATGCTCCGCTTCTCCGTCTCGCGGTCGTCCCGGGCCGTCAGCAGGATGATGGGGACGATGGAGAGTTCGGGCACGAGACGCACCTGGCGGCACATCTCCAGGCCATCCATCCCCGGCATCACCACGTCCGCGATGATCAGGTCGGGCAGGACCTCCCGGCAGAGCTGCAGGCCGGCCGCGCCGTCGTGGGCGCACAGGCACGCGTAGCGGTCCTTGAGCACGCCGCACAGGAAATCGCAGATGGTCTTGTTGTCGTCCACGATGACGATCTGCGGCAGCGCCCGGCCGCCCGGCGTCTCTTCGCCGGCGGGCGCGGCCTCCGCCGCTTCGACCGGCAGGAGGATGTGGAAGGTCGAGCCCGTGTCGCCGGAAGTCGCGGAGACCTTGCCGCCGAGCAGTTCGACGTACTTGCGGACGATGGACAGGCCCACGCCGGTGCCCTGTCCGGCACCCTTGGTGCGCGACGACTGGAAGTAGCGCTGGAAGATGTAGGGCAGGTCCTCCGCCGGGATGCCGACGCCCGTGTCGGAGATTTTGACGGACAGCAGGCCGGCCTGGCGGTCCTGCGAGAGGGAAAGGATGACCGAACCGCCCTCGGGGGTGTATTTGCAGGCGTTCGAGATGATGTTGGTCAGGATGGTCTCCATCTTGACGGCATCCAGGTTGAGCGTCAGCGACGGCGCGTCGGAGACGAAATGGAACGTCAGCTGCGGGAAATTCTCCTCGAACACCTGCAGGATCTGGCGCGAGAAGCCGACCAGCTCCAGGGGCGAACGGGAGACGCTGTCGGCGTGGTCCGCATTCTCGTTGTAATAGTCGAGCGAGAGATGGATCAGCGAATTGATCTTCTTGGCGCTGTCCTGGACGAGCTGGAGGGACTGCCGCTTCCGCTCGTCGCGCTCTTCGGCCAGCAGCAGGCTGACCGGCGCCAGGATCATGCTGAGCGGGGTCTTGAATTCGTGGGAGACGTCGGCGAAGAACTCGATCTTGGACTTGGCCTGGGCGATCTCCCGGGCGCGCTGCAGGCGCTCCATATGGATCCGCTTGCGCGACAGGTAGGTGCGCAGGGTCAGGTAGGCCAGCCAGACGGCGAGCAGGCCGTAGAAGATGAGCGCCACCGTCGAGAGATACCACGGGCGCAGGATCCGCACGGAGAGCAGCTGCCGCCCGGCGTCGCCGCCGAAACCGGACACCGAGATCCGGTGCCGGCCCGGGGAAAGGTTGGGCAGGAAGATGCGGTTGCCGTCGCCGCCCGCGCTGAACCAGCGCTCCGGGTCGCCGTTCATATAGAAGCGGAAGCGCGAAAGGCTGCCCGCCGTGTAGTCGAAGTCCGAGAAATAGAGATAGAGGTTGTTGGCGGAATATGGCAGGGTGAGCGTCCCGTCCGCGAAATCGCGGGCAGGGATGCTCTGCTCGCCGTTGACCTGGATGCGGGTCAGGTGGATCGGCTGCGCCGGGCGCTGGATCCACTTGCGCGCATCCTGGTAGCGGATGCGGTCGATGCGGTCGAGCGAACCCAGATAGACCAGGTCGGCCTCCCGGTCGTAGTAGAGGCTGACATAGCTGCCGTCGGCGGCCACGGGGAAGACGCCGCCGACCTTGTCCAGCAGGAAGACGCCCTGCGAGGACGCGGCCCAGATGGTGTTCCCGACCTCGGTCAGCGCGCGGATTTCGGTCTTCTCGCGGCCCGGGAGCACGTATTCCGCGGCCAGCAGCTCGCGCGAAATCGCCGGCTCGACCTTGTAGACGCGGTCGCCGGACGCCAGCCAGATGTCGCCACTGCTGTCGGCGTAGAGCAGGTCCCAGACCGACGAGGGCCCCTGTCCCCGGGGGAAGAAGAGGACCGGGCGCCGCTCCTGGTCGTCATAGATCCAGACGTTGCGGTCGTCGGTCCGGATCCACAGGCGGCCCGTGCGGTCCTTGGCCAGCTGCGCGACCTGGTTGGTGGACAGGCCGGTCTCGATGGTGACGGCGTCCACCAGCTGGTCGTGCCGGAAAAAGGCCAGCCCGGAGAACGACGCGATCCAGTAGCCGTCCCGCTCGAAGAGCATGTCGAAGGAATTGGAATGGGACGCCGCCTGGTTGGGCATCGTCACCTGCAGGAAACGGTGCCGCGCGGCGTCGTAGCCGGTCATTCCGCCCGCCGTCTCGGCCCAGATCCAGCCGGTGTAGGGGTTCAGGCGGATCTGGCGGACCTTGTTGTGCATCAGGGGGTGTTCGGCGTCCCGCATCTTGTACCACACGGGCGTGTCGGGGTCCGGGCCGTCGCCATAGACCAGGATGCCGTGGCTGCCGCCGGCGAAGAGCCGGCCCCGGCCGTCGCCGCACAGGCAGGAGAAGAGGTTGCCTGCGCCGGCCGGCACGCCGGGCATCGGGCTGACGAGCCGCTCGTTGCGGCAAAGCAGCAGGCCGGTGTCGGTCCCGAGCCAGAGGTTGTCGTCCGCGTCGCGGAAAATCCGCCACACCACGTCATCCCGCTGCTTTTCCCTTCCGCGCTCCGCGGAAAGGGCATACAGACCGTTGTCCGTGCCCACCAGGCAGCCGTCGCCCTCGCGGCACAGGGTCTTGACCCAGGGGAACTCGGCGAGCGGCCGCGTCTCGCCCCGCAGGCGGTCGATTTCGAACAGCGCGTTGGACGTGCCCACCAGCAGGCGGTTGGCGTCCAGCGGCTCGACCACGTCCACCATCGCATAGGGGTGAGGGTCCGGCGTATAGGTCTCGTGCAGGCGCAGGTCCGTCAGGCCGTAGAGCCGGACGGCGGCCGGACGGCGCGTGCCCAGGACGAGTTCGTCGCCCAGGACGGCCAGCGAGCGGATGTTGGGGCCGCCCTCGAGCGGCACGGACGCGAGGGCGCCGTCGCGGATGTCGAAGCGGAACAGGCCCACCGAAGACCCGATCCAGACCGTGTCCCCGTGGCGTTCGAGAGAAGACACCTCCTTGCCGGCCAGCTCGTGGGGCCAGGTGAAGGTGCCGTCCAGGCTGTCATAGATCACGAAACCGCCCACGCAGCCGAGCAGGACGCGGTGGTCCACGCAGACGATGTCGTTGATCTGGAAGTGGTCGTTATTGCGCTCCCGGTCCACGCAAAGGGTCGGGGCATAACCGTCGTAGCGGTAGAGGTTCTTGTCCGTACCGAACCAGATCTCCTTCTTGTCGTCCTGCGCAACCGAGCGCACGGACAGGGTCTGGGTGCCGGGGACCGGCTCCGCCCACGAGGGCGCGAAACCGGCTCCGTAGGCGGGAACGCCCAGCAGGGCAAGGAAAAGGATGGCAATGTGGTTGTGGGTAGCGAGATGAAGCATATCGCCGATTTTTCGGTGAATTTACACAAATCGGACGGGACTTCACAGCCTCTGTCCGAAAAATGTCCGAAACTGTTCGATTCGGAGCCGGGGCGCCGCCGGGCGTTGTCTACATTTGCATCAAGCCAAAATCCACATGATTTCCACCCGCTTCCCACTGTCCTGGCTGGCCCTCGTCCTCCTGCTCTGCGGCGCCTGCAGCTCCGCCGACCGGAACGCTGACGGGCAGCAACTTTTTGTCGGCGACGACATCGCCGTCGCCCAGACCGCCTACGGAAAGGTCCGGGGCTACATCCTGCGCGATATCTATCATTTCAAGGGGATTCCCTACGGCGCGTCCACGACCGGCGCGAACCGCTTCCTGCCGCCGCAGGAGCCGGAGCCCTGGTCGGGCGTCCGCCCGACCGTGAACTACGGCGAATCGGCCCCGCAGGCCATCGGCTACGACCGCTCCGCCGAGTCGTTCTCCTTCTTCCAGGACCACTGGAACTACGACCGGATCGGCGAGGACTGCCTGCGGCTGAACGTCTGGACGCCCGGGCTGGACGGCAAGAAGCGCCCGGTCCTGGTCTGGCTCCACGGCGGCGGCTTCTCCAGCGGCAATGCCATCGAGCAGGACGGCTACGGCGGAGAGAACCTCGCCCGCTACGGTGACGTCGTCTGCTGCTCGGTCAACCATCGCCTCAACGCATTCGGATTCAGCGACTTTTCCGCCGTCGGCGGAGAGAAATACAAGCATTCCGGCAATGTCGGGATGCTCGACATCGTGGCCGCCCTCCGGTGGATCCACGACAACATTTCCCGCTTCGGCGGGGATCCCGGCAATGTGACCATCATCGGGCAGTCCGGCGGCGGCGCCAAGGTCTGCCTGATCGCCTCGATGCCGGCCGCCAGGGGGCTTGTCCACAAGGCGGTCGCCCTGAGCGGCAACATGGCCGAGGCGGGCGGAAAGACGGCGTCCGAGTCGCTCGGCGCCTATATCCTGCAGGAAGCGGGCCTGACCCCCGACCAGATCGACCGGCTGCAGGAAATGCCCTGGGAGGAATACTACAATCTGGCCTACACGGCCCTCCGCAAATACAACCGCCAGCATCCCGGCTCCCGCGCCGATTTCAGCCCCGTCGGCGACGGGCTCGACATCCCCGCGGGTCCCCTGTTCGACGCGGCCGACACGCAGCGGCCGGTCGTCCCGATGCTGCTCTGCACGACGCTGCACGAGTGGAATCCCAACCGGGACAATCCGGAGCTCGAAAACATCTCCCTGGACGGCGTGGTCGCGCGCCTGACGCCCACTTATGGAGAAAAGACGCGCGCGGTCGTGGAGGCCTACGCGCGTACGTTCCCGCAATACCGCCCGGTGGAGATCTGGGCGATGCTGACCTGGCCGCGCACCGGCGTCGTCCACACGGCGGACGCCAAATATGCGCAGGGCGCACCCGTCTATATGGCGTGGTTCCAGTGGCAGCCGCCCCTGTTCGACGGGCGCCAGCGCGCGTTCCACTGCATCGACATCTGCTTCTGGCTGCACAACACGGACGTGATGCTGACCCATACGGGCGGCGGAGCGCGGCCGCGACGCCTCTCCGACAAGATGGCCGACGCGCTGCTCGCCTTCATGCGGACGGGCAACCCCGGCTGCAAGGGCCTTCCGGCCTGGCCGCCCTATACCCCGGAGCGCGGTGAAGTGATGGTCCTGGACGACGACTGCTCGGTCCAGCTCGATCCCGACCGCGCCTGCAGAGCACTGATAAACAACTGATTAAATACCATTATCCACTAAAACACCATCCACTAACATTCAACTCTTATGATGAAAAAACACCTCCAACGGACCTGGGCCGTCCTGCTCCTGCTCGTCACCGCAGGCGCCGGACAGCTGTTCGCCCAGAACCGGATTTCCGGTACCGTCAAAGATGCCAACGGCGAACCCGTCGTCGCGGCCGGCGTGTTCGTAAAGGGCACGACCATCGGCTCCACGACCGACGCCAGCGGCGCCTATTCCCTGTCCGTCCCGGACAACGCGGTCATCGTCGTGTCCTGCATCGGATACGTCCAGACCGAGCGGAAGCTCACCCGCGGCCAGGCACGCCTCGACTTCGTCCTCGAAGAAGACAAGCTCTTCCTGGAAGAGACCGTGGTGATCGGTTACGGTACCCAGAAGAAAAGTGACGTGACCGGCTCGGTCGCCTCCGTCGATTCCGAGTCGATGCACAAGCGCTCGCCGATCTCCATCGCCCAGGGCCTCCAGGGCGCCGCCGCCGGCGTCGTGATCACCCAGGCCAGCGGCGACCCGACCGGCGGATACAACATCCGCATCCGCGGCGTCGCCACGGTCAACGGCGACACCAACCCGCTCTGGATCGTGGACGGCATCGACCACGGCACGTCCGCCAACCTGAGCTGGCTCGACCCGCAGGACGTCGAGAGCGTCGAGATCCTCAAGGACGCCTCCGCGACCGCCATCTACGGTGCCAACGGCGCCAACGGCGTCATCCTGGTGACCACCCGCAAGGGCCAGGCCGGCAAGACCCGCGTGGACTTCAACGCCTCCGTCGGTATCTCCACCTTCGCCTCCCGGCTCGAGATGGCCTCGCTCTCCGACTGGCTGCAAGTATACCGCCAGTCCATCGAGACCGACGGCCGCACCCCGTTCCCGGCCTTCAACGGCAGCTATGACGACCAGCTCCACGAGATCGACTGGCAGGACGTGATGACCCAGACCGCCATCCGCCAGCAGTACAACATCTCCGTCTCGGGCGGTTCCGAGCATGCCCGCACGAATTTCTCCATCGGCTATATGGACAACAAGGGCATCATCGTCAACTCCTGGCAGAAACGCCTCTTCCTGCGCCTCAACTCCGACTTTGACATCACCAAATGGCTCAAGGTCGGCCTGTCCATCAATTTCAACACCTCCAAGGGCAAGGGCGGCGGAAACATGATCAACTACGCCCGCCTCGTGCCGACGATGGACTACATCGACCGGCAGACCAACCAGCTCGTGCACGTGCCCGTCGTCTACGAAGACGGCACGTTCGGCCACTATATGTTCCACCAGGACGTCGAGCTGTCCGGCGGCATGTACACCGGCAACCCGTATGCAGACCAGTTCAAGACCACCTTCGGCAAGGACTGGGACGGCGACAGCGGCTCCGTCCGCAACGCCTTCTGGGCGCAAGTCACCCTCGCCAAGGGCCTGACCTTCCGCACCAACCTCAAGTATGATTTCTCCGGATCCAACAGCTGGAGCTATTCGCCTTCCTTCGTGGGCACCTACTACGACTGGCAGCAGCTCAACGGCGACAAGGCCGTGGATTCCTTCAGCACGAACGGTTCCGCCAGCACGTCGATGAGCGCAGAGAACTACCTCACCTACGACCGGAATTTCGGCAAGCACCACCTCACCGCGATGATCGGCCAGTCCGCCGGGATGTCCCACGGATCCTGGAACAACTCTTCCACCAAGGACCTCACGTTCCCGTTCCTGCGCGGCTTCTTCTCCACCAACGACGAAGACTACGACAAGGGCGGCGGCGGTCCCAACATCCAGTCCAGACATGCTTCCTACTTCGCGCGCTTCAACTACGCCTACGACAGCAAGTACATGCTCACCGCGACGGTCCGCCGCGACGGCTCCTCCAACTTCGGCCGCCGGCACCGCTGGGGCACCTTCCCTTCCTTCTCCGCCGCCTGGAACCTCGGCAGCGAGCCTTTCATCAAGCAGCTCCGCCTGTTCGACGTGCTGAAACTGCGCGCCGGTTGGGGTACCACCGGCAACTCCAACGTCAGCGCGACGGCTTCCGTGCCGCAGATGAGCACGGGCGCCACCTTCGACTATTTCGACGAGATGCGTGAATATATCCGCCTGGTCGGCATCATGCAGTCCAGCGAAATCGACCAGGGCCTCCACTGGGAGACCTCCGTCCAGACCAACGTCGGCCTCGACCTGGCGATGCTGCACAACAGCCTCACCTTCTCGGTGGACTACTACATCCGCGACACGCGCGACCTGATCCTCAACAAGACCATCCGCCCGTCCGCCGGCTTCACCAGCATCACGACCAACTTCGGCTCGATCCGCAACACCGGTCTGGAGTTCGCCCTCGGCTACAAGAAGGTGATCGGCCGCGACTGGTTCATCTCCGCTTCGGCCACCGCCTCCACCAACTGGAACAAGGCCGTCGACATCGGCGCCGGTACCACCAATTCCGGTGCGCAGGGCTCCGGATGGGAGAACTACCAGGTCTGCTTCAACGGCCTCCCGCTCGGTACCTACCAGGGCTACCGCGTGGACCACATCATCCAGGACCAGGCGGAGATCGACGCCCTCAACGCGGCCGCCGTCGAGAAATTCGGACCCGGTTCCTACTATGACATGGCGGGCACCGCGCCCGGCGACTTCCTCTTCAAGGACCTCAACGGCGACGGCCACATCACCACCGCCGACAAGGACTACCTGGGCAACGGTTTCCCGGCGCTCTCCTACGGCCTCAACCTGTCCGCCAGCTACCGCAACTGGGACCTGTCGGTCTATATGTACGGCGCACTCGGACAGACCCTGCTCTCCTGGTCCAAGTGCTACCTGACCGCGATCCGCAACGAGAGCAACGGCTACTTCAACTTCTTGTCCGAGGCCGTCAAGGATACCTGGAGCCCGTCCAACAAGGGCGCCGCGTATCCCCGCGCCACCCGCACCGACGTGGGCAGCAACGCCCGCGTGTCCGACTTCTACGTCGAGAAGGCCGACTACCTGAAGATCTCCAACCTGCAGATCGGCTACACCTTCGACAAGAAAATCCTCGGCGGCGCCTTCCGCAACGCCCGGATCTCCCTCAGCGTCCAGAACCTGCTGACCCTGTCCCCGTACACGAAGTTCGGCGACCCGGAGGTCTCTTCGGGCGTGACCTCCACCGGCTACGACAGCGGCCGCTATCCGTTCCCGCGCACGTTCCTCCTCGGCGTCCAGCTGGGCCTGTAAGCACTTTATAGTTGATCAAATATGAAAAAGTTAGCAATATATTCCCTGCTTGCCCTGGGCCTGGCCGCGGCGACGGTCTCCTGCTCGGACAAGTTCCTCGATGTCGAATACTACTCCATCGTCAACCCGGACGGCGTGTATGAAGACGCCGACAATGTCTTCATGGGCCTGACCGGCGTGTACAGCATCCTGTACGCCACGTCCGACTACTACATCAAGCCGCATCCGGCGCTCGCCAACCTGCCGACCCTCGACCTGCAGGCGGACGGCTGGGACGCGGAAATGTCCAAGCACGCCTGGGGCGTGGAATCCAAGTCCGCCTTCTTCGAGAACGCGTGGAAGTATTCCTACCGGATGGTCTCCCGCGCCAACCTCTACCTGGCCGACCTGGAGAACGTCACCGACGACGTGGTCCCGGAGGCGACACGCAAGATCTATGAGTCCGAGGCGCGCTGCCTGCGCGGCACCGCCTATTACTACCTGACCATCAACTTCAGCCGCGTGCCGATGCTGATGACGGGCGAGACCTACGCCACTTCGCCGGAGAAGGCCCGTCCGGAGTCCGACGAGGAGGCCTGGAAGACCATCCGCGACGACTTCGAATATGCCGCGCAGTACCTCGACTGGCAGCCCGCGGGGGGCATGCTCGGCCGCTTCACCAAGGCCGGCGCCCTCGCCTATGCCGCCAAGGCCAACATGTACATCGGCGACTTCGAGAAGGCCAAGACCCAGCTCAAGGACATCATCGACCACAGCGGCCGCTCGCTCAACCCTGTCCACGGCATGATCCACTGGCAGGATTATGTGCAGAGCTGCGAGACCATCTGGGAGGTCTCCTTCCCGCTGTTCCCGAAGATGGGCTGGGACATCTGGTCTTTCGCCAAGAACAACGACAACCGCTACTTCTCGATGCAGACCAAGGCGGCCGAATACGGCGGCTGGGGCGACTCCCCGCTGTCCTATGAGCTCGTCCGCTCCTTCGAGCCCGGCGACAAGCGCCGGACCTACAACATCGTCGGCTGGCACGGCACCTACGGCGACACGAACCCCTACACGGGCGACGTGATCGGCAGCAAGCCGGAATTCCAGAAGTATTTCCAGGACCGTGAGGGCATCCCCAACAACCACAGTCTGAAGTGGTGGAAGACCAACGACGTGTACAGCGCCCACTCCGTGCAGCTCTACCGCTACACCGAGGTGCTGCTCAACTACGCCGAATGCTGCTTCCGCACCAATGAAGAGGCGGAAGGCTGGCGGATCATCGCCGAGGTGCGCAACCGCGCCTGGGGCAACCTGGAGGTCGGCTACGACCCCAACGCCAACAGCAATTCCGCCTTCGAATTCCCGACGGAGCTGCTCAACACCGAGGTCGTCGAGGTGCCCGACGCACAGACGGTCTATGCCAAATACAAGGCCGACAAGGGCTACAAGTCCCCCCTCTGGGTCGTCGCCCTGACGCAGGAGCGCCGCAAGGAATTCATGTACGAATTCAGCCTCTGGTATGACCTCAGCCGCATGAACCTCATCGAGGAGTGGCTCGACTGCGAGTACCCGAAGAACGGCAAGGCGACCTTCTACAACACCAGGACCGGCAAATATTATGTCCCGTCCGGCAACGATTTCAACGAGCCTTACGACAAGGCTTCCGCGGACGAGCGGGCCGACATGATTCCGGTCACGCCGCGTGACTGGGACTGGAACCCCATCCACCTGCGGTATCCGATTCCGACATCCGAACTGACAGCTAACCCCTTGTGCGAACAGAATGAGGGCTATGAATAATAAATAGGATTGGTTTATTTTTGGTTAGTTGATTCAACAGTTTTATTGGTCCGGGGAGCGGCCGAGAGGTTCCTCCCCGTTTTTTATTAATTTTAAATCGTTTATATTCGTGAAGATGAATATTCGTCTATTGCTGATCCTGCTGGCGCTGCCGCTCCGGGTGGCGGCCCTGGGAGCGCGGCCGGCGGAGCCTGTCGCCGCGCTGGCCCGGGCCGTCGAAGCCGACCTGACGGAAAACATCCTCCCGTTCTGGATGGAGCGCACCGTCGATCCCGACGGCGGCTTCTACGGCACGGTGATGAACGACGGCACACCGCTGCCCGGCTCGGACAAGGGCGCCATCCTCAACGCCCGCATCCTCTGGACTTTCTCCCGCGCTTTCCGCATCTATGGGCTGGACGCCTACAAAGAGACGGCGGACCGCGCGGCAGATTATTATAAAGCACATTTCATCGATCCCAGATACGGCGGCGTCTTCTGGTCCGTCGACGCCGAAGGCGCCGCCCGGGAGACCGTCAAGCAGACCTACGCCATCGCCTTCGGCATCTACGGCCTGTCGGAGCACTTCCGCGCGACAGGCGACCCGGGCAGCCTCGCCGCCGCCCAGGCCCTCTTCCGGACCCTGCAGGACAAGGTCCACGACCCGGTCCGGAAGGGCTATTTCGAGGTGTTCGCGCGGGACTGGACCCGCTCCGAGGCCAAGGGCATCGACGGCCGCAGCGAAACCTCCAAGACAATGAACACCCACATCCACGTGATGGAGGCGTTCACCAACCTCTATGCCGCCTGGCCGGATCCGGAGGTCCGGGACGCCATCCTGGAGCTGCTGGAGATCCTGCGCACGCACCTCTACGACGCGAAGACGCACCACCTGATCCTCTACTGCGACGACGACTGGGGCGTGGTGGACACGGCCGACTCGTTCGGCCATGACATCGAGACCTCCTGGCTGCTCTGCGAGGCGGCGGAGGCCGTGGGCGACGAGGCGCTGGTCGCCGAAGTCCGCCGCCAGGCCCTCGCGATGGTGGACACCGCCCTCGCGGAGGGGCTCGCCGAAGACGGGCTGATGCGCTATGAGCGCAACGCCCGCGGCTACGCCCGCAACGTGTCCTGGTGGCCGCAGTGCGAGACCGTCATCGGCTGCATCAACGCCTGGCAGCTCACCGGGAAGCAGAAGTACTTCGACGCGGCCGAGAAGACCTGGGAATACATCCAGGGCCATTTCATCGACCGCAAAAACGGCGGCTGGTTCAAGGACCTGGCCCCCGACGGCAAGACGCCTTACGGGCCCAAGGCCAGCACCTGGAACTGCCCGTACCACAACGCGCGGATGGGATTCGAGCTCCGCAGCCGCCTGGAGCGGCCCGCCGTCCACACGGAAGTGATGGCGTGGAGCAACATCACGGGCGTGCGCAGCGAGGGGGAACTCATCGACTTCGAGTCGTCGGTCCGCGCCGGCGTGCCGGGCGGCGAGATCGAGGCCTCCGGCCGCGAGAAGCAGGCGCGGATCCGCTACAGCCGCGAAGGCGCCACGCAGACCACCGTCACGCCGCTGCGCAAGGGCGTGACCTTCACCCAGCACGTCACCGACGTGGACCTGTCCACGGTGCAGCTCGCCTGGGAGGTCAAGGCCGACAAGGCGGGCGAAGGCGGCGCCTATTTCTGCATGGCTTTCAGCCCGAAGTATTATGGCGACGCCCGGATCAGGACGTCCGGCCGCAAGGTCGAAGTCAGCGCGCCGGAGCGCCATATTTCTCTGACTTTCAATAAGTCCGTCAAGACGATGGTCCGGGAGGAGAACGGCGACAAGGTGCTCTATGTCACCTTCCTGCCGCGCCTGACGGAAGGCGCCGAGGCGGCGTTCTCCGCCGTGATGAAGGTCTCCGGCGTGCCGCATCACGAACCGGCCCGCATCGCGCTGGATTTCGCGCACCCCGGGCGCGTATTTGCCGGATTCGGCGGCAATTTCCGCCTGCAGAACGTCCAGAAGGACCCGGCCGTGATCGATTACTGCCTGCGCAACCTGCGCGTCGCTTTCGGGCGCGTGGAGATGCCCTGGTCGCAGTGGGACCGCTACCGGCATCCGGAGGCGGAGAATCCCGCGTTCCGCGGCTTCGGCGGCAATCCGGAGGACCACGTCCGCCGCAGCGCCGCGATGGCCCGCCGCCTCAAGGCGGCCGGGATGCCCGTAATCGTCAGCTGCTGGTTCCCGCCGATGTGGGCGGGCACGCTGACCACGCGCTCTGACGGTTCCGCGTACGCCTTCTCCCTCAAGGAGGAGGAAATGGAGCGCATCTACGCCTCCCTGGCGGAGTATCTGCTCTTCCTGCGCGACGAGTACGGCGTGGAGGCGGACTATTTCTCGTTCAACGAGTCCGACCTCGGCATCGACGTCGTCCACACGCCCGCGGAGCACTGCGCCTTCATCAAGGGATTCGGCGCGTACCTGGCCGGCCGGGGGCTCAAGACCCTGATGCTGCTGGGCGACAATTCGGACGCGACCACCTTCGACTTCATCGTGCCGACGCTCCGCGACCCGGCCGCGCGCCGCTATGTGGGCGCGATTTCCTTCCACTCCTGGCGCGGCTGCGACGACGCCACGCTGCAGAAATGGGCGGCGGCCGCCCGCGAGATCAACGTGCCGCTGATCGTGGGCGAAGGCAGCACGGACGCCGCGGCGCACCAGTACCCCGGCATCTTCAACGAGACCACCTTCGCGCTCTACGAAATCAACCTCTACACGCGCCTCTGCGCCATCTGCCAGCCGCTCAGCATCCTGCAGTGGCAGCTGACTTCCGACTATTCGCTCCTGTGGGGCGACGGCATCTACGGCTCCGACGGGCCGCTCCGGCCGACCCAGCGCTTCTGGAACATCCGCCAGCTGGCCCTGACGCCCGCGGACGCGTTCGCCATCCCGGCGGCCTGCGACAAGGACAACGTCAACGTGGCCGCCTTCGCCAACACGGCGCGCGGGCAGAGCGCCGTGCACGTCGTCAACAACGCCGCCGCCTGCGCGGCGGAAATCTCCGGGCTGCCCGCCGGGGCGCGGTCGGCCACCGTGCTGGTGACCAATGCCCGGCAGCACGCCGAGGCCCGCAGCCTGCCGGTCCGGGACGGCCGCGTGGTCGTCGAAATGCCGGCCGAAAGCTTCGTAAGCGTCTTTGTACAAGAATCTCCCACAATCTATTAACCGCAAGTATAAAATGAAAAAAGTCATTCTTTCCCTCCTCTGCGCCGCCGCGACCTTCGCCCTGCAGGCACAGTCCATCCAGCCCTCCGATCCGGAGGCCACGCCCGAGGCGCGCCAGCTGCTCGAGCGGCTCGACAAGATCCGCCAGAAAGGCATCATGTACGGCCACCAGGACGACCTGCTGACCGGCAATACCTGGTTCGAGGTCGAAGGCAACTCCGACACCAAGGCCGCCACGGGCGACTTCCCGGCCATCGCCGGCTGCGAGCTCGGCGAGCTGGAGCTCGGCTTCGACCGGAGCCTGGATTCGGTCTCCTTCGCCCAGATCCGCAAGATGGCGAAATGGTTCTACGAGCGCGACGGCATCCTGACGGTCAGCTGGCACGTGGTCAATCCGATCACTTCGCAGTGGCCGGGCATCAAGGAGCCGAACGGCGCCGGGTCGGCCTGGGAGGTGGAGATGCTCTCCGCCGACGGGCTCAACGCCGTGCGCAGCGTGCTGCCGGGCGGCGCCAACCACGCGCTGTTCAACAGCTGGCTGGACCGGCTGACCAAGTTCTTCCTCAGCTGGCGCGACAGCGAGGGCAAGCTCATTCCCTTCCTGTTCCGTCCGTACCACGAGCATTCGGGCAGCTTCTTCTGGTGGGGCCGCGGGCGCTGCTATGACGAGGAGTATGCCGCCCTGTTCCGCTACACGGTCGATTACCTGCGCGGCCGGGGCCTGCACAACATCATCTTCATGTACAACACCGACAAAGTGTACTCCCGCGAGGACTTCCTGCGCGGCTATCCGGGCGACGCCTATTGCGACTTCCTGTCGATCGACTGGTACGGCTCCGGCGCGGAGTTCGAACGCAACGTCAAGAACGCCTTCGACTTCCTGTCGGAGATGGCCGACCAGCGCGGCAAGCTGTTCGCGCTCAGCGAGTGCGGCCCGCTCAGCGACGGCCTCCAGCGCGTGCTGGCGGACTACAAGTGCAGCTACCTGCTGACCTGGCGCAACGCGCCGCCGCGCCATCCGATGCCGCAGTTCAAGGCGCCGACCGCCAAGCAGCTCAAGAAGATGTCGCCCGAGGACCGCGCGCGCTACGAAGCCTTCCTGCGCATGCCCAAGCCGGACGACCTGCTCCGCGCGCTGAAGGCCAACCCGCATTATCTTTTCTACGAAGACATCAAGGACATCCGTTAACATCTTATGAAACGAACTGCTCTCTTCTTGTGCTGCGTGCTCGCCGGGAGCCTGGCGGCCTGCTCTCCGGAGCAGGCGCGCCGGACCCGGGGCATCGGCGTGTATCCGGGCGATCCGGACGAGTCGGCGGCGGGCGCCGTCGTCCCGGGGGACGACAGCTACCGAAACCTGGCGCTCCACAGGACCGCATTCCATTCTTCCAGCTATGACTACAACCTGACGGCGCAGCTGGTCACGGACGGCATCCTGACCGAAGGACCGCTCTGCTATGTGGACTTGCTGGCAGGCGGGAAACCCGTGGCGAAGGCCCACCGGGAGAAGCTCCTCGACGGCAAGCCGGATTCGAAGGTCCCGCTGGACCTGTCGGCGCCGACCGTGCAGCTGGACTTCGCCGGCATGGCCGTGGAGGCCGACCGGATCGAGATCCTGGGCGGCGCGACGGTCCCGAAAGACAGGCGCGCCGCCGGGACGGTGACGGTCCTGGGCTCGGCGGACGGGACGGAATGGACCGTCCTGGCGCGCGGCAGGCTGGAGCTCGCCCGGCCGAACTCGCCTTTCAGCTATCCGGCCGACTGCGCGCTCTCGGGCGCGCTCAGCCTGGCCCAGAAAGGCGCCTGCGGGCATTTCCGCCTGGAATTCTCGCTGGCGGGCGCCACGGAGGCCAATCTCAACACGGTCAATTTCTACAAGGACGGGCAGTTGCTCGACGTGCTTCCGAGCACGCATTTCACGAGCGCCTGGCGCAGCGCCGGCGGGCAGCAGGAATGGGTCAGCGTGGACCTGGGCTTCCCGTCGTCGTTCGACAAGCTGGTCTTCCACTGGGTGCACCCGGCGGCTTCCGGCCGCGTGTCCGTCTCCGACGACGGACAGGCGTGGACGGAAGTGGCGCGGGCCGGCAGCCCGGAGAAATTCGGGACGCTCTCGCTGGAACAGCCCGTCCGCGGGCGCTATGTGCGCGCAGAGTTTGACGGGTCGGTGGACGGCGCGCCGCTCGAGCTCGCCGAGCTCGAGGTGTTCGGGCGCGGAGGAGCGGCGGTGGCGCCGAAGGCGGCCGCCCGCCGCGACGGAGCGCGCCAGGACCTCTCCGGCGGCGCCTGGCGGCTTGTCCGCGCCTCCGAGACGGCGGCGACGGGCGAGGTCATTTCCGCCCCGGGCTTCGACGACAGCGGCTGGCTGACCGCCACCGTCCCCGGCACGGTGTTCGGCAGCTTCGTGGACGCCGGCGCCGTGCCGGACCCCAATTTCGCCGACAACCAGCTGTTTGCGTCAGACTCCTATTTCCGCTCGCCCTTCTGGTACCGCGACACTTTTGAAGCGCATCCCGACTCCGAGCGGCAATATCTCCATTTCGACGGCATCAACTGGGAGGCGGACGTCTTCCTGAACGGGAAGGCGCTCGGCCGCATCGAGGGCGCGTTCCGCGAGGCGGAATTCGACGTGACCGGCCTCCTGCGCGAGGGCCGCAACGACCTCGCGGTGCAGATCCACCCGAACGTGCACTACGGCGCCATCAAGGAGCAGACCGCCTGGAGCACCGACCAGAACGGCGGCGTGGTGGGCGCCGACAACCCCACGATGCACGCGACCATCGGCTGGGACTGGATCCCGACCGTGCGCGGCCGCGACATCGGCATCTGGGACGACGTCTACCTGACCTACAAGGGCGGCGTCAGCCTGGCCGACCCGTTCGTGCGGACCGAGCTGCCGCTGCCGGACACGACTTCCGCCAGCGTATTTGCGTCCGTGACCCTGGTCAACCACTCCGACCGCCCCGTTTCGGGTACCCTGGAAGGCTCGTTCGGCGAGGTCAGCTTCGCCGTGGCGCGCGAGCTCGCCGCAGGCGAAACGCAGCGCGTCGAGCTCTCGCCGGCGGAGATTCCGGCCCTGCGGCTCGACCACCCGCGCCTCTGGTGGCCCAGGGGCTACGGCGAACAGGCGCTCTACGACGTGCGCCTCGCTTTCGTCGCCGACGGGCAGACCTCCGACGAGGTCCGTTTCCAGAGCGGCGTGCGCCAGATGGACTTCTCGGTCGACGAGTATGAGCCCACCGTCGCCTCGCCCTGGGGCATCTTCCCCGGCGCCCGGAACGAACGCCTCAGCGTCTATGTCAACGGCCGCCGCTTCATCGGTTTCGGCGGCAACTGGGGTTTCCCGGAGCTGCTGCTCAACTACCGCGGGCGCGAGTACGACATCGCGGTGGGCTACCACGCGGACATGAACTTCACGATGATCCGCAACTGGGTCGGCATGACGGCCGACAAGGAGTTCTACGAGGCCTGCGACCGCCACGGCGTGATGGTCTGGCAGGACTTCTGGCTCGCGAACCCCTATGACGGGCCAAATCCGGCCGATTCCAGGCGCTTCAACGAGATCGCCGGGGAGTATGTCCGGCGGATCCGCAACCACCCCTCCATCGCCATTTATGTGGGCCGCAACGAAGGCAACCCGCCGGCGGAGATCGACGGCTACCTGAAAGAGCTGGTCGCGCGCGAGCATCCGGGCCTGTATTACATCCCGAATTCCGCGGCCGGCACGGTGAGCGGCGGCGGCCCGTACCGGGCCATGCCCCCGAAGAACTATTTCCGCCTCTACGGCCACGACAAGATGCACAGCGAGCGCGGAATGCCGGCCATCATGAACTACGAGAACCTCGTGCGCGCCTTGGGCGAAGACCGGGTAAACCCGGTCAACACGGCCGCCCATCCCAACGGGCTGTACGGCCTGCATGACTACGCCCTCGGCGGCATCCCGGGCGCCTCTTCGGCCCAGGCGGCGGAGAGTTTCAACGGGATGCTCACCACGGCATTCGGCGAACCTGCTGACGCTCAGGAGTTTGCGGAGCTCTCGCAATGGATCGTCTATGACGGCTACCGCGCCATCTTCGAGAGCCGGAGCGAGCACCGCCGCGGCATGCTGCTGTGGATGAGCCACCCGGCCTGGCCGTCGCTGGTCTGGCAGACCTACGACTACTACCTGGAGCCGACGGCCGCCTATTTCGGCAGCAAGAAGGCCTGCGAGCCGCTCCACATCCAATGGAATCCGGCCACCGGCTCTGTCGAGGCCGTCAACTACCACGCCGGCGGGCGCAAGGGCCTGCAGGCGACCGCGCAGCTGGTCAATATGGACGGCCGCGAGGTGTGGAGCAAATCCTGCCGGCTGGACCTCGCCGAGGACAGCACGGTCAGCTGCTTCCCGCTCGGGCAGCCGGAGTCGCTCTCCGCGGTCTACTTCATCCGCCTGAAGCTGACCGGCACCGACGGGCAGACGCTCTCCGAGAACTTCTACTGGCGCGGCCTGCAGGAAGGCAACTTCCGGGCGCTGCGGCAGCTCGGCCAGGCGCCGCTGAAGGCCACGGCCCGGCGCACGGCCGACGCGGACGGATTCCGCTTCGACGTGACGCTGGCCAACGACACGGACACGCCGGCCCTGATGGTCCGCCTCAAGGCCGTGGACCCGAAGACGGGCGACCTGGTGCTGCCGGTACACTACTCCGACAACTACGTCTTCCTGATGCCCGGCGAGCGCCGCACTGTCGCCGTCCGGGTCCGCAAAGAGGACTGCGCGGGGCGACCGGAGCTCGTCCTGAGCGGTTTCAACGTGCCGCAGAGCCGCATCCGCCTGCGTTGACGATTCGGAAAATTCCGTTTCGGAATCAGAAAACAGCGAAAATCAAAAACGGCCTCCGGTGCTTACCGGAAGCCGTTTTTCTTACTTTCGTCGTTGACGCCGAAAAGCCTATCTGACAAGCTTGAAACCGGCGTCCACGCTCTTGGCGGTGGACAGGAGGTTGCCGACGGTGGCGACACCCTGGCTGGTGGAGATCTTCTTGGCGTACTCGATCACTTTCTGGGCGAAGGTCATGAATTTCTCGCCGTTGAAGAGGATCTTGCAGCCGTCGGTCGTGGCGCTCACGGTGCCGTCCAGCTGGAGGAGCGAGAGGGCCTTGCCGAACTTCATCGTCACGTTGCTGCCGTTCTGGACATACGTGCCGCTGATGGCGGGCAGGCGGCCGGCCTTGAAGGTGAAGGTGCCGTCCTGGTTGAAGGAGAACGTGGCAGCGCCCGCGGAGATGCCCGCCTTGGCGAGGATGTTGTCCGCCTTGCTCTCGATGGTGCTGATGGCGGCGTTGCCGGCCACGGTACTGAGAATGTTGTCGCTCTTGACGGCGGCACCGACGCCGCCGTAGGTCCAGTTGCCGGCCAGGTCGACCGAGCTGCCTACGACGCTCGAAAGGACGTTGCCGATGGCTTCGCCGGCCTTCTCGCCGGCGACGGATTTGATGAGGCCGCCCAGGATGTTCTGGGCACTGGCAGCGGATGCAAACAGCACCAGCGAACCGAGAATCACAACAATCTTTTTCATAACTTATTCGGTATTAAGTGATGTCCAACCTTGTGCGGAAACGGGATGCTCCAGGCCGTCCGGCGACACCAGGACGGCGCCCGCCTCGGGCTGCGCCAGGTGGCCGATGATGTCGAAGGCCTGGAAATCCTTGCGGAACTGCTCGAACTGCGCGATGGGCACGGTGTAGAGCAGGCGGTAGTCTTCGCCGCCGTTCATCGCCGCGGACACCGGATCGAGGTCGAGCTCCTTGCCGAGGGCGAAACTGCCGCCCTCGAAGGGGATCTTGTCGGCATAGACCTTGGCGCCGAGGCCCGTGTCGCGCCGCAGGCGCAGCAGGGCGTCGGCGAGGCCGCGCGTCACGAAATAGCCCTGCGAGGGCGTGACGCCGCTCTCCTCGAGCTGCGCGACCGTCCCTGCGCCCAGTTCGGGCCGCAGATAGGATCCAACGAGCATCTTGTACTGCTCCAGCACCTTGGGGTCATTGCCGCCCTGCTCGAACTTGAGGCGCTCGCGCTCGAGCACCTGCAGGCCCAGGAAGGCGGCGCCGAGGGCGCCGGACACGCAGATGAGGTCCTTGGACTGCGGCTTGGGGCGGGCGGCCGAGACGGCGGCGCTGTGGCGGCCGGTGGCCGACAGCGCGACGGTCAGGCCGTTGCGGGACGGCTGCAGCTCCAGGCTGAGGCGCTTGTAGCCGTGCTCCTTAGCCGCGGTCGCGATGCCGCTCCAGAGCTCCTGCACCTGCGGGAAATCCAGCTTGGCGGACACGCCCAGCTGGACGGAAAGGGTCTCCGGGCGCGCCAGGACGGCATAAAGCTCGCCCGTCGCGCGCAGCACGGCCTTGCGGCCGAGGTGCTGCAGCGGGAAGTACACCAGGTCGAAGTCAATGCCCTCCAACAGCAGGGCGGACGCCGTTGCGATGCACTCCTGCGGCTTGGCCTCGAACCAGAGCGGCTCCTCGAAGGGGCGGAAGCCCGTCCCCTCGAAAAGTTGGCGGATCGCCTCGATCCGGCCCAGCTCCGTGAAGGTCTGCGCCATTACAGGTTGCGGAGAAGGTTATTCAGGTTGACCTTGGCGTCGATCATGGCGCGCAGCTCCGCGATGGGGACGCGCGTCTGCTCCATCGTGTCGCGGTCGCGCACGGTGACGCAGCGGTCGTTGAGCGACTCGTGGTCGACGGTGATGCAGAACGGGGTGCCGATGGCATCCTGGCGGCGGTAGCGCTTGCCGATGCTGTCTTTCTCCTCGTACTGGCAGTTGAAATCGTATTTGAGCAGGTCCATCACCTCCTGGGCGAGCTCAGGCAGGCCGTCCTTCTTGACGAGCGGCAGGACCGCGGCCTTGACCGGAGCGAGCGGAGCGGGGATGCTCAGCACGACGCGGGTCTCGCCGTTTTCCAGCTTCTCCTCGTGGAAGGAGTGGGACAGGACCGCGAGGACCATACGGTCCACGCCGATGGACGTCTCCACCACGAACGGGGTGTAGGAGGCGTTCTCTTCAGGATCGAAGTACTCGATCTTCTTGCCGGAGAACTTCTGGTGGTTGCCCAGGTCGAAGTTGGTGCGGCTGTGGATACCCTCGAGCTCCTTGAAGCCGAAGGGGAAGTTGAATTCGATGTCGGTGGCGGCGTTGGCGTAGTGGGCCAGCTTCTCGTGGTCGTGGAAGCGGTAGTTCTCGGCGCCCATGCCGATGTTGACGTGCCATTTCATGCGGTTCTCCTTCCACTTCTTGAACCAGTCGAGCTCGGTGCCCGGCTTGATGAAGAACTGCATCTCCATCTGCTCGAATTCGCGCATGCGGAAGATGAACTGGCGGGCGACGATCTCGTTGCGGAAGGCCTTGCCGATCTGGGCGATGCCGAAAGGAATCTTCATGCGGCCGGTCTTCTGGACGTTCAGGTAGTTCACGAAGATGCCCTGGGCCGTCTCCGGACGCAGGTAGATGGTGTTGGCGCCGTCGGCGGTGCTGCCCATCGAGGTGCTGAACATCAGGTTGAACTGACGGACGTCGGTCCAGTTGCAGGTGCCGCTGATCGGGCACACAATATTGTTGTCGATGATGATCTGGCGGTATTCCGCGAAGTCGGAAGCCTTCTCGGCGGCCACGTAGCGGTTGTGGACCTCATCCCACTTGGCCTGCTCGCGCAGGACGTTGGGATTGGTGGCGCGGAACTGCGCCTCGTCGAAGCTCTCGCCGAATTTCTTGCGGCCTTTCTCCACCTCTTTGTTGATCTTCTCCTCGATCTTGCCGAGGAAATCCTCGATCAAGGGGGTCGTTGAAGGCGCCCACGTGGCCGGAGGCCTCCCAGATGCGGGGATGCATGAAGATGCAGGAATCGATGCCCACGATGTTCTCATTGAGGCGGGTCATCGCGTTCCACCAGTACTGCTTGATGTTGTTCTTCAGCTCGACGCCCATCTGGCCGTAGTCGTAGACGGCGGCCAGGCCGTCATAGATCTCGCTGGAAGGGAAAATGAAACCGTACTCCTTGCAATGTGCCACGAGTACCTTGAACAGTTCGTCTTGTGTCATATCTTATTTTCTAACTATTATTCAGAAGTCGCACAAAGATAGTCATTTCTGCGCAAAAATCTCATTCAGGGGCCGCATAATGAAGTCCCGCTGCCGCATCAGCGGGTGCGGAATCTGCAGATCCGGGGTGTCCACGCGCTCGTCGCCGTAGAGCAGGATGTCGATGTCGATGGGCCTGTCGTGATAGATCCGGCGGCCTTCGGCGTCGTATTCCAGCGTCTCGCGGCGCCCCATCGCCCGCTCGATGCGCTTGCAGATGCGCAGCAGCGTGTGCGGCTGCCGGGCGGTGCGGTAGCGGACGACGCAGTTCAGGAAAGCCGGGCCGTCGAAGCCCCAGGCGGGCGTCTCGATGACGGAGGAAAGGGCCGTGCGGGGCCGCCCGATGGCGGCGTCCAGGCGGCGCAGCGCCTCGTCCAGCATCGCCTGCCGGTCGCCCTGGTTGGAACCGAGGGAAAAGTATACGTCGACGGGCTTCATCGCTTGCGCTTAGAATTCGGGATCCCAGCCGAGGGCCACGCGGGCCTCGTCGGAGAGCATGCTCTGGTCCCAGACCGGCTCGAAGACGAGGTCGATCGTGCAGCTCTTGATGCCGGGGACGTCCTCGACGCTGCGCTGCACCTCGGCCAGGACTTCGTCCGCCATCGGGCAGTTCGGGGCCGTGAAGGTCATCTGGATGGAGACATCGTGGTCCTTGTTGATGTGCAGCTCGTAGATCAGTCCGAGATCATAGATATTGACCGGAATTTCCGGGTCATAGACTTGCTTGAGGGCCAGCACCACGTCTTCATAAAGCGGCGCCAGCTCCTTCACGTCCTGCGGGGTCAAAACTTCTTCCTGTGCCATTCTACACGTGATTTTGTGCCATCTGACGGATCGTGGCGATCATCGAGGCGAGGCCGTTGGCGCGCGTCGGAGACAGGTTCTCGCGCAGGCCGAGCCGGTCCACGAACGAGAAATCGTCGTCCGCGATCTCGCGGGCGGTCCGGCCGGAATAGACGCCGATCAGCAGGGAGATGATTCCCTTGGTGATGATGGCGTCGCTGTCGGCGCGGAAATATAGCTTCCCGTCCTCCACCGTGGCGTCCAGCCACACGCGCGACTGGCAGCCCTTGATGAGGCGGTCCTCGGTCTTCAGCTCCTCCGGGAACGCCTCCAGGCGATGTCCCAGGTCGATCAGATATTCATACTTGTCCAGCCATTCGTCGTACATCGAGAAATCGTCGACGACTTCGGCCTGTACTTCTTGCAATGATTTCATCCTTCCAGCATTTTGATCGCCCTGTCGAGCGATTTCATGAAATATTCCGCCTCGCGGAGGGTGTTGTACGGGGCGAACGACACCCGCACCATCCCCGTCACGCCGAAGCGGTCCATCAACGGCTCCGCGCACATCTGGCCGGAGCGGACGGCGATTCCCATCTTGTCCAGGATCAGCGCCAGGTCCTCGTGGTGGGAATGTTCCACGGAGAACGAAAAGAGGGGAATCTTCTCCTCCGGCGCAGCCGGAATGCCATAGAGACGGATCCGCGCGTCGCGCTGCAACTCGTTCAGCATAAACGTTTTAATTCGTTCCTGCTCCGCTTCGACGGCCGGATCGCGCATCGCCTCCGCCATCTCCAGCGCAGGCCGGAGCGTCGGCGTGCCGGCGATGTTCTGCGTGCCCGCCTCGAACTTCTGCGGCAGCGGCGCCCAGGTCGTGCCGGTCCAGCGGACCGTCCCGATCATCTCGCCGCCGCCCATATAAGGCGGCATCTGCTCCAGCAGCTCGCGGCGGCCGTAAAGCACGCCCGTCCCGGGGGCGGCGTACACCTTGTGGCCGGAGAAAGCGTAGAAATCGCACCCCAGGTCGCGGACGTCCACGCGCTGGTGGACAATCCCCTGCGCGCCATCCACCAGAACGGCGCAACTATTTGAGTGACAAATATTTACAATCTCCTTAACGGGGTTTACGAGGCCCAGGACGTTGGAAACGTGCGCCACGCACGCCAGCCGCGTCCGCGGCGTCAGCAGCTCCGGCAGCAGGTCCAGGCGGAGGTGTCCGGAATCATCCACGGGCAGCACCTTGAGCGTCGCGCCCTTGCGCCCGCAGAGGAGCTGCCAGGGCACGATGTCGGAATGGTGCTCCGACTCGCAGACCAGGATCTCGTCGCCCGCGCGCACGAAGGCCTCCCCGAAGCTGAACGCGACGAGGTTGATGGACGCCGTGGTGCCGGCCGTGAAGATGATTTCCTCGCGGAACTCAGCGTTGAGATAAGCCCGCACGGCATCCCGCGTGGCTTCGTATTCTTCCGTGGCCAGCGCCGCGGTCCGATGGACGGCGCGGTGCAGGTTGGCGTTGTATTTTTCGGACATCTCCGTCCACTTGCGGATGACGCTGCGGGGCCGTTCGGACGTGGCCGCATTGTCCAGATAGACAAGCGGTTTGCCATAGACGGACTCCGCGAGGGCGGGGAATTCCTGACGTATATTTTCGACTTGCATCATAGAGAAATGCAAAAATAAACATTATTTTTGTGATATGATAGATTACATCTCAGGAAAGCTTGTCACACTGACTCCCACGATGGCTGTCATTGACAATCAGGGCATCGGCTACGCCGCCGAAATCTCCCTGCAGACCTACGACGCGCTCAACGGCAAATCGGAGGCCACGCTCTACATGCAAAGCCAGATCAACCCGCGCGACGGCATCACCGTAGACTACGGTTTCGCCACGCCGGCGGAGCGCGACCTGTTCCGGCAGATCACGAGCGTGTCCGGGATGGGCGCCGCTTCGGCGCGCATGGTCCTCTCCTCCCTCTCGCCGGACGAGCTGCGCAACGCCATCCTCGGCGAGGACGTCAACCGCCTCAAGGGCGTTAAGGGCATCGGACTCAAGACGGCGCAGCGTATGATCCTCGAGCTCAAGGACAAGATCGTCAAGGGCGACGGCGCCAGCACGGAAATGCTGTTCAAGACCGACTCCGGCGCTGCGGCCGAAGAGGCTTCCACGGCGCTCCAGATGCTCGGTTTCTCCAAGCCGAACATCGCCAAGGCCATCCAGGCCATCCTCAAGCAGAACCCTTCCGCTTCGGTGGAAGAAATCATAAAAGCCGCCTTGCAGCGGCTCTAGAGCGAGATTCAGCGCCCGAAATAAACGAGCAGCACGGATATGTCCGCTGGCGAGACCCCAGAGATGCGAGAAGCCTGGGCAATCGTCAGCGGACGATATTTTTTCAGCTTCTGCCGACACTCGATCGTCAATCCCGCGACCCGCTCGAAGTCGAAATTCTCCGGAATCTTGAGATCCTCCAGGCGGCGGATTTTCTCCGCCATCAGCAGCTCGCGATCGATGTATCCTTTGTATCGAAGAGAGATTTCCACGCTTTCAACAACCTCCTGTTGATAAGTTCCACGTGGAACAATCTTCAAAAGTTCCTCAAGCTTTACCTCTGGACGCGTAGCCAGATCGGCGATCTTCTTGGACTCCGAAATCGGGCTGGAGCCCACGGATTCCAGGTAAGGATTCGCCTGCTTGGCGGTCAGGTTCTTGGATTCGCAATAGGATTTCAGCTCCTCCACGCGGGCATATTTCTCCATCACCGCCGCGTAGCGCGCCTCGCTGGCGAGGCCCAGCTCGTGCGCGAGCGGCGTCAGGCGCTGGTCCGCATTGTCCTGACGCAGCAGGATGCGGTATTCCGCGCGCGACGTGAACATCCGGTACGGCTCGTCGACGCCCTTCGTCACGAGGTCGTCGATCAGCACGCCGATATAGGACTGGTCGCGCCGCAGGATGAGCGGATCCTTCTCGACCACCTTCCGGTGGGCGTTGATGCCTGCTACGATTCCCTGCGCCGCGGCTTCCTCGTAGCCGGTCGTTCCGTTGACCTGGCCCGCCAGGAAGAGGTTCTCGACGAGGCGGGACTCGAGGGTCGGACGCAGCTGCGTCGGGTCGAAGAAGTCATATTCGACGGCGTAAGCCGGCCGGAATATCTTGACGTTCTCCAGGCCCTCGATGGCGTGCAGGGCATCCAGCTGTACCTGCAGCGGGAGCGAGGAAGAGAATCCCTGAAGATAGTATTCGTTGGTATGGCGACCCTCCGGCTCCAGGAAGAGCTGGTGCGCCGGGTTGTCCGGGAAGACGCGCAGCTTGTCCTCGATGCTCGGACAGTAGCGCGGTCCCCTGCCATGGATCAGGCCGGTGAAGAGCGGCGAGTCGCCGAAGCCGGTCCGCAGGGTGTCGTGCACCTTCTCGTTCGTATGAAGGATGAAACACGGCATCTGCGGGGCGCGGCCGTCCTGCACAGCCGAAGGCTCGGGCAGGAAGGAGAAGCGCGCCGGGTCGGGGTCGCCGAGCTGGATCGGAAGCTTGGACGTGTCGACCGAGGAGATGTCGATCCGGGGAGGCGTCCCCGTCTTCATCCGGTCGGTCGTCAGCCCGTGCTCGACGAGCTGCTCGGTCAGTCCGTAAGACGCCGGCTCGCCGATGCGGCCTCCCTCCATCTGGTGGCGGCCGATGAAAAGCTTGCCCGTCAGGAAGGTCCCGGCGGTCAGGATAACCGCCCGAGACTTGAAAATTGCCCCCGTATTCGTACGGACGCCGCAGATTTTTGAATTCTCAAAGAGAAAAGAGGTCGCTGAATCCGCGTAAATATCTAATTTACAGGCACTTTCGAGGATTTCGCGCCAATGCAGCGAAAACTGGATTTTATCGCATTGGGCGCGCGGACTCCACATCGCAGGCCCCTTCGAGCGGTTGAGCATCCGGAACTGGAGGGTCGACCGGTCGGTGACCACGCCGGTCCATCCGCCGAGCGCGTCGATCTCCCGGACGATCTGTCCCTTGGCAATGCCGCCCACCGCCGGGTTGCAGGACATCTTGGCGAAGCCGAGCATGTCCATCGTCACGAGCAGGACGGACGAGCCGAGGGTGGCGGCGGCCATCGCGGCCTCGCAGCCGGCATGCCCGCCCCCTACGACGATGATGTCATAGACCTTCTCCATCACAGCGCGGCTTTCATCTCCAGATAGTAGTTCTCCTTCTGGCGCATCACGGCGATGTCCTCCTCCGTGTGGTCGTCATAGCCGATCAGGTGGAGCAGGCCGTGCACCATCACCCGGTTGAGTTCGTTCTCGAACTCCGTCCCGTAGAAGAGCGCGTTCTCGCGCACCGAGTCGATGCTGATGAACAGGTCGCCTGACAGGATATCCTTCTCGCAATAGTCGAAGGTGATGATGTCCGTGAAGTAGTCGTGCTGCAGGTATTTCATGTTGACATCCAGGATATAGCGGTCTGAGCAGAAGATGATGTTGATGGCGCCGAGACGGCGCATCTCGCTGCCGGCGACCATTTTGAGCCACCGGTTGTTCAGCATTTTCTGCTTCAGGTCGAAGCGGATATCCTCCTGGAAATAGCGTATCATATTGACGTTTCTTTTCGGCAAATTTACATCTATTATATGAAAAAATTGGTTTTGAAAAGAAATATTTCTATCTTTGAGACTCGAATGGATTATTTAATGTAACCACAAATATGGAAGTCAAGAAAACACCCAAGGCTGATCTGAACAACAAAAAACTGCTGTTCGTTGAGGTCGGTTTGGTCCTCGCCCTTCTCGTGACGATCTTCGCCTTCGAGCACAAGACCACGGAGAAGAAAGAGGCGGCGCTCAGTGCCGACGACACAGCCCTCATTGAGGAAGAGATCATTCCGATTATCCAGGATACCCCTCCGCCGCCCCCCGAGACGCCGAAGATGCCTGTCCTTTCCGACCAGATCGACATCGTCGACGACAACATCAAGGTCGATGACAACATCCTCAACCTCGAGGACGACGCCAACCTTGGTGTCGAGATCATGGACTACGTCGAGAACGTTCAGGAAGAGGTCGTCGAAGAGGAAGCCATTCCTTTCGCCCTCGTCGAGGAGAAGCCCAAGTTCCAGGGCGGTGACGCCAAGACCTTCTCCACCTGGGTGTCTCAGCACCTTGAGTACCCTGAGATTGCCAAGGAGAATGGCGTTTCCGGCCGTGTGATGATCGAATTCACCGTGATGCCGGACGGCAAGGTCGCCAACGTCAAGCTCCTCCGCGGCGTCGACCCGTCCATTGACAAAGAGGCTATCCGCGTCGTCCAGAGCTCCCCGAAGTGGACTCCGGGCAGACAGCGCGACCGCGCCGTCAAGGTCACCTATCAGTTCCCTGTGATCTTCACGCTGCGCTAATCCTAAGCATCTTGAGTTTTATAGAGGCCGTCCGTACGCGGATGGCCTCTTTTCGCTGAAAGAATATGGAGAATCTGAGAGAAGAAAAAGCGGTCTTCGTAGGCATCGTCAAGCAGGACGACGACGAACGCAAGATCCTCGAATACCTGGACGAACTGCAGTTCCTGGCAGAGACGGCCGGCGCGAAGGGCGACAAACAGTTCGTCCAGCACGTGGACCGTCCCGACAAGGCCACCTATATCCGCAGCGGCAAGCTCAAGGAGATCGCGGAATACGTCGAGGAGAACCACATCGACTACGTCATCTTCGACGACGAACTGACGGGCATGCAGCAGCGCAACATCGAGAAGGTGATCACGACCGCCGCCGTCATCGACCGGACCAGCCTGATCCTCGAAATCTTCTCCCAGCGCGCCCAGACGGCCTATGCCAAGACGCAGGTCGAGCTGGCGCACTACAACTATATGCTCCCCCGCCTGGCGGGCATGTGGACCCACCTGGAGCGCCAGCGCGGCGGCATGGGCACGCGCGGCGGTATGGGCGAGACCCAGATCGAGGTGGACCGCCGCATCGTGCGCGAGCGCATCTCCAAGCTCAAGGAGCAGCTCAAGAAGGTGGACAAGCAGATGGCCACCCAACGCAGCAACCGCGGGCAGCTGGTGCGCCTTTCGCTCGTCGGCTACACCAACGTCGGCAAATCCACGCTGATGAACCTCCTCTCCAAGTCGGACGTCTTCGCCGAGAACAAACTCTTCGCCACCCTCGACACCACCGTCCGCAAGGTCGTCATCGGCAACGTCCCCTTCCTGCTCAGCGACACCGTCGGATTCATCCGCAAGCTGCCTACGCAGCTCATCGAGGCCTTCAAGAGCACGCTCGACGAGGTCCGGGAGGCCGACATCCTCGTGCACGTGGTGGACATCTCGCACCCCGACTATGAAGAGCAGATGGAGGTCGTGGACAAGACCCTGAAAGACATTTCGGCCGCCGACAAGCCCGTCTACGTGGTCTTCAACAAGACGGACGCCTACACCTACGAACCCTACGACGAATTCTCCCTGGAGCCCAAGACCGAGAAGAATTTCACCCTGGACGAGGTCAAGGCCAAATGGATCAACGGCCGCAAGATCCCCTGCATCTTCATCTCCGCCATCAAGAAGGAGAACATCGACAAGCTCCGCGACGACATCTACAAGATGGTCGCTGAGATCCACGCCGGACGCTACCCCTTCAACAACTTCCTCTGGTAATTCAAGCAACAGTACGACACTATGAAAGCTCTAAGATTTTGTTTCGCATCTCTTTTCCTGACAGGAGCCCTTTGCGGCAACGCGCAGGGCATTCTGCGCTGGACGGACGGCCCTTTGACCTGGGAACGCTTCCAGCGCGTCGATTCTACCCAGACGGACCCGTACAAGGCCACCTTCTCCTTTTCCAAGGAGAACAAAAAGGTCAAAATCGACGGCATCCTTTATAAATACATGGATGTCTCCGCCGCATTGGATACCGGGCAATGCTGGGTGCAGACAGGAAAAGACACAGACGAAAACCTGCAGCGGCTCCAGAAGGAGTTTGACCTGTTGCAGTATTTTGCCGAACGCTACAGGACCGATTATCTCTTCCATTCCAGCCCCGAGCTGACCAATCAACACGACGCCTATTTCGGAACCGATAAAAAGCACCATCTTCCCGAGGTTGTCTATATCGACGGCTACCGCGCTGCGCTCGAAGCCTGCAAAAACGGCAAATCCTATGAAGATTATCACGTTTCCCGTGAACCGTTCGACATCTCCAAAGTCCCCTGCCAGATAGAGAAAGGGTCGTCCGACGCGATCATTTCCCTTGTGGACGTCATTCCGACGGGAGAACTCGCCAACCACTTCGGCCCCGCCGTCGGTTTCCGTGCCGGATACGGGCACAGGGAAGGAAAGAGCCTCTTTTCCGCAGAACTCACCGTTGGACACACGGGCCTGGATTTAAGCAATTTCAACCCCTTCAGGGTTTCCGCCATTGGGGTCCAGGGTGCACATATCGGACTTATGGCCCGGTACTGCGGTAGGTTATTCCCCATCAAAGAAGGAGGGGTTTATCTCTCCGGCGGAGCCGGTTATTCTTGCTGGAAACACGGCGACATCATGGCACACGTCGCCTTCGGGGGCATTACCCTGTCGCAAGGGGTCGACGTCATCGTTCCCCTGCAGAAGACGATGAACTTCGTCGCGAGGAAGCCGCAGCTGCGCGATATGTCCCTTCATTTCCGGCTCTCCGTCGATGAAATGTATGCAGCCCCCCAGAAATTGCTCGCGCCGACGATCAGCCTTTCAGCCGGCCTGGACTTCGGCTACCGGAACATCACGAAGGCCCTGCCTCAAAAATAGAATACTACCTCATAAATAAAATACTATGAAACACGTAAAATTTCTGATTCTCTCCCTTCTCCCGCTATTGTCCGGAAGCCCGGCATTTGCGCAGACAGACACGACGGCGACGGATCGAAAAGACTGCTACATCACCGACGTTCGGGAAAAACTGATCGGACAGACACCCGGCGTGGTGGCTGTTTCCTCCGTAGGAGCACCCGCGATGATTCCGTCCGTCTATGTCCACGGATTCCATCCCTACACGAAGAATCCCGCTTTCTATGTCGATGGCGTCCTGGTCAGCGACCTGAATTTCCTGGCGCCGGAATCCATCGGCAGCATCGAGGTCCTTTCCGGAGGCGACGCCGTCCTGCGCTTTGGTCCGGAAGCGTCCTGCGGCGCCATTGTCGTTACGACCCGCGCTGCTACGCAGAAAGGATTCCATGCGTCATACAGCTTCTCGGGAGCCGTCCATCAGCTCGCCTGGGAGCCGGAACAAATCTCGCTGCAGGAATGGCAGGCGTCCTATCCTTCGATGAAAAACTGCACGCAAAACCCCTATAATCTCAACCGGACCGGCACCTCCTTTGCCCAGACCCACCACGTGAGCCTGCAGTCGAAGACGGACAAACTGGATGTGGCCGCCAATCTGGACTATCTGGACAATGACGGACCGCTCGAAGGGAAAGTGGACAACCACCGGCGCTATTCAGGCTCCGCGCGGATCGCTTACCGGCCGTTGAAATGGCTCGACGTGGAGGTTTCCGCCGCTGGCGGCAAGTCGGACAAAAACTATCAGCAGGCTTTGGTAACCATTCTTTACAACCAACCTGTCCCGCCGGAATACGGAGCTGCGGACCCGTTGGGCGCGTTTTCGGTCGAGAATCTCCAGAATACGGCTTTCTCGGCACAAGGGAAAGTGGAATTCCGCCCCATTGACGGATTGTATGTCCGCCCTTTCTATGGAATCAGCCAGGACCGGAATGATGCCAAGAGGCACGAATGGAACTTGCATCAATACGGACTGGATCTTGGATATTCCCGTACGTTTGGAAAGCACAGCGCCGGTCTGGACGCGACCATCAAACGGCAGGACTATCTCTCCGGAGAACAGGTGAGCTCAACGAGATATATACAATACAGGGATACGCTAACCGACTATTCCATCCGTCTGCGTTACGACTGGAACAAGCGCCTGTTTGCCGATTTCGGGCTATACAAGAGACAGTATAAGGGTCATATGGACGACCGGCTCCAGAAGCCGGCTCTCGCCGCCAATATCCGCTTTAAACCCGGAAAAGAATGGGAAGTATTCGGTTCCTGGAGCCACGCTTATCACTTCGTCACTCGTACTGACAGGTATAATTATCGGGACCTTCTTCCTATCTCGCTCAGCTCTGCGGGTTATTCCCGCCTGAATGCCGGCGCGGAAGCCGGTTTCCAGATCGGAGGAAATTCAGTCCATGCCCGAATCAACGGTTTTTGGGACAGTGACAACTATTACGTTCTGAACTATGATGACCAAGTCTCTGTCCGTAACCTCGGTTTGGAACTCTCTGCAAGATGGTCTTACGCTGTGAACGACTTCGTTTTCGGCTTGGATCCCTCGCTGACGCTCTACCGGAACAGGGTCACGAAAATGTTCAATAACCTCACTTCATATAACTATAGCACCCTATTTAGCGTTCGGGAGGGGTATCCTGTCGGAATCGCCTGGTTATATCCGATGAAGGGAGTCGATCCGACCGACAATTCTCCGATTTTGGGACAAGAAAAGGAAGCCTGCGGAAATGGCATGTTCCCTACTGCCGTCCTGGGTCTGCACGGGTATGTATCCTGGAAGAACTGGCAGCTCAGCATCCTGGGACACGGAAACTTCGGACAATCTGTCATGCACGGAAGTGAACAGGATGGTCTGAGACGACATTTCTTAAACGATAAAACATATTACTATTTTCAAGCAAGCGATTCCTACCGTCAGTCTTCCGCGATGCTGTTCGACGCTTCTTTCTTCCGGATCGACCAGATCCGGCTGGATTACTCCCTGCCGTTGAAAGTTGCCAATATCGACCTGTTCGCTTCGCTGGAGAATTTCATCCTGTTCACCAGGTATCCGGGAAGCGATCCGGAATACACGCTGAACTGGGATTATTTAGGCATGGATTTTCCGATAAATCCTTCTACCAGACGAGTCGTTTTCGGCGTCAAAATCGCCTTGTAAACAACGAAAAAAGAGCAGCACTTGACGGTGCTGCTCTTTTTATGATTTCCAATCGCGTCGGAAAGGATGCTTAGTCGGAGAACTTCGCCTTGAGGAACTCGCGGTTCAGGCGGGCGATGTGCGAGACGTTGATGCCCTTCGGGCACTCCAGCTCGCAGGCACGCGTGTTGGTGCAGTTGCCGAAGCCGAGTTCGTCCATCTTGGCGACCATCGCCTTGGCGCGGCGGTGCGCTTCCGGACGGCCCTGCGGAAGCAGGGCGAGGGAGCTCACGCGGGCCGCGACAAACAGCATCGCGGAGCCGTTCTTACACGTAGCGACGCAGGCGCCGCAACCGACGCAGGCGGCCGCGTCCATGCTCTCCTCGGCACGGTCGTGCGGGATCAGGATGTTGTTGGCATCCTGCGCGGAACCGGTGCGCACGGAGATGAAGCCGCCGGCCTGGAGGATCTGGTCGAACGCGGAGCGGTTGACCACCAGGTCCTTGATGATCGGGAAACCGGCGCTGCGCCAGGGCTCCACCGTGATGGTGGCGCCGTCCTTGAAGTGGCGCATGAACAGCTGGCAGGTCGTCACGTGGTTGTCCGGACCGTGGGCGCGGCCGTCGATATAGAGGCCGCAGGCGCCACAGATGCCCTCGCGGCAGTCGTGGTCGAACGACACGGGACCGCTGCTCTGGCAGCCGCGCTCCACCGCCACAGGGTCGCAACCCTCGCGGATGAGCTGCTCATTGAGGATATCGAGCATCTCCAGGAAGGAGGCGTCCTCCTCAATGCCGGCAATATGGTAGGTCTCGAAATGACCCGGGGTCTTGGCGTTCTTCTGACGCCATATTTTCAGATTGAATTCCATCTCGCTTAGTCTTTGTAATTTCTCGTTTTCACCTCGATAAACTCATACTTGAGTCGTCGCGCTTGGCCTCGCCCTCCTCGGTCTGGCTCTCCACACGGAAGTGGCCGCCGCAGGACTCGGTACGGTTGAGCGCATCGCGCGCCATCAGTTCGCCGATGTCGAAGAAATCCTCCAGGCGGAGGGCCTTCTCGAGCTCCTGGTTGAATTCAAACTGGCTGCCGGGGACGTTGACATCCTCGTAGAACTCCTTCTTGAGGGCCTTGATGTCGGCGATGGCCTTCTTGAGGCCGGCCTCGTCGCGGGCCATGCCCACGTAGTCCCACATGATGTTGCCCAGGCGCTTGTGGATGGAATCTACGGTCTGCTTGCCCTTGATGGAGAAAAGGCGGTCGATACGGGCCTGGACGGCCTTCTCGGCGTCGTCGAACTCCTTGGTGTTGACATCCGTCTTGGGCTCGGCAAACTTGTAGGAGAGGTAGTCGCCGATCGTGACCGGCAACACGAAGTAGCCGTCCGCGAGGCCCTGCATCAGCGCGGAAGCGCCGAGGCGGTTGCCGCCGTGGTCGGAGAAATTGGCCTCGCCGATGGCGTAGAGGCCCGGGATGGTGGTCTGCAGGTCGTAGTCGACCCAGATGCCGCCCATCGTGTAGTGGATGGCGGGATAGATCATCATCGGCTCCTCCCAGGGGGAGCTGGCGGTGATCTTCTCATACATGTCGAAGAGGTTGCCGTAACGCTCGGCGACACGCTGGTGGCCGAGCGCTCCTTGGCGGCACGGGAAGCCACGTCGCGCGGGACGAGGTTGCCGAAGGCCGGGTAGCGGCGCTCGAGATAGTAGTCACGATCCTCCTCAGGGATCTGGGAGGCCTTGATTTCGTGCTTGCGGAGCTTCTCCACGTCCTCCAGCTTCTTCGGGACCCAGATACGGCCGTCGTTGCGCAGGGACTCGCTCATCAGGGTGAGCTTGCACTGCTGGTCGCCGTGGACCGGGATACAGGTCGGGTGGATCTGCGCGAAGCACGGGTTGCCGAAGAAGGCGCCCTTGCGGTAGCACTGCATCGCGGCGGAACCGTTGCTGTTCATGGCGTTGGTGGAGAGGAAATAGGTATTGCCGTAGCCGCCCGTCGCAATCACGACGGCGTGGGCGCCGAAGCGCTCCAGCTGGCCGGTGACGAGGTTACGGGCGATGATGCCCTTGGCCTGGCCGTTGACGATCACCAGGTCGAGCATCTCGTGGCGCGGGTAGGACTTGACGCTGCCGTTCGCAATCTCCTTGTTCAGGGAAGCATACGCACCCAGGAGGAGCTGCTGGCCGGTTTGGCCGCGGGCGTAGAACGTACGGCTCACCTGCACGCCGCCGAAGGAGCGGTTGGCGAGGTATCCGCCGTACTCACGGGCGAAAGGAATGCCCTGCGCGACGCACTGGTCGATGATGGCGGCGCTCACCTCGGCCAGACGGTAGACGTTGGCCTCGCGGGCGCGGTAGTCGCCACCCTTGATGGTGTCGTAGAACAGACGATAGACAGAGTCGTTGTCATTCTGATAGTTCTTGGCAGCGTTGATACCGCCCTGCGCGGCGATGGAGTGCGCGCGGCGAGGGCTGTCGCTGATGCAGAAAATCTTGACGTTGTAGCCGAGTTCGCCCAGGGAGGCGGCTGCAGACGCGCCGCCGAGACCGGTACCGACCACGATGATCTCAAGCTTTCTCTTGTTGTTGGGACTCACGAGACGGATTTCCGACTTGCGCCGGGTCCATTTGCTCTCAAGGGGTCCTGCAGGAATTTTGGAATTTAACTTGTCTGACATTGTTAGGTGTTTGTATTTATTGTTATTTCATTGCATCAGAACAGCGAGCCGGCGGCGTTGCTGTCGTATGGATCCAAGCCCATGTGCTTGTAGGAGAGCTCCGTGGCCACACGGCCACGCTGGGTGCGTACGATGAAGCCTTCCTTGATCAGGAAAGGCTCGTAAACTTCTTCGAATGTGCCCTGGTCCTCGCCGATGGCCGTGGCCAGGGTGTTGGCGCCGACCGGACCGCCCTTGAAGGTGGTGATGATGGTCCGGAGGATCTTGTTGTCTATCGCGTCCAGGCCGCGCTTGTCGATGTTGAGCTTGTCCAGCGCGTAGCGGGCGATCTTGAGGTCGATGTGGCCGTCGCCCATCACCTGCGCGAAGTCGCGCACGCGGCGCAGCAGCGAGTTGGCGATACGCGGCGTGCCGCGGCTGCGGAGCGCGATCTCGCGGGCAGCCTCCGGCTCGATCTCCACCTTCAGGATCCCGGCGCTGCGCTTGACGATGCGCACCAGGTCCTCGGTGTCATAGTATTCCAGCCCTTCGGTGATGCCGAAACGCGCCCGGAGCGGCGCCGTCAGCAGGCCCGCGCGGGTCGTGGCGCCCACGAGCGTGAAGGGATTCAGGGAAATGCGTACGGAACGGGCGCCCGGGCCCTTGTCGATCATGATGTCGATCACGTAGTCCTCCATCGCGGAGTAGAGGTACTCCTCCACTTCCGGAGCCAGGCGGTGGATCTCGTCGATGAAGAGCACGTCGCCCTCCTCCAGGGAAGTCAGCAGGCCGGCCAAGTCGCCGGGACGGTCCAGGACGGGACCGGAAGTGATCTTCATGTTGACCCCCATCTCGTTGGCGATGATGTGTGCCAGCGTCGTCTTGCCCAGACCCGGAGGGCCGTGGAAAAGCGTGTGGTCCAGCGACTCGCCGCGCATCTTGGCTGCCTGGATATAGACGCGGAGACGGGACACGATTTCACCCTGTCCGGTGAAATCTTCCAGCTCCTGGGGCCGGATAATTCCGTCCAAATCTTTATCTTTGCAGTCGTTTGCGTTATGAGGGTCGAATTCCTGCATAGGGGCCTTGACAATCAGAATACAAATATAACTCTTTTATTTTGATAATTTGATGTTTTATAATGGTGTGTTGAAATGTTCATAATTCAACAAAGCCATTATGTATCAAATATTTAATAAGATAGAAGTTCGTTGAAAAGTCTGTTGAAACACTGTTTTTTCTCCCGTTGAAAACCGGGCGGCTTGTTTTTTCCACCGCCGGGAAGACCGGGCGAACAGGATTTCAACATAGTTTTCAACCGCTTTTCGGCAGAGCATGTTGATAAGTTCGAAATCTTCGGAGTGCCTGCGCGACAGAATAAAAACCGCAAGGGAAGTATTCTGCCGCGGGCTCTTTTTGTCTGCCCGCTGGTTCGTCCTGTCCCAGGTGGCGGACAAAGGCGTGCACGTGGTCGTCCTTCCCAACCGGGAGGCGGCCGAGTACTGCGCCGCCGACCTGTATCCGCTGATCGAGGGCGACCGCGTCTTCTTCCTGCCCGAATCGGGCCGCAGCGTGGAGCGGAGCAACTACAAGTCTTCGCTCGGCGTGCAGCGCACCGCCGCCATCGGCAAGCTGCTGGAAGCCGGCCGGGACCTGCTCGTCATAGTGACTTATCCCGAGGCGCTGGCGGAGGAGATTCCCACCACCCAGACCATCAGGGAATCCGTCTTCCGCATCCAGGAAGGACAGGAGATCTCGCATGCCGACATTATCAAGACGCTCTCCGGCCGCGGCTTCGAGAAGGTGGACTTCGTCTCTGCGCCGGGCCAGTACGCCATCCGCGGCTCCATCGTGGACATCTTCTCCTTCTCGGAGAATTTTCCTTTCCGCATCTCCTTCTGGGGCAATGAGATAGAAAGCATCCATTCCTTCGACTGCAACACGCAGCTCTCCAAGGACAAGGTATCCGCCGCCGAGATCATTTCCGACGTAGTCGGTGGCGGCGAAGTGCAGGGACAGCCCCTTTCCGACCTGTTCCCCAAAGACAGCCTCCTGTGGCTGGACTCTTCCGACATGTATTTCCGGGAATCCTTCTTCCCGGCACTCGAGAAGTTCCGCCGCGTCTACATCGACGCTCCCCTGTCGTATGCGGGCGACGATTTCGTCTATTTCCAGATTTCGCCGCAGCCGACCTTCAACAAGAATTTCGAACTCCTGACGGAGGACATCCGCAAGCATCTGGAGAACGGCTACCGCGTCCTGATCTACGGCGAGAAGGAGCAGCAGCTCGAGCGCGTCCGCTCCATCCTGTCGCAGAACGGCGGCCTGCTGCCCGAATTCGTGTCCGGCAAGAACATCCACAACGGCTTCATCGACGCCCAGGACAAGGTCTGCTGCTATTCCGACCACGAGATCTTCGACCGTTTCCACCGCGTCGCCCTGCGGCGCACGGTGGAGAAGAGCGAGCAGCTGACGGTCAACGACTTGAACTCCTTCAACATCGGCGACTACGTCGTGCACATCGACCACGGCGTGGGCGTGTTCGGCGGCCTGGTGCGGCTGCGCGACGACTTCGGCCGTATGCGCGAGGTCGTCAAGATCACCTACAAGGACGGCGACGTAGTGTTCGTGTCGGTGCATGCGCTGCACAAGATCTCCCGTTTCCGTTCCCGGGACGGGGAGGCCCCGCGCATCAACAAGCTGGGCTCCAAGTCCTGGGTCACCCTGAAATCCAACGCCAAGTCCAAGGTCAAGGACATCGCCAAGGACCTCATCCAGCTGTACGCGAAGCGGCGTGCCTCGAAGGGCTTCGCCTTCTCGGCCGACACCTACCTGCAGGAAGAGCTGGAATCTTCGTTTATGTATGAGGACACGCCCGATCAGGAGACGGCCACCGCGGCCGTCAAGCGGGACATGGAGGACACCTGTCCGATGGACCGCCTGATCTGCGGCGACGTAGGCTTCGGCAAGACGGAAATCGCCGTCCGGGCGGCCTTCAAGGCCGTCTGCGACAGCAAGCAGGTGGCCGTGCTCGTGCCGACCACCATCCTCGCGCTGCAGCATTTCAACACGTTCAAGAACCGTCTGCAGAACCTTCCCTGCAACATCGACTACGTCAGCCGGCTGCGCACGGCCAAGGAGATCGCCGACATCAAGAAGCGTCTCGCCGCCGGGCAGATCGACGTGCTGATAGGCACGCACAAGATCCTCAGCAAGGACTTCGCCTTCAAGGACCTGGGCCTGCTGATCATCGACGAGGAGCAGAAATTCGGCGTGGCCGCCAAGGAGAAGCTGCGCACGCTGAAGGCGTCCGTGGACACGCTCACGCTCACGGCCACCCCGATCCCGCGCACCCTGCAGTTCTCGCTGCTGGGCGCCCGCGACCTGAGCATCATCAACACCCCGCCGCCCAACCGCATCCCGGTGCAGACGGAGATCATCCTCTTCGACGAGAAGGAGATCCGGAGCATCGTCAACTACGAGCTGAACCGCGGTGGACAGGTCTTCTTCCTGCACAACAAGGTCGAAGAACTGCCGGCCATCCACGACATCCTGCACCGCCTGATCCCGGACATGAAGATCTGCGTGGCGCACGGCCAGATGGAGGCCAAGGAGCTGGAGGGCAAGATGCTGGACTTCATGCGCGGCGACTACGACATGATGCTCTGCACCACCCTGATCGAGAACGGCCTGGACATCCCGAACGCCAATACGATCCTGATCAACCAGGCGCAGAATTTCGGCCTGAGCGACCTGCACCAGTTGCGCGGTCGCGTCGGCCGCTCCAACAAGAAGGCGTTCTGCTACCTGATCGTCCCGCCGCTGGTGAGCATCACCGACGACGCGCGCCGGCGCCTCAAGGCCATCGAGGAATTCTCCGACCTGGGCAGCGGCTTCAACATCGCGATGCAGGACCTCGACATCCGCGGCGCCGGCAACCTGCTGGGCGCCGAGCAGAGCGGCTTCATCACGGACATGGGCTTCGAGACCTACCAGAAGATCCTCGCCGAGGCGATGGAGGAACTGGGCGTGGAGACGGGCATCGTGGCCCGCAACGACCGCGGCAAGTTCGTGACGGAATGCACGATAGAGACCGACCAGCCGGCACTCATCTCCGACGACTACATCGACGTCACGGCCGAGAAGATCCGCATCTACCGGACCATCGACGCGATGTCTTCCGACAAGGAAATCGACCGTTATGCCAACATGCTCGCCGACCGCTTCGGCGCCCTCCCCGCGGAGCTGGAGAACCTCTTCGAGGTCGTCAAGATCCGCAACCTCGGCGCCGCGCTCGGCTTCGAGAAGGTCATCGTCAAGAACGGCCTGCTGATCGCCTTCTTCATCGCCAATCCGATGTCGCCCTACTACAAGTCCGACACGTTTGCGACCATCCTTGAAAAGACGGCCGGAATGCCGCGCTACGAGCTCAAGCAGACGGAAAACAAACTCAAGATCGTGGTGCGTAACGTTCCTTCGCTGAAGGAAGCACGTACGGTTTTGAGCAAATTACGATAAAATTCGTATATTTGCGAGTTATGCCAAATTTACTGGTAGAAGCAGGAAACACCGCACTCAAAGCCGCGTGGGCCGAGGGTACGACATTGGGCAAGACCTTCCGGTACCAGGGCGAGCGGATGATGGACTATCTGCTTTCGCTCCTGGACAAGGAGCGTCCCGAAGTGCTGACGGTCGCGTCCGCCTTCGGGGTGTCCGCCGAAGAGGAGGCGCTGCTGCGCTCCCGCTGCGGCGAACTCCTGATCCTGGACGGCGCCCACACCGACCTGCTTTCGAGCCGGAAATTTCCGGAATACCTGTCCTATGACCGGGCCGCGGAGCTTGTCGCCGCCGGATTTCTGTTCAAGGACAAGCCGGTGACCGTCTTCGACTTCGGCACGACCCTCACGGTCGACTTTTTGAGCCGCGAAGGCGAGTATCTGGGCGGAAATATTTCGTTGGGATGCAGGACCCGGTTCAAGGCCCTCGAACGCTATTCCAAGTCGCTCCCGCTGGTAAACACGCCCGAGGAAACGGAGCCGGAAGGACACTCCGTCCAGGCGTCGATCGCGTCCGGCGTGATTTCGGGCATAATGTTTGAAATTGAAGGTTACACCAGGCTCCGGCCAGAGAATATCGTGATTTTCACGGGTGGAGATGCAAATTATTTTGCCAAGAAGATGAAAAACTCGATATTTGTGGTTTCCAATCTGGTTTTGATGGGCCTTGCATTGATAACTGACGACTATGTCAAGAAGAATCTTAAATAGATGGTTTCTGACCGCCCTGCTGGCTGCGTGCGCTACACTTACCGCACATGGCCAGGCGGCGGGTACCTATACGCCGTACTCCATCTACGGAGTAGGTGACCTGAGCCAGCCGGGCTCCGCCTACAGCAAGACGATGGGCGGCGTCGGCGTGGCCCTGCGCAACAACCGCTACCTCAACCTGCTGAACCCCGCCGCCGTCACGGCGCGCGACAGCCTTGCCTTCATGGCCGATTTCTCGTTGTACAACGACAACAAGATCTTCCGCCAGGAGGGTATCAAGTCTGCCAGCAACACGTTCAACATCAACAACCTGGCGATGTCCTTCCCGCTCTGGCACAATGCGGCCATGATGGTGGGCATCATGCCTTTCAGCGACACGGGATTCGGCTACAGTTTCGATTACACGGATCCTGAAGTGATCGGCCAGACGGGCAACATCAACTACTCCGCCACCGGCAAGGGCAGCATCTACAAGGCTTTCGCCGCCGCCGGCATGACCTTCTTCAAGCGCGTCTCCGTCGGTGCCCAGTGGAACACCTACTTCGGCATGATCGAGAAGAACTTCTACACGGAGTTCAACGACGCATCCTACAACAGCATCCGCAACGGCTCGAAGGGCCAGATCACCGGCAACAACTTCAAGTTCGGCGTCCAGTACGAGCAGCCGCTCGGCGGCAAGCACTCCCTGACGCTCGGCGCCACCTACACCACCGCCGCCACCCTGTCCGGCACGATGGAGTCGTTCCGCTATTCTGGCGGCACCGCCGCCGCCGACACGCTCTTCTACAAGCTGGAGACGCTCGGCGTGGACAGCAAGGTGCAGCTCGCCAGCGAGTTCGCCGTCGGCGTCACCTTCCAGGAGAAGGGCCGCTGGTCCGCGTCCTTCGACTATTCCCGCTCCGACTGGAGCAAGTGCGGCCTGGACGGCGCCCGCGGCTTTACGGCCAGCAAGGCCTTCTCCGCCTCCACGACCGAGACCTACCGCGCCGGCTTCGAGATCGTCCCGAACCGCAACGACATCCGCTATTACATGAATCACGTCGCCTATCGCGCAGGCGCGTACCATAAGAAAGAATACTATCTGCTGAACGGCAGCCCGGTCACCTCGACCGGCATCACCCTGGGCGTCACCCTGCCGATCGTCAACGGCTACAACGGCCTCACGCTGGGCGTGGACTTCGGCCAGCGGGGCAACCTGGGCGGAGAGATGATCCGCGAGCGATACATCAATTTCTCGGTCGGATTCAACCTCTTCGACATCTGGTTCCGCAAACACCAATATGATTAATATATAAAACTGTAGCGATATGAAAAAGTTAATCCTTGTCTTTTTGTTTGTTTCCGGCGTAGTGCTGGGCGACAATGCGTTCGCCCAGGGCAAGTACGGTCCGGATAGCGTCAAATGTGTCACCAACCTTTCCTTCTACTCGGAATATGTCAAGGCCAAGCAGTTGGACGAGGCGCTCCCTTCCTGGAGAAACGCCTATAAATACTGCCCGCCTACGGCCAGCCAGCAGATGCTCATCGACGGCACCACGCTGCTCCGTCGCCTTGTCAACAAGAACGCCCGCAACCCCGAGTACCGCAAGGCCCTGGTCGACTCCATCATGACCCTGCACGACACCCGTGTCCAGTACTATCCCAAGTACGCCGTCAGGGCCCTCAACACCAAGGGTCAGGACCTCCACAGCTTCGTCAAGGACAATCCGCAGATGCTTTTCGACGGCTACGAGGGCATTATCGAGAACAACCAGGAGCAGGTCCTTCCGACCATCCTGCTTTATGACCTGCAGGCTGCCGTCAACCTCTATCAGGACGGCAAGATCGACGCCGAGAAGGTGATCAACGTCTATCAGCGCAACACCGAGATCTTCGAGAAGATCAACGTGGCTGATGCCGACAAGGAGCAGATGGCCAACATCAAGAACGACATGGGCAGCCTCTTCGCTTCCAGCAAGGTCGCGGACTGCGAGACCCTCATCGAGCTCTATACTCCCCGTCTGGCCGCCGATCCGGAGAACCTCCAGCTCGCCCAGAGCATCGCCAAGACGATGCGCATGGCCGAGAACTGCGACGGCAACGACCTCTTCCTGCAGGCCGTCACCCTGATGAACAAGATGGATCCTTCTTCCAGCACGTCCTACTATCTGTATCGCCTGCACGGCGCCCGCGGCAACGTCAAGGAAGCCATCTCCTATATTGAGAGCGCCCTGGCCGGCGAGGATGTCGATGCCGCCACCAAGGCCGACTGGACCTTCGACGCCGCCAAGTTCTGCTTCAAGAACGGCGAGAACGCCCGCGCCTTCGAGTTCGCCTCCAAGGCCGCCGAGACGGAGTCCCTGGCCGGCAAGGCCTACTTCCTGATGGGCAACATCTGGGCAGCCGTCCGCTGCGGTGGCGACGAGGTCGCCAAACGCGCTCAATACTGGGTGGCCTGTGACTACATGAACAAGGCCAAGGCTGCGGATCCTTCCCTCACTGACGAGGCCAACCGTTACATCAGCCAGTACAGCGTGTACTTCCCGGCCGGCGAAGATGCGTTCATGTACGACGTCGTCAAGGGTCAGTCCTACACGGTCGTCTGTGGCGGCCTGCGTGCCACCACGACGGTGCGCCTCAGATAATTTGGGCACACGGATCAATAGACCCAACATGCTGGCAATCACTTTTGTGGTTGCCAGCATTGTCGTTTCTTGCCGGGGACAGATCGGCGAGGCGGACCGCCTGGATCTCGAACACACGCCCACCCAGCGGACCTTCGACATGTTTGCCGTCCAGACCCAGAACGGCCACGTGTCGATGCGGCTGGAGTCGGCGCTGATGGAGCATTTCGACACGGATTCGGCCTCGTTCGACACGTTCCCGGAAGGGCTGTCGGTCTTCGGCTACACGCAGGAAGGGCTGCTCGAATCCGTCATCGTGGCGGACAACGCCCGGCACATCGTGCCCAAGGACCGCAAGAAGGATGAGATCTGGGAAGCCTTCGGCAACGTCATCATGCACAACGTCATCGAGCAGGAGACGATGGAGACGGACACCATCTACTGGGACCAGGCCAAAAAGGAACTCTATACGGACTGTTATGTCAAGATCTATTCCCCGCAGGGCTTCCTGCAGGGCTTCGGAATGCGCTCGGACGACCATGTGCGCAATTCCATCCTGTACCGCCCCTTCGACGGATACGGGGTGGTGGTCCAGGACAGCACGGCCGTTATCATTGATTCTGTGAATTTTATTGGGCCGTTTCCAAAAAAATAACTATCTTCGCAGCCCCTTATCGGAAAATTTAAAAAATAAATAACTATTATGGCGGTACTTGAAAAAATACGCGTTAAGTTCGGTCTCGTGATCTCCATCATCATCGCGCTGGCCCTCCTTTCCTTCATTATCGATCCGGGCACCCTGGATTCGGCGCTCAACTCGATGTCGTCCAAGTATGACGTCGGTCAGATCGCCGGCAAGAACATTTCCTATTCGGATTTCCAGGCGGACATCGACCGTTACACCACCATCAACGAACTCCTCGGCGCCGGCCGCGGTGCGGAAAGCCAGAAGCAGATCCGCAACGCCGCCTGGCAGGAGCTTCTTGACAAATACATGTTCGTCAAGAACGCCAAGGAGGCGGGCATCACCGTCGGCAAGGACGAGATGAAGGCCGTGATGAGCGGCGAGGTCCTTTCTCCGGCCCTGGCCCAGAACGCGCTGTTCATGGATGAGAACGGCCAGTTCTCCGTCGACCGCGTGCGTGCGTTCGTCGACAACGTCGAGAGCGACGAGAGCGGTCAGCTCCGCACCTACTGGAACTACATCCAGAACACGGCCCACAACCAGCAGTATTATGCCAAGTACGGCGCCCTGTTCACCGCCAGCGGCAGCGACAACGCCCTGCAGCTTGCCCAGGCCGTCGCCGAGGGCAACACCACCGCCGACGTGGACTACTGCCTGGTGAACTACCCGGTGGGCCGCGACAGCACCATCACCGTCTCCGACGATGAGGTCCGCGCCTTCTACAAGCAGCACAAGGACTTCTTCAAGCAGCGCGCCAACCGCGAGATCGAGTATGTCGTCTTCGAGGTGGTTCCGTCCGCCGCCGACGTGGCCGCGACCAGCGAGGCCATCTCCGCTGCCTACGACGAGTTCGCCACGACCGACAACCTCCGCACCTTCCTGCTGAAGAACTCCGAGCGCAACCTCGACAACTACTGGTACAAGGCCGGCGAGCTCCGCACGGTCAACGCCGAGATCGACAAGCAGATCTTTGACGGTGCCAAGGTCACCGAGATCGTTGCCGACGGCAACAGCTTCTTCGCCGCCCGCGAGGTGGCCAGCAAGATGATGCCGGACTCCGTTTTCGTCAAGCATATCCTCCTGCAGGGCGACGCCGCCGACAAGACGGCTGACAGCCTTGTGACGGTCATCAAGAAGGGTGGCAACTTCGCCAACCTCGTCGCTTCCTATTCCCTCGACCAGGCCTCCGCGACCGACGGCGAGCTGGGCGGCATCGGCTGGATGACCCAGAGCTATATGATCCCGGGCTTCGAGGGTGTCTTCGACGCCAAGGAGGGTGAGCCTTACGTGCTCAAGACCCAGTACGGCACCCACGTCGTGCTCGTGAGCCGCAAGACCAAGCCGGTCGTCAAGAAGCAGGTCGCCATCATGGAGAAGACCGCCCTGGCCAGCAAGGAGACGTTCAACAGCTACTATTCCCAGGCCAACACCTTCGCCACCCTCGCCGGTGGTTCCTACGAGGGCTACCAGAAGGCCGTCGACTCCACCAAGGTCTATTCCCACGCGCTGACCATCACCGAGGCCACCGCCAACTACGGCGCCATCGACAACGCCAAGGAAGTGACCCGCTGGGCTTTCGACAACAAGGCCGGCAAGGCTTCCAACATCATCACCGTGGACAACAACTTCTTCTTCGTGGCTACCGTCAAGGCCGTCAACAAGGAGGGTTACGCCCCGGTCCAGAAGGTGTCCAACCAGATCTACGAGCGCCTCTACGCCGACAAGCAGCAGGCTGCCGCCACCGCCAAGGTGGCTGAGCAGATCGCCGGCGCCGCCTCTCTCGAGGAGATCGCCGAGCGCCTGGGTGTCGCCATCGAGCACCGTGATGCCCTGTCCCTCGCTTCCGCCAACGTGGAGCCGGCGCTGATCGGCGCCATCTCCGCCGGCAAGGTGGGTGAGATCTCCGCTCCGGTGGCCGGTATCATGGGCACCTATGTGGTCCGCGTGGCCAACAAGGAGACGGGTACCTTCTACAGCGAGGCCGACGCCAAGAACCTGGCCCTCCAGAAGGCCCAGTACCTCTCCCAGATGATCCCGTCCGTCATGCAGGACTATGACAACGTCAAGGATAATCGCGAGCGCTTCTTCTAGCAGATAACCACTTCTCTATACAAGAAAGGCCCGGGCATGAAGTCCGGGCCTTTCTTTGTGTCATTTAAAGCCGATTTAGAGGCGTCTGGCACCGTCGGAGATCACGACGTCGTAGATCTTCGGCGCGTGGCCGAATTTGAGCGTAAACTCGGCTTTTGCGGCCGCGACGAAGGGAAGGTAGAGCTCGTCCTTGACGAGATTGATGGTGCAGCCGCCGAAGCCGCCGCCCATCACGCGGGAGCCCGTGACGCCGAGGCGGCGGGCCAGGCGGTTGAGGAAGTCGAGCTCCTCGCAGCTCACTTCGTAGAGCTTGCTCAGGCCGAAGTGGGTCTGGTACATCATTTCGCCGACGGTCTCGTAGTCGCCGCGCTCCAGGGCGTCGCAGACGTCCAGCACGCGCTGGACCTCGCCGATGACGTATTCTGCGCGGATGAAGTCTTCGCTGGAGATCTCGTCGCGGACCTCGTCCAGCCAGACGCGCTTGCAGTCGCTCAGGAAGTCGATCTCGGGGTGGTTCTTCTTGATCGCGGCGGCGGCGCGCTCGCAGCTCTGGCGGCGGAAGTTGTAGGCCGAGGAGGCGAGCTCGTGCTTGACGCAGGAGTCCACCAGGACGAGCCGGTAGCCCTTCGGGTCGAAGGGGAAATATTTGTATTCCAGGGTCTTGCAGTTGAGGCGGATCAGGCTGCCGGCCTTGCCGAAGCAGGAGGCGAACTGGTCCATGATGCCGCACATCACGCCGCAGTAGTTGTGTTCCGTGCTCTGGCCGATCCGGGCGAGCTCGAACTTGTCGATGCCGTTCTGGAAGAGGTCGTTGAGCGCGAAAGCGAAGCAGCTCTCAAGGGCGGCGGAGGAGGAGAGGCCGGCGCCGAGGGGCACGTCGCCCGCGAAGACGGCGTCGAAGCCGGCGACGCGGCCGCCGCGCTTGGCGGTCTCGCGGCAGACGCCGAAGACGTAGCGGGCCCAGGGCTCTTCGGGCTTGTCCTCTTCGTTGAGGCCGAAGGAGGTCGTGGCGTCATAGTCCATCGAGTGGAGGTGGACACGGTCGCTTCCGTTGAGCTTGATCTCGGCCACGATGCCCTTGTCGATGGCTCCGGGGAAGACATAACCGCCGTTGTAGTCCGTGTGCTCGCCGATGAGGTTGATGCGGCCGGCGGCGGCGTACATCGTGCCGCCCTCGCCGTAGGTTGCGAGAAACTTCTCGTGGATTCTGGTCTGCATGTCCATAATTATGTGATGCTTGTTGATTGTCGTATTCACAAAAATATCAAAATTTCGCAATAATGACAATAGGCAGGTGGTCGCTGATTCCGCCCGTGTAGCGCGGCCCGACGAAGGTGCGGCGCGGCTTGGTGCCGCCGAAAGCGGCATCCGGCAGCAGGAGCGTCGGGTCGGCGAAAACCTCTTCGCGCACGGCGGAGAAGCCTTCGGCGAAATGCCCGTCGATCTTCTCCCAGCGGCCGTTGTACTTCAGCGTCCCGCCCGGTGCGTCCGGCCACAGGTCCTGGTTGAAGTCTCCGACCGCCAGCACGCGGCCCTGCCCGGCGGCGCGGAGCGAGTCCGTCAGCGCCCGCATCGTCGCCCGCGCCCGCTCGCGCCGGTCCGCCTTGCCGCCCAGCTGCGAGGGGTGGTGGTTGACCAGGATCGCGAGGCTGTCGAACTGCGCTACCAGGATGTCGCGCGTGGGCAGCACGGCGCCGGCGCTGTCCAGCACGTGCCGCGCCGCGCTTGCGCGCAGCGGCAGCGTGGCGCGCCGGCAGAGCAGCGCGCAGTCGATGCCGCGCGGGTCGGGGGAGTCGAAATGCACGATGCGGTAGTCCAGCTTGCGCAGCGCCGTCTCTTCCAGCAGCCGGCGCAGCACGCGGGCGTTCTCGACTTCGGCAAAGCCGACGGCGTCCGGCAGGCGCCCGTAGCGGTCGGCGATGCGCAGCAGCGTCTTCGCCACGCCGTCGCATTTCGCCTGGAAGCGGCCCTTGGTCCAGTACTGCGGCTTGTTGTCGGAACGATAGTCGAAGAAATTCTCCAGATTCCAAAAAACAATCAAAATTTGATTGTTTTCGGGGGATTCCTTCACCCCCTGCGCCCCCTCGAGGGGGATGGCCGGATAATCGCTGACGCGATCCGGCGAGTCCGGTGGCAAAGATGCTGCGGCGCGTAGATATGCGGCCATCAGAAGAAGAAGTATCATAGTTCGTTTCATTCTGCGAATATGGCGAAATTTGCGTAAATTTGCACCGATAAATTTGATTGAACATGTCCCTTAAGTGCGGTATAGTCGGACTGCCGAACGTCGGCAAATCCACCCTCTTCAACTGCGTCAGCTCCGGAGGCGCGCAAAGCGCCAATTTCCCATTCTGTACGATCGAACCCAACCTCGGCTCCACCAACGTCCCTGACAAGCGCCTGGAGGTGCTTTCCGAGATCTGCAAGCCCCAGCGCACGATCCCGGCCACGGTCGACATCGTCGACATCGCCGGCCTGGTGCGCGGCGCCAGCCGCGGCGAGGGCCTCGGCAACCAGTTCCTCGCCAACATCCGCGAGTGCGACGCCATCCTGCACGTCCTGCGCTGCTTCGACGACGGCAACGTCGTCCACGTGGACGGCTCCGTGGATCCCGTCCGCGACAAGGAAGTCGTGGACCTGGAGCTCCAGATCAAGGACCTCGAGACGGTCGAGGCGCGCCTGGGCAAGGCCGACAAGGCCGGCAAGGCGGGCGACAAGCAGGCGGCCAGGCTCGCCGCGCTCCTGACCCGCTACAAGGCCGCCCTGGAGCAGGGCAAGTCCTGCCGCAGCGTCGCGCTGCTCAACGAAGAGGAAGCCGCCCTGGCGCACGACCTTTTCCTGCTCACCAACAAGCCCGTGATGTACGTCTGCAACGTCGACGACGCCTCCGTGGTGAACGGCAACAAATACGTGGACGCCGTCCGCGAGGCCGTCAAGGACGAGCACGCCGAGATCCTGGTCATCTCCGCCCGCACGGAGTCCGAGATCGCCGAGATGGAGGACTACGACGACCGCCAGATGTTCCTCGAGGAGATGGGCCTGAAGGAGTCCGGCGTCGTCCGCCTCATCCAGGCCGCCTACCATCTGCTCGGCCTGCAGACCTTCTTCACGGCCGGCGCCGACGAGTGCCGCGCCTGGACCATCCATCGTGGCGACAAGGCCCCCAAGGCCGCCGGCGTCATCCACTCCGACTTCGAGAAAGGCTTCATCCGCGCCGAGGTGATCAAGTACGACGACTTCGTGCAGTACAAGACCGAGGCCGCCGTCCGCGCCGCCGGCAAGATGGGCATCGAAGGCAAGGACTACGTAGTCCAGGACGGCGACATCATGCATTTCCTCTTCAATGTCTAGCGACATTGATTGGAAATGCATAAATAATCATTGAGGGGCGGACCCCTCAAACTCCCCTCGTCACTACGCTCCGATCAAACCTACGAACGTATGAATATTGCGAGCAAATGCTCCCGGTGCGGAGCGGAACATAGCGCCAGCGTGCCGCAGAGCGTCAACGCCAGCACCTCCCCGGAGCTCAAGGAGCAGGTCCGGAGCGGGGCGCTCTTCACGTGGACCTGCCCCCATTGCGGCACCGCCAACCTCCTCAAGGTCCCCTTCCTCTACCACGACCCCAATGAGCGCGTGATGATCGTCCTCTCGGACGCGTCGATGAGCGCCGAGGGCCTGCCGGAAGGCTACACCGGCCGGCAGGTGCGCAGCGTGGGCGACCTGGTCGAGAAGATCAAGATCTTCGACGCGGGCCTGGACGACCTCATCATCGAGATGTGCAAGTTCGTGACCTGCCAGGAGCTGAAGAAGGACGTCGCGCTCAAGTTCGCGGGCACGGACGGCGCCGACGGCGAGATGACTTTCACCTACCCGGAAAACGGGCAGATGGAGCTCGTGGCCGTCGGGTTCAACGTATACGAAGATTGCGCCGGAATTCTCCAGCGCAATCCCCAGATCCGGGACTCCGTCCAGGGCCTCGCCTGCATCGACCAGGCCTGGCTGTCCCGTTTTTTCCGTTAACCGTTATCGAAGATTCTCTTTCCGCCGGGCCTGTTTCAGCCAGGCGGCGGGAGCGAGCCCGGTGAGGGCGGAGAACTGGCGGTAGAAGGTCGCGCTGCTGGAGAAGCCCGCTTCCTCCGCCAGGGCGGAGATTTTCTCGTCCGGATGGGCCAGAAGCTGCTTCTGGACGTAGCGGATGCGGTATTCGTTGACGAAATCCTTGAACGGACCGCCGTAGGCGCCGCTGATGCAGCCGCGCACATAGGCGGCGTTGGTGCCCAGTTCGTTGGCGACGTCCTCCACCTTGAGGTCGCTCCGCTTGAAGAGCTCCCGCTCCTCCATCAGCGCGCGGATGCGGCTCATCATGTCCATGAACAGGGCCGCGCCCTGCTCGACGTCGCCCCGTCCCTGCGGGGCGGCTGGCGCGCGCTTGCGGCGCGTCAGGAGCCAGAAGACCAGCAGGGCGAGCGGCAGCAGGGTGCCGGCGGTCAGCCACGGCCAGGCGAAAGCCGTCTTCCGCACGGTGGGGCGGGTATGCAGGATGAACGAGCCGCCGTAGGGGTGGTAATTGTCTTCCAGGATGCCGCCCGCGACGGCCAGGCGGCCGCCGGGCAGGAGGGTGCCGAACAGCTGGCTGGCGGGGCCCGTCTCGGCATAGAGCAGCTCGGTGCCGGCCTTGCCGCCGCGCAGCGCGTCGCCATAGGCGACCGTGCACACGTAACTCCGGCCCGCCGGGGTCGGCAGGCTCCAGTAGTAGGCCGTTTCCGTTTCCTTGTCCGCGAACAGCGCGCCCCAGCGGATCTCTTCCCCGTCGACGCCCAGCATCGGGAGGGGCGCGTCCGTCTCCAGCAGCGAGAAGGTCTCGCCGACCAGCGTCAGGATGCCGTACTGTCCGCCGCGCGCCGCGGGAATCAGCCAGGCGTAGCCACCCACCGTCGCGTCTCCGACGAACAGCTGCTCCGGCCGGAAATTGGTGTCATGCCCGAGCGGGCGCCATTCCTGCAGCAGCGCCGGCTCGAAAGGCGCGCCCTGCAACCGGTCGACCACGACGGGCTGGACGTTGCCGCGGTTGTCCGTGGGCGCGAAAATGAAGGCGTCCGACGGCCCCGTCTGCAGGATATAGGGGGCGGACCGGTGCTGGGCGGGACGCAGGAGCGGCTTGCCTCCCTGGCGGAAGGAATAGCTGCAGACGGCGTCGTCCGCATACCAGTTGCCGGCCACGACCAGCGTCCCGTCGGTGAGCGGCGCGACCGTCGCCAGCGCCCGCCGGATGTCCAGGATGGGAAGCGGCGAGAAGCTGCCCGTCTCGGGCGAATACAGCTCCGCGCCAAAGGAACGGCCGACGCCGAAAGGCTCGCTGCAGCCGCCTGCGATGAAGATTTCGCCGGAAGGCAGGAGCGTCCCGAAGCCGAAATCGTGGGGGAACAGCGTCTCGACCAGCGTCCATCGCCCGTCGCGGCAGATTTCCGCCGTGGCCGTGGGCACGAAGCCTATGGAGTGCCCGCCGACGGCGACCAGCTCCCCGTCCAGCCAGAACAGCGAATGTCCGCTCCGCGGGACGTTCAGGTCCGGCAGGCGTTCGACCTCCATCCGCCTTGCCGTCCTGCCGTCGGGCAGGACGCGTGTCTGCTCCGGGGCGGGGGCTCCGGAGCAGGACAGCGTCAGCAAGACAAGGGACAGGAAACACGCTTGCCTCATAGAGCAAAGATACGGATTTCCTTAATAATAAGTAATCTCCCGGTAGTCAGTCGTCTCGTGGGCGGCTTCTTCGCCCATGAAGATGGGGATGACATATTCGGTCCGGCTGGTCCAGTTGCCGTAGCGGTCATAGTCGTAGGAGGCATACCAGTCGTGGTAGACGTAGCCGTCTTCCTTGTAGTTGTCTCCGTGCATATGGTCCGAGGTGAGGATGTCGGAATACTCGTTGAACGTGTTCTTCTTCATCACCTCCGGCATCCACGACCCGGCATAGCCCTGGGGGACCAGGTAGTTCTCGATGGCCAGGATGCGACCGTTGACCAGCCAGCTGGCTTCCTCGACCATGTCGCCGAACCAGACATAGACTTCTTCGGGCTTTTTCTTGTAGAAGGTCGCCGGCATGCCGTTCTCCTGCCAGGTGAAGCGCTGGATGAGCCCCTCGTAGTAGTTGCTTTCGTAGGGGAGTCCGTCCCTGTAGACGATCTGATAGCTCTTCGTCTCCGAATCTTCCCCGGCTGCGTCGAAGCCCTGCTGCTCGAATTTCGGCGTGTCCACGCGGGTCTCCTTCTCGCTGATGGTGAGGTTGCCGGACGCGTCGAACGCATATTCTTTCGTGGTGATGTAGGTATCGATGGGGTTCCCGTAGGCTTCCCGGGTGCGGGAGAGGTCCCAGACGAAGCAGTCGCGCCAGTCCCAGTTCTCGGTGCCGGTGGAATACTGCGTCAGGTCGACCGTCGTCCAGTAATAGTCCTGCGACACGAGCTTCCCTTCGTTCTTGTACTCGTATTCGGTGACGGAGATCACCGAGGCGAATCCGTCGTAGGCCTCCCGGACTTCTTTCCGGACGAGGCGGCCCTGGGCGTCGTAGCTGTAGGTCTTGCGCTGGTCGAGCTTGTCTTCGATGTCGAAATACTCCTCCTCCACGAGCCGCCCCGCCTCGTCGAAATGGTAGGTCGTATGCGGGAGGCTGTGCGTGGTGTACGTCTTCACCGGGCCGCGGAGACCCATCTTCTGCCGGTCGGTCCGGCGCCAGAAGTTCACCGCATACCAGTCTTCGTCCGGGAAGGTGCCCGGAGCCTGGGTGACGGTGATCTGGCGGCTCAGGTCGCCCGCGCTGACCGTCACGGTCGCGCTGCGCTCCTGCGCACCGTCGTTCGCGTCGTAGGAGAAAGACAGCGTCTTGGACGTCACGGCCTTGGTGCCGGTATGCCGGAGCCAGGCCGCGGAGGAACTGACCTTGTAATCGACGTTGGACTGGACCGTCACCTCGAAGGTGCCGGCCTCGGCGCCCACGGACACCTGCTGCTGGTTCTCGTCGACCGTCAGCACCGGGTCCTCCTTCGGTTCGGGCCCGGGTGTCGGCGGCTGGGGCTCCAGCTTGTCGCAGGCGACGGTCAGCAGGCTGGCCAGGACGGCCAGGAACAGGACGTGCTGTTTCATCTCGTCGCGGATTGGCTAAATGATCTGGTAGAAGATGAGCGTGAGTCCGGCGGACGAGGCGAAGATCATCGACTCGTCGTCCGAGACGACCAGCGCGAATTGCTTCCAGGGGTCGTAGTTGTTCAGGATGTCCCCTTCGTAATACTTGTAAGGAACCTGCAGCTCGAAGGTGAGCGCGTTCATGTTCGGCGCGTCGTCGTCGTGTCCTTCCTCGAAGCCGGGCACCGGGCCGCCCATCGACCAGCAGGCATTACCACCGGAGTCATAGTAAGCGCCCTGCCAGATCTTGACGTCACTCCCATGGCGGAAGAGGCCGTTGGAGAGGGAATAGGTGCTCTGCGTATGGAATCCCCAGGCGTGGATGTAGAGGTCGGCCTTGGCGCCTTCGATAATCAGGGAGGCCGAGATCGGCGAATTCTTCTCGATGGAAGTCAGGATGATGCCGCCGTGGGGCGCGTCCCAACGGCCGTCCGGAATCGTGTTGCCGGTCACCGTCGCGCCCTTCTTGTAGAACAGCTGGGCGACGCGGTACTGCTCATCGTAGCCCTCGTCTTGCCATTCCTCCAGCAGGGCCAGGGCGGCGTTGCCTCCGGCCAGGAGGGGACGCACCGTCCAGGTGCCGTCCGTCGTCGTGATCGAGAGCATGCCGTCCGCCAGCGCCCAGGTTCCGCCCGATTCCCCTTCGTAGGGGGCGCCCGTCGTGAAGGTGCCGTCCGCGTTGAAGGTATAATAGTAGGCGTTCTCCTCCGTCACGTCTACGCCGGCGAACTCCGTGATGGTCATGCCGCTGAACCAGGTGCCCACGAGGTCGGAGGCCTTGATGCCGGCCTCCTCCGCGGCCGCCTGGTTGACGGTGATCTTCTGGCTCAGTCCATCGCCGGAGATGGTGACGGTGGCGCTGCGCGCTTCCGTGACCGTGTTCTCGGCGACGGAGAAGGTCAGTTTGGTGGAAGTAAGGGCCTTGGTGTTGTCCTGCGTCACCCAGTCGGCGGAGCTGCTGACGGTGAACAGTACGTTGTGCTTGACCGTCACCTCGAAGGTCTGGGCCTCGGCGGACAGGTCGAAGGTCGTCTTGCCGTCCACGAGCAGGCCGGTGTTGGCGGGCTGGTTGACGGTGACCGTCTTGGTGAGGTTGCCGGCCGAGCTGACCGTGATGGTCGAGGACCGGGCTTCATACGTGTCGTTGGGATCGCAGGTCACCGTGACGGTCGTGGCCTGGTCCGAGCCGGCGCCGCTGGCCGGAGACACGTGTACCCACGTATCGGCGGCGCGTACGGTCCAGTCGTTGTTGGCGGTGAAGGAAATCGTGGAATTGCCCCCGTTGGCCGGGACCTCGATGGTGGAGGTGCTGCCGAGCGTCAGGATGGGCGTCTTCTGGCAGGAATGGGCCAAGACAAGCAGGCATAGAATGCCCACAAGCAGAGAAATAGTCCTTTTCATGATAGGTGTGTGTTGTGATTATGCACAACCAAGATACCCCAAAAGTCCTCTTTCTCAATTCTCAATATGGAAAAACCTGTTCTCGAAACCGTAACGATTTTGAGAACAGGTCAATCAGTGCGCTCTGCGCCGTATTTTTAGATGCCGCTGAAGGAGCTGAAGCCGCCGTCCACCGGCAGGATGACGCCGGTGACGAAGGATGCGGCGTCGGAGCACAGGAACTGGGCGGCGCCGTTGAGCTCCGTCAGGTCGCCGAAGCGGCGCATCGGCGTCTTGGCGATGACCTTGACCGAACGCTCGGTCAGCGAGCCGTCCTCGTTGAGCAGCGCGGCGCGGTTCTGCTTGCCGATGAAGAAGCCCGGCGCCAGCGCGTTCACGCGGATCTTCTCGCCGTACTTGATGGCCATCTCGGCGGCCAGCCAGCGGGTGAAGTTGGATACGCCTTCCTTGGCGGCGCCGTAGCCCGCGACGCGGGACAGGGCGTCATAAGCCGCCATCGAAGAGATGTTGAGGATGCAGCCGTAGCCCTGCTTCGCGAAGACTTTCGTGAATACATGGCAGGGATAGACCGTGCCGTTGAGGTTGAGGTCCAGCACCTTGGTCCAGTCCTCGAGCTTCATGTCCCAGAAGTTCTGGTCCGGCATCACGTTGGCTCCGGCGACGTTGCCGCCGGCCACGTTGATCAGGATGTCCACCTTGCCGTATTTGGCGATGACCTCGTCGGCAATCCTGGACACGGCGTCCGTGTCCATCACGTTGCAGGCATAGCCGCAGGGCTTGCCGCCCAGGGCCTGGAGGGACGCCACGGTCGGTTCGACCTGTTCGGGACGGTGGACGAGGGCCACCACATCGGCGCCCTGTGCGGCGAAATGCCGGGCGAGCGAGCCGCCCAGCGCGCCGGCGGCGCCGGTGATCACGGCCACCTTGCCGGCTACGGAATACTGTTCGTTCATATGTTATTTCTCCTTTTTGAGTTCGTTCTGGACAGCCGCCATCATGCCGCTGACCTGGCCGAGGGCCAGCATGCGGCCGTGGAAGCTGTAGCCGGCGTTGTAGCCGCGCGTCTCGTCGCCCAGCATGGTGCGGCCGTGGTCCACGCGCATCGGCAGGTCGCGCCCTTCGCGCTCGAAGATGCGGATGAGCTCGACCAGGTCCACGCGGCCGTCGGTGTGCGGCGCCTCGACGAAGTTGCCGCCCGGCAGCAGGTTGCAGGTGCGCAGGTGCACGAAATGCGTGCGCGGGGCGAATTCGCGCGCCATCGCCTCCACGTCGTTGTGCGCGCCCGCGGAGAGCGAGCCGGCGCAGAAGGTGACGCCGTTGTGGAAATCGTCCACCGCGCCGAGCATCCAGCGGATGTCCTCGGCGCTGCACACGATGCGCGGCAGGCCGAAGATCTGCATCGGCGGGTCGTCGGGATGCACGCACATCCGCATGTCCCACTCCCGGCAGACCGGCATGATGGCTTCGAGGAAGTAGCGGAGGTTTTCGCGGAGCTGGTCGCGGGTGATGCCCTTGTACGGCTCCATCAGGGCGCGGAATTTGGCCACGGGGGAGCCGTCGCCGTCGCCGAGCGGGCCGTTGACGAAGCCCTGCGTCTTGACGATGAGGGTGTCGATCAGCTGCGCTTTCTCCTCGTCGGTGATCGTGCGGTCCAGCGCCTCGACCTGCTCCAGCACTTCCTGCGGGAAATCCTTCTCCGCGCCTTCGCGCTTGAGGATCTTGATGTCGAAATAGGCGAAGCGGACCCGGTCGAAATACAGCGCCGTGGTCCCGTCGGGCATCGGGTGCTCCAGGTCGGTGCGCGCCCAGTCGATGACGGGCATGAAGTTGTAGCAGATCGTGTGGATGCCGCAGCGGCCCAGGTTCGCCAGGCTCTGCTTGTAGGTCTCGATCAGTTCGTCGCGGCGGGGACCGGCGTATTTGATCTCCTCGCTGACGGGCAGGCTCTCGACGACCGACCAGCGCAGGCCGGCCGCGGCGATGTAGTCCTGCAGGGCGCGGATGTCCGCCTCGGGCCAGAGTTCGCCCGGCGCATATTGGTGCAGGGCGGTCACGATCCCTTCCACGCCGATCTGGCGCAGCATGCTCAAAGTTATCTTGTCGGCAGGGCCGAACCATCTCCAGGTTTTCTCCATTTTCTGAGGGTGTTTAGTCGGGGGCAAAGTTAGAAAATTTACCTATATTTGAACTTTGGATATGTACCAAAACCTGTAGAAATGGCAAATAACAAGAGCATCTCCAAGCTTTGGAAGACCGAAGACTGGCTTGCTGTCTGGATCGGCTTCATCATCATCGCCATCGGCCTTGTCGCCGTTCTCGCCAATGCATTCGATTTTTCAGCCCTGACCTTCAAGACCTGGACCTGGGGCGAGCCCCTGACGGACGCGCAGCTGGCCAAGGTCGTCCCGCTGGGCCAGCAGTTCGCCTCCGGCGTCTTCTGGGGCAAGCTGCTCCGCACGTTCCTCGTGCTCGGCGTGCTCTTCAGCGTCGGCGCCGCCCTGACGGGCGAGAAGGTCCGGCGCTTCATCCCGGCGTTCGTCGTGGTGTTCGTCCTGTCCGTCGCCGTCCGCCTGATCAGCGCCGAATTCACGCTCAACCGCTATCTCGAGTGGGCCTTCTGGGCGCTCATCGTCGGCATGCTGGTCTCCAATACGGTCGGCACGCCGAAGTGGCTCAAGCCCGCGGTCAAGACCGAATTCTATATCAAGACGGGCCTCGTCATCATGGGTTTCTCCGTCCTCTTCTCCAACATCGCCAAGTTCGGGCTCTACGGCCTCGGGATCGCGTGGATCGTGACGCCGGTCGTGATCCTGTTCATGTGGTGGTTCGGGACGCGCGTGCTCAAGATGGACAACAAGCCGCTGGTCATCACGATGGCCTCCGCCACCAGCGTCTGCGGCACGTCCGCGGCCATCGCCACCGGCGCCGCCTCCAACTGCAAGAAAGACGACCTGACGATGACCATCTCCATCTCGATCATCTTCACGGTCCTGATGATGGCCTTTGAGCCGGTCCTCATCCGCTGGGTCGGGATGTCCCCGATCATGGGCGGCGCGCTCATCGGCGGCACGGTCGACAGCACCGGCGCCGTGGCCGTGGCCGGCAGCGTGCTGGGCGGCGAGGCCGAGCAGGCCGCCGTGCTCGTCAAGATGATCCAGAATATCCTCATCGGCTTCGTCGCCTTCTTCGTGGCCCTGTTCTTCGCGACCTCGGTGGGCAGGAAGGACGGGCAGAAAGTCGGCGCCGGCGAGATCTGGAACCGCTTCCCGAAGTTCATCATCGGCTTCTTCGTCGCCTCGCTCGTGGCTTCCTTCCTCGTCCAGCCGCTCGCCGGCGCCGACCAGGTCAAGGCCGTCAACGGCGTGCTCGACCAGTATAAGAACTGGGCCTTCGTGCTGGCCTTCGTCAGCATCGGCCTGGACACCAATTTCAAGGACCTGGTGAAGCAGATGCAGGGCGGCAAACCGCTCTGGCTCTATCTGGTCGGCCAGGCTTTCAACATCGCGCTGACCTTCTTCGCGGTGTGGCTGCTGCTCAGCGGCGTGCTCTTCCCGGTTCCGCACCTGTCTTAAGATGTTTTCGCGCAAGACGGCCGGTCGGATCGCCCTCCTCGTCGTGGGCGGGGCCATCCTGTGCGGCGCCGTATATGTGATGGCCCGCCGCATCGGCCTCAATCCGGAGCTGGATTTCGGCGCGGGGGCCTATTACTATGCCGACATTCCCGAATACGAAAAGGTCCTCGACTGGGACACCTACCAGGCGCAGCTCCCGTTCTGGGTCTATGTCGTCCTGTTCCTCGCCTGGGGCTTCTTCATCTACCGGATCTGGAAGCGGATGGACCGCAAATAAAGAAGGGGACCGTGTCGCACACGGTCCCCTTGCGCTTTCAACGGAAGCGTCCTACTGGTCCAGGCCCTCGATGGTCTCGATGGTGCCGTCCTCGCGGTAGGTCAGTTCGCAGACCTTGAGGCTGCGCAGGCGGTTGATGCCCTTGGAGATGCCGCTGTCGTGGTGGAAGAGCCACCACTTGCCGCCGAACTCCACGATGGAGTGGTGCGTGGTCCAGCCGTAGACCGGGGTCAGGATGACGCCCTTGTAGGTGAACGGGCCGTAAGGGTTGTCGCCGATGGCGTAGCAGATCTTGTGCGTGTCGCCGGTGGAGTAGCTGAAGTAGTACTTGCCCTTGTATTTGTGCATCCAGCTGGCCTCGAAGAAGCGGCGCTCGTTGTCCTCGACCTTGATCGGGGTGCCGTCCTCGTCGATCAGCACGACCGGCTTCGGCTCCTCGGCGAACTGCAGCATGTCCTTGCCGAGCTTGACCACGCGGGCCGGGATGGCCGGCTGGCCGTCGGCGGGATAGGACGTGCCGTTGTCCTTGGCGAGGTTGTCCTCGTAGCGCTGGAGCTGGCCGCCCCAGATGCCGCCGAAGTACATGTAGTACTCGTCGTCGGCGTCGTCGTGCAGGATGGCGTAGTCGATGGAGTAGCTGCCGCGGATCGGGTCCGGCATGGCCTTGAACGGGCCGGTCGGGCTGTCGGAGACGGCGACGCCGCAGCGGAAGATGTCGGTCTTGTCCTTGGCCGGGAAGTACATGTAGTACTTGCCGTCACGGCCTTTCACGACCTCGTTGTCCCAGAGCTGGCGGCGGGCCCAGGGGACATCCTTGATGTCCAGGGCGACGCCGTTGTCCTTGACCGGGGAGGTCATCGGGTCGTTGCCTTCCAGCGAGAGGACGTGGTAGTCCTTCATGTCGTACTCGCTGCCGAAGTCGTCGTCCGGGGCGGCGGACTCCCAGTCGTGGGAAGGATAGATGTAGAGCTTGCCGTCGAACACGTGCACGGACGGGTCGGCCATATAGTCGCTCGGGAAGAGGTAGCGTTTCTGAACTTTCTTTGCCATAGTGGTAAGTTGATTATGCGTTATGGTGTCTTGCTTCGATTTCCTTGTTGATCTCGTCGAGGCGCTCGTCCGTGAGGGGATACTTGTAGATCAGGTAGCCGACGATGACCAGGAGGAGGGCGGGAATGATCGTGGTGAACCACAGGATGGCGTTCTGCGCCGTGGTGGAATACTCGTTGAGCTTCGGATAGTAGGCGTTGACCGGCGCGCTGATGAAGGAGGCCAGGAACACGACCACGAAGATGCCGAGCACGAGCTGGAGGCACTTGTTGGCCTTGAACTCCCGCCACATCTCACCGAAGGAGACGGGCTTGTCGGGCGTGGTGGTGATGTTCTCCTTGCTGCCGAGGAAGCAGAGGATCAGGAGCACGAGGCCGACGAGGGCGAAGATGCAGGTCACGGTGAACCAGGCACGGGGCTCGGTCGGCAGGGCGGACTCCTCGCTGGCGAGGTTGAAGCCGATGAGACCCATCACGAGCGGGGTGATCCAGCCGGCGATGGAGAAGCCGGCCTTGAAGGCGACGCCGGCGAGGGCGTTGACGGTCGCGGCGGGTCTGTTGCCGGTGCGGTATTCGGCCTCGGTGATGACCTCCGGGACCAGCGCCCACATCAGCGAGCCGACCAGCAGGCCGACGCCCGTCATGACCTTGGCGACCTGGACCAGGGTGTTGCTGCTCTGGACGTCGAAGAACTTGCCGATGACGAACAGGGCGGCGAAGCCCACGAAACCGATGGAGAGAAGCAGGTAATAGAGGCCCTTCTTGCCGAACCATTTCTTCAGGATGGGCAGGGAAGGCAGGATGATGAAGGCCGGGATGGTGCCGATGGCCATGAACGTGGCCTGGTTCCAGTCGATCGCGGAGTGCACGCACATGGCGAGACCGATCGGGAAGCCGGCCTGGACGACGATCTGGCCGATGTTGGCGCAGACCATACGCGTGGAGGTGAGGATGAGCACCTCGTCGTTGTCGCGGGTCATGCTGGCCATGATCGAGCCGTAAGGGATGTTGACCACGGAGTAGATCATGCTGAGCAGGGTGTAGCTGGCCGTCGCATAGACGAGCCGCAGGCCCATGGACCAGGTGGCCACGGTGGGCAGCATCAGGAGGCAGGCCGCGGCGGTCAGGGGGAGGCCGCCGTAGAGCAGGTAAGCGCGATACTTGCCCAGCTTGGGGTTGTGGTTATCGATGTAGCGTCCGACGACCGGGCTCCAGAAGCAGTCGAGCAGTCTGACGCCGAGAATAAGTCCGCTGACAAAGGCCGGGTTGATCTTCAATACTGTGGTGAGATACAGCATCAAGTAACACGCGACTGTCTGAAAAATGAGATTCTGGGCAAGGTCGCCCGTGCCGAAGCCGATGCGCTGCATCCAGCTCAGTTTG
>ONQP01000017.1 GCA_900319975.1 uncultured Bacteroidales bacterium | reverse complement strand
GAAGCGGCCCTCGACCTGGGCGCCACGCCCAGCCAGGCCCTCTGGAAGGTGCTCGTGCCCCAGCTGCGGCCCGGCATGGTCTCCGGTTTCATCCTCGCGTTCACGATGTCGCTGGACGATTTCGCCGTGACGTTCTTCACGCGCGGCACCATCGGCCTCGACACGCTGTCGACCTACATCTACACGGATGCGCGCAAGGGCGGCCTGACGCCCGAGCTGCGGCCGCTGATGACCCTGATTTTCCTGATTATCCTCGTCCTGCTGGTCATCATCAATGTCCGCCAGGAGAAAATGAAAAAATCCGCAAACAAATAATGAAGAAATCCCTTACCCTTTTGGCTGCCGCCGCCCTGTTGCTGTGCGGCTGCTCCCAGGACCGGAGCCAGATCCTGAAAGTCTACAACTGGTCCGACTACATCGACGAGACCGTCATCGAGGAGTTCGAGAGCTGGTATGAAGAGCAGACCGGCGAGCCGGTCAAGGTCATCTACCAGACCTTCGACATCAACGAGACGATGCTTTCCAAGATCGAGAAAGGCCACGAGGACTACGACGTCGTCTGCCCCTCGGACTACATCATCGAGCGCATGCTCGCGAGCGACCTGCTCCTGCCGATCGACCGCGACTTCGGCCAGACGCCCAACTACATCGACGACAACATGTCGCCCTACATCCGTGCCTGCTTCGACAAGATGATCGGTGGCGGCAAGAACGCCAACGACTACGCCGTCGGCTATATGTGGGGCACCACCGGCATCCTCTACAACGCCAAGTATGTCACCGAGGAGGAAGCTTCCACCTGGGACATCCTGCGCAACGAGAAGTTCGCCGACAAGATCTTCATCAAGGACTCCGCCCGCGACGTCTTCTCGCAGATCATCTTCTTCCTGCGCCAGGAAGACCTCCGCGAGGGCAAGGTCACCGCTGACGAGCTGATGCTCGATTCTTCCGACTCCTCCATGGCTGCCGTCGAGCAGTTCATGAAGCAGGTCAAGCCGCTCGTGGCAGGCTGGGAGGCCGATTTCGGCAAGGACCAGATGACGCAGGAGCGCGGCTGGATCAGCCTGAACTGGAGCGGCGACGCCGTCTGGGCCATCGAAGAGGCCGCCGAGATGGACGTCGACCTGCGCTACGCCCTCCCGAAGGAAGGCTTCACCGTGTGGTTTGACGGCTGGGTGATCCCGAAATACGCCCGGAACACCAAGGCCGCGAAGTACTGGATCAACTTCATGAGCCGTCCGGACATCGTGATCCGCAACGTCGAGGAGACCGGCTATGTGTCCGTGAGCGGTTCCACCGAGGTGCTGGATGAGTTCGTCGACGAGGAATTCGAGCCGATCGACCTGACCTACTTCTTCGGCGCCGAGGCCGACTCCGTGCGCGTCAACCCGGTGCTCTATCCGAAGCGCGAGGACATCGAGCGCAGCGCCCAGGAGCACGACTGGGGCGAGAAGACCCCGGAGCTCGTGGCGATGTGGGGCCGCGTGAAGGGCGAGAACGCCAACGCGATGACGATGATCGTCATCGGCGTGGTGCTCGCCGCCATCATCATCTTCGCGGTCACGCGCCGCTTCGGCAACAAGCGTGGCGGCCGCAAGCGTCGCAGATAGGCGTTAAAGCAGCTTTTCCCGCAGATGTTTGATCATATCGCGGGTCATTGAATCCAGATTATAGGACGGCGTCCAGCCCCACTCTTTACGGGCACAGACGTCGTCCATTTTGTTGGGCCAGGAGTCCGCGATGGCCTGGCGGACCGGATCCACCTCGTAGCGCATCTTGAAGGTCGGGATGTGCTTGCGGATGGCTTCATACACGCCTTCCGGGTCGAAGCTCATCGAGGCGATGTTGAAGGCATTGCGGTGCACCAGATAGCGCGGGTCGGCCTCCATCAGCTTGATGGCGGCCTTGATGGCGTCCGGCATATACATCATGTCGAGGTAGGTGCCGTGCGCGAGCGGGCAGACGAATTCTTCGCCCTTGACCGCGGCGTAGTAGATCTCGACGGCGTAGTCCGTCGTGCCGCCGCCGGGCAGGGTCTTGTAGGAGATCAGGCCGGGGGAGCGCGTGTCCACGCCGTATTTGTGGTAATAATAATCGCTGAGCAACTCGGTGGCGACCTTGGTCACGCCGTACATCGAGGTCGGGCGCTGGATGGTGTCCTGCGGCGTATTGTCGCGCGGGGTGTCCGGGCCGAAGGATCCGATGGAGGAGGGCGTGAACACGGCGCAATGCTTCTCGCGTGCCACTTCCAGGATGTTGATCAGGCCGTTCATCTGGATGTCCCAGGCCTTGAGCGGAAGCCGCTCGGCCGTGGCCGAGAGTAGCGCGGCGAGGTTGTAGATGGTGTCGATGTCGTATTTGTCGACGATCTCCGCGATCTGCTGTCCGTTGCAGACGTTGGCCTGCTCGGCGGGACCGCTTTCCAGCAGGTCGCCCGTGGGCGCGGATCCGGGGATGTAGCCGGCGACGATCCGGCCCTGGTGATAAATCTTTCTAAGTTGCATCGTCAGCTCCGAGCCGATCTGGCCGGTCGATCCGATGACGAGTACATTTTTCATCGTAATATCGTTTTAGTGTCTGTGGGGTTCTGTTTTCAGAGCGAAGCGATGAACGCCTCCATCTCCGGGACTTTGTCGAGCGCCGCATGGAACAGCGCCACCTGGTTGCGGGTGCGGACCAGGTTGTGCTCCGGGTACTTGATCTTGTAGTAGGTGTCGCCGTTGATGTAGTCCGTGAAAAAGCGGACGGCCTGCATATACGGGAAGAGGCAGGCGGCGTAGGGGAGGTTCGCGATCTCCACGGGCGTCAGGAAGACGCGCGCCGACTCCAGGTAGCCGCGGGTGAAGGCCTCGAAGATGTCCATCTTGAAGCGCACCCGGTCCACGTGCGGGTCGTCCTCGGCCACGGCGTTGGCCGCCGTGCGGAGGAAATCGCCGTAGTCCGAGAAGACGAACGAGGGCATCAGCGTGTCCAGGTCGATGACGCAGAGGATGTTGCCGTCGGCGTCGAAGAGCATGTTGTTGACCTTGGTGTCGCAGTGGCAGATGCGCTTGGGCAGGATGCCCTCGCGGTACATCCGCTCCGCCTTGCACATCTCCTCCTCGTAGGGGAGCAGGTCGGCCAGGATGGCGCGGACCTCGGGCTCCGCCATCCGGCCCGCGGCGTCCGCCTGCACGGCCTCGTGGAGCTGCCGGGCGCGCAATTCCATGTTGTGGAAGTCGGGAATGGTCTCGCCCAGCCTGTCGGGAATGTCGGCGAGCATCGCCTCGAAATGGCCGAAGGCCTTGCCCGCGAAATAGGAATATTTGGGATCTACAAGTTCGTAGGTGAAGGCGTCCTTGATGAACACGGAGACGCGCCAGAAGGCCTTGCCGTCGGTCCAGTAGCTCTTGCCGGTCTCGCGGCAGGGGAGGAAGGTCAGGACCTTGCGGTCGATGTCGGGATCGCCGGCCAGCTTGCGGCGGATTGCGGCGGATGTGCGCCGTGGCGCAGTCGATGTTGTGCTGCAGGAGGTCGACGTCCCGGAAGATGGCGTCGTTGATGCGCTGGAGGACGTAGTTGTCCGGTCCGTCGGTGACGACGAGCAGGGTGTCGTTGATGAGACCGTTGCCGAGCGGCTTGACCTCAAGGACATTCCCTTGGATATCAAAGTGTTTTAAGATTTCTTCCATTATGCGGTCAAAAGCAGTGCGAAGTTAACCAAAAATCTCCTGATCCGCAACAAAATGTAAGCAGATGGCGGAAATCCGGGAGAATGTGACTATCTTTGTTCAACAAGGACAACAACAAACCACATAAGCTATGTACGGAAAGTTTCAATCTTATCTGCAACAGGAGCTGAAAGCCATCGATGAGGCCGGCCTCTACAAGCGCGAGCGGACCATCTGCTCGCCGCAGGGCGCCGAGATCACCCTCGCCGACGGCAGCAAGGCCCTGAATTTCTGCGCCAACAACTATCTCGGCCTCTCGGACAACCCGCGCCTGATCGCCGCCGCCAAGAAGGCGATGGACGAGCGGGGCTTCGGCATGTCCTCCGTCCGCTTCATCTGCGGCTGCCAGGACCTGCACCGCGAGCTCGAGAAGGCGATTTCCGCCTATTTCCATACGGACGACACCATCCTCTATGCGGCGTGCTTCGACGCCAACGGCGGCGTGTTCGAGCCGCTGCTGACCGCCGACGACGCCATCATCTCCGACGCACTCAACCACGCCTCCATCATCGACGGCGTGCGCCTCTGCAAGGCCGTCCGCTACCGCTACGCCAACGCCGACATGGCCGAGCTGGAGAAATGCCTCCAGGAGGCCCAGGCGCAGCGTTTCCGCATTATCGTGACCGACGGCGTGTTCTCGATGGACGGCAACGTCGCCCCGATGGACAAGATCTGCGAACTGGCGGAGAAATACGACGCGCTCGTGATGGTGGACGAGAGCCACAGCGCCGGCGTCGTGGGCCCGAAGGGCCGCGGCGTGGCCGAGCTGTACAACCTCTACGGCCGCATCGACATCCACACCGGCACGCTCGGCAAGAGCTTCGGCGGCGCCGTGGGCGGCTTCACCACCGGCCGGCAGGAGATCATCGACATGCTGCGCCAGCGCAGCCGGCCGTATCTGTTCTCCAACTCGCTGCCGCCGATGATCTGCGCCGCGGGCATCGAGCTCTTCAAGATGCTCGACGAGAGCGACGCGCTCCACGACCGCCAGCAGGAGAACGTCGCCTATTTCCGCGAGAAGATGCTCGCGGCGGGCTTCGACATCAAGCCCACGCAGAGCGCCATCTGCGCGGTGATGCTCTACGACGCGCCGCTCAGCCAGCGCTTCGCGGCCGAAATGGCCAAGGAAGGCATCTTCGTGACGGGTTTCTATTATCCCGTCGTCCCGAAGGGGCAGGCGCGCATCCGCGTGCAGCTGTCGGCCGCGCACACGCGCGAGCAACTGGACAAGGCCATCGCCGCCTTCATCAAGGTCGGCAAAAACCTGGGCGTGATCAAATAGCGTGAAGCCCACCGTCGAATACCTGGAGGAGCGCTTCGACACATTCAACGCGATGTGTTTCGAGGGCGCTCTTCCGCGTATTCCGATCCGCCTGAGCAACGCCCGCAGCTTCGTGGGGCGCCTGCAGTATCGGCCCGTGCGCGACTGGCTGGGCCTGATCGTGCGGCGCGAGGATTTCGTGCTGCGCATCAGCACGCGCTTCGACCTGCAGGAAGCGGAGGTCGAGGACACGCTCATCCACGAAATGATCCACTACTGGATCGCGCTGGAGGGCATCAGGGACACTTCTACGCACGGGAAGGCCTTCCGGGCGAAGATGAAGGAGATCAACGAGCGGCACGGCCGGCACCTGACCATTTCCCACAAATCCACGCCGGAAGAGCTGGACCGCGACACGCGCATCTCCAGGCACTTTTTTTGCATTTCTCAGCTCGCCGACGGACGCACGGCCGTGACCGTCGTGGCGGAGCCGCGCATCCGCGCCATCCGCCGCGCCTTCAAGTGGTCGCCGACCGTCCGCGCCAGCGCCTGGTATTGCAGCACGGACCCCTGGTTCAACCGCTTCCCGCGCTGCCGCACCCCCAAGCTCTTCCCGGTCGATCCGGACGAGCTCCACAAGCATATGAACGAATCTACAACGATATGAAACACTTTCTCAGCCTCTTTCTGATGCTGGCCCTGGCGCCGCTCGCGCTGCAGGGTCAGGAGCTGTCCGGCAACAAGATTCCGGACGAAGACTTCTACCTGATGCCGTCTTTCGCACAAGGAATCGTCTACCTCCGCGGTCAGTCGCCCGCCCAGGGGATGGTCAACATCTGCGCGGTGGACCAGTCGCTCCGTTTCCTCGACGACAAAGGCACCGAACTCGCGGCAAATGATCCGGATAACATCATCCGCGTGCGGATCGACACGGTCTGGTTCCTCCGGAGCGGGGGAGCTTTCTACCGGCTGTATCCGGTCAGCGACGAGATCGGGATCGCCGTCCGGCGGGACACCAGGATCACCCGCGACGTGAAGAAAGGCGCTTACGGCATCAAGGACCAGACGAGTTCCATCCGCCAATACAGTTCGTTGTACGCCGAAGGAGCGACCCAGCAGCTGAACGCCAGCCAGCCGGTGGCCTACACGGTCACGGAAACCATCAGCCTCTACTGCCGGGACGCTGTCGCCAAATTCAACAAGGCCAGCCTGAAGAAACTCTTCCCGGCCCACAAGGACGACATCGAGGCCTACTTCAAATCCGGCAAGAAAGTCCCCGAGACGGTCGAGGACGCCTGCGCCCTCATCTCCACCTGGCTCCAATAAGCGGCCGGGCGGGATTCCGACAGCACCAGAAATAAAAAGATCCGGGGGCCCGAAAGCTCCCGGATCTTTTGGATAAAAGTCGCGTTTGCGCTTATGCTTTCTGCTTCTGCGGGTCCTTGAAAAGGATGGCGAAGAGGACGGCCACCACGAAGGCGTAGGCCGCGAAAATGTACCAGGCGGTGCTCCAGGACGGCTCCGCGGCGTTGTAGACGAAGTGGTTGACCACGCGTCCGGCCGCCCAGGTGCCGATCGAGGCGCCGAGGCCGTTGGTCATCAGCATGAACAGACCCTGTGCCGAGGAACGGATGCCCTTGTCGGTGTTCTCGTTGACGAACAGCGAGCCGGAGATGTTGAAGAAGTCGAACGCCACGCCGTAGACGATGCAGCTGAGGACGAACATCCACACGCCGTTGCCGGGGTTGCCGGCGCCGAAGAAGCCGAAGCGGAACACCCAGGCGAACATCGCGATGAGCATCACCTTCTTGATGCCGAATTTCTTCATGAAGAAGGGGATCAGCAGGATGCAGAGGGTCTCGGACACCTGGCTCAGGGAGATCAGCGCGTTGGCGTTGTTGGCGCCCCAGGCGTTGGCGAAGAGGGGATTGTCCTGGAAGGAGGTGATGAAGGTGTTGGCGTAGCCGTTGGTGATCTGCAGGGAGGCGCCGAGCAGCATCGAGAAGATGAAGAACACGGCGAACTGGCGGTCCTTGAAGAGGCGGAAGGCCGACAGGCCCGTGGCCTCGGCGAAGGACTGCGTGCCGGCGGTCTTGGGCTTGCACGGGCAGTCAGGCAGCGTCAGCGCATAGAGGCAGAGGGCCAGGCTGAGGATGCCGGACACGAAGAACTGGTTGTAGGTGTGCTGGAACTGCACGCCGTCGGCACCCTTGACGAAGTTGACGAAGAGCATCGTGAGGATGAAGCCGATGGTGCCGAAGACACGGATCGGCGGGAAGGCCTTGACCGGGTCCTTGCCGTTCTTCTCCAAGGCGTTGTAGGCCACGGAGTTGGAGATGGCGATGGTCGGCATGAAGAAGGCGATGCTCAGGGTGTACAGGGCATAGAAGGTGCCGAACTGGATATTGGCTCCGGCACTCATCGCATACCAGCCGGCGGCGAGCATCGACAGGCCGGCGACGCCCTGGCAGAGGGAAAGGACCTTCTGCGCCGGGATCCATTTGTCGGCGACGATGCCCATCAGGGCAGGCATGAAGATGGAGACGAAACCTTGCGTGGCGAAAAAGAGCCAGATCTGCGGGCCGAAGCCGGAACGGGCGAGGAAACTGCCCATCGAGGTCAGGTAGGCGCCCCAGGCGGCGAATTCCAGGAAATTCATCAGGATCAGCCGCAGGCCGATGTTTGATTTGTTCATATCAGGTCGGTTTATTAGTCGTTGTGAAGACAAAAATACAAGTTTTTCGCCGGATTTCACTATCTTTGAAAGATGAAATTTACGAAGACTGCGGCCGACCCCCGCTCCGCCGCCCGTGCGGGCGTGCTGGAGACGGACCACGGCCAGATCCATACTCCCATATTCATGCCCGTCGGGACCGTCGGTTCCGTCAAGGGCGTCCATCACCGCGACCTGCGCGAAGACATCCGCGCGGAGATCATCCTCGGCAACACCTACCACCTCTACCTCCGCCCCGGCCTGGACACGCTCCGCGCCGCCGGCGGCCTGCACAAGTTCGAGTCGTGGGAGCGCCCCATCCTCACGGACAGCGGCGGTTTCCAGGTGTTCTCGCTGAGCCCGATCCGCAAGCTCACGGCCGAGGGCTGCACGTTCCGCAGCCACATCGACGGTTCCCGGCACACGTTCACCCCGGAGAATAACGTCGACACCCAGCGCATCATCGGCGCCGACATCATGATGGCGCTCGACGAATGCTGCCCGGGCGACGCCGACCACGCCTACGCCCGCAAGAGCCTGGACCTCACCAAAAGCTGGCTGGAGCGCTATGCGAAGCGTTTCCGCGAGACGGAGCCGCTCTACGGCTACAACCAGTGCTTCTTCCCGATCGTCCAGGGCTGCGTCTATCCCGACCTGCGCCGCGAGGCGGTGGACCACGCCGTGCAGTTCGACGCCGACGGCTATGCCATCGGCGGCCTGGCGGTGGGGGAGCCCACGGAGAAGATGTACGAGATGCTCGAGCTGGTCTGCCCGCTGCTGCCGGACGACCGTCCGCGCTACCTGATGGGCGTCGGCACGCCGGCCAACATCCTCGAGGGCATCGCCCGCGGCGTGGACATGTTCGACTGCGTGATGCCCACGCGCAACGGCCGCAACGGCATGCTCTTCACCTGGCAGGGCATCATGAACATGCGCAATGCCAAGTGGGCACAGGATTTCTCCGAAATCGACCCGGACGGCACCTCTTTTGTGGACCACACCTACTCGCGCGCCTACCTGCACCACCTGTTCGTGGCCGGCGAGATGTTCGCGGCGATGCTCGCGAGCCAGCACAACCTCGCCTTCTACCTCGACGTGGTCCGGCAGGCCCGCGCGCACATCGAGGCGGGGGATTTCGCCGCCTGGAAGGAAGATGCCGTGGAACGCATCACAAGAAGGATCTAGCATGTTCGACAAGATCACGAAAATAGACTGGTACATTGCGAAGAAGTTCATCTCGACCTTCTTCCTGTCAATGCTGCTCATCATCGTCGTGGTCATCATCTTCGACCTCTCGGAGAAGATCGACAACTTCGTCAAGAACGAGGCGCCGCTCAAGGAAATCATCTTCGACTACTACTGCAACTACATCCCGTACCTGGTCAACATGTTCGCCTCGCTGTTCGTCTTCATCACGGTGATCTTCTTCACCTCGCGGATGGCGGCGAACTCCGAGATCATCGCCATCCTGTCCTGCGGCGTGAACTTCCACCGGATGATGGTGCCCTACATCGCGTCGGCGACCCTGATCGCGCTGCTCTCGCTGGGGCTCAACCTCTTTGTCATCCCGCATTCCAACGTCACGCGCATCGAATTCGAAGCCAAGTACATCAAGCGCCACAACAATTTCAACCTGCGCAACATCCACTACCAGATCTCGCCGGGCCAGTTCGTCTACATCGAATCATTCAGCCGCTGGAACAACACCGCCTACAAGTTCACCATCGAGGACATGGAGGGGCACAGGCTGGTCCGCAAGGTCAGCGCCGAGAGCGCGGCCTGGGACAGCACCTCCGCCGGCTGGAAGCTGCGCAAGGTGATTACCCGCGACTACAGCGCCGGCCTCAAGGACGACGTCCATTTCGCCGACCAGGTGGACACGGTCATCGACCTCAAGCTCAAGGACCTTTTCAACAACGAGAAGACGGTCGAGACGCTTGCCCTCGGGCCGCTCAACGAACTGATCGCCACGCAGAAGCTGCGCGGCGACCCCAACGTGATGTACGCCCGCATCGAGAAGCAGCGCCGCCTGACGATGCCTTTCTCCGCCATCATCCTGACCATCATCGGCGTGTCGCTGTCCGCGCGCAAGCGGCGGGGCGGCATCGGCTGGAACATCGGTATCGGCATCGGCCTGGCCTTCAGCTACATCTTCTTCCTGCGGATGAGCGAGATGTTCGTCTACACGGACACGCTCCCGCCGGGCATCGCCCTGTGGCTGCCGAACCTGCTGTTCATGGCCGTCGCCTATTTCCTGTACAAACGAGCTTGCAAATAGCCATATGAAAGTCAAAGTGATCAACCGCAGCGGCAATCCGCTGCCCGCCTATGCCACGCCGCTGGCCGCCGGACTGGACGTCCGCGCGGACAATGCGGAACCCATCGAACTCAAGCCCATGCAGCGCGCCATGGTCCCGACGGGACTCTTCCTGGAGATCCCGGCCGGCTATGAGGTGCAGGTGCGCCCGCGCAGCGGCCTGGCCGCCAAGCGCGGCGTGACGGTGCTCAACGCACCCGGCACCATCGACGCGGACTACCGCGGCGAGGTCTGCGTGATTCTGGTCAACCTCGGCACGGAGCCGTTCGTGATCGAGCGCGGCGAGCGCATCGCGCAACTCGTGCTCGCGCGCCACGAGGTGATCGAGTGGGAGGAGAGCGAGGAGCTGGCCGCCTCGGAGCGGGGCGCCGGCGGATTCGGCAGCACGGGCGTGAAATAGAAGCTTTTATGGAAGATCTGTATCAGAAATACCTGGCCTGCGGCGGCCGCGTGACCACCGACAGCCGCGCCATCGCCGGGGGAGAGATTTTCTTCGCCTTGCGGGGCGAGAATTTCGACGGCAACGACTATGCCGCCAAGGCGCTGGAGAGCGGGGCGGCGTGGGCCGTCGTCAACGACGACGCCGAGCTGCCCGCCGACGCGCGCTTCATCCGCGTGGCCGACCCGCTGCAGACGCTGCGCGACCTGGCCATCTGGCACCGCACGCACGTGCGGGACGGCAAGCTGCCGGTGCTCGGCCTGACCGGCACCAACGGCAAGACCACCACCAAGAACCTCATCGCGGCCGTGCTCGCGAAGAAATACCGCATCACCGCCACCAAGGGCAATCTCAACAACGACATCGGCGTGCCCCTGTCGCTGCTGTCCATCACGCCCGAGACGGAGATCGCCGTCATCGAGATGGGCGCCAACCACCCCGACGACATCGCCAAACTGGTCCGGGTGAGCCAGCCCGACTATGGCCTGATCACCAACGTGGGCCGCGCCCACCTGCTGGGATTCGGTTCCTTCGAGGGGGTCAAGGCCGCCAAGGGCGAGCTCTACAAGTGGCTCGGCAGCCACCGCGGTTCGGTCATCTTCCTCAATGAAGACGACCCTGACCTGCGTGAAATGGCCGCCAAACAGCCCTGCCATACCTTCGGCTACGGCATTGCCGCGCAGGGCGCGCAGATCCTCCCGGCCACGCCCGAGGAGCCGTTCCTGCGCATCCAGCTGGGCGCGGAGCTCATCCGCACGCAGCTCGTCGGCGCCTACAACGCCACCAACGTGCTTGCCGCCCTGGCGGTCGGCGACTATTTCGGCGTGCCCCGCGCCGACGCCATTGCCGCGATCGCGGAGTTCGCCCCCGACAACAACCGCTCGCAGATGGTGCGCACGCAGGCCAACACCCTGATCGTAGACGCCTACAACGCCAATCCTTCCTCGATGCGCGCCGCGCTGGACAACTTCCGCCACGTGCAGGCGCCGCGCAAGCTCGCCCTGCTGGGCGACATGCGCGAGCTGGGGGAGGAGTCGCTGGCCGAGCACCAGAAAGTGGTGCGCCAGCTGCGCGGCGACGGCCTCCCGGCCTGCCTGGTCGGCGAGGAGTTCCGCCGCGCGCTCGAGAGCCTCGAGCCGGGCGACGAGCCCTGGTTTGCCGACTCCGCGGCCCTGGCCGCCCACCTCGCGGCGCACCCCGTCCGCGACGCCGTCGTCCTCGTCAAAGGCTCCCGCGGCATCCAGATGGAGAAGGTTCTGCCTGTCCTGTGAGCAGGATGCGACTCACATTTTGAAGCGGTATTGGAGGCGGCACTCGAAGCGTCCGTCCTTGGGGGTGAGGTTCCAGGGGTAGCGGACGGTCTCGAGGCGGAGCCAGAGGCTGTGGCGGCGGGCGGGCTGCCAGGAGAAATAGAGCGAGGCGCTCCAACCGCGCCCGTAGCGCGCCGGGACACTGAATGTGCCCGGCGCGTCACGTTCGTAGACATAGATGCGGTCGTCCCAGTCGTCCACCTTGAAGAGGCCGCCGCGCAGGTAGGCGGCCCATTTCGGCTGCCGGCAGGCGGCCTCCGCATACCAGTGCCAGGCCCAGCCGCAGCCGCGCACCAGGTCATAGCGGCCGCCGAGCAGCCAGGGGCCGTATTCCGCGCCGAGCGTGGCGCGCAGCTCCACGCGCAGGGGCGCGGTCTCGCCGGGCCGGCAGCGGCCCGCCAGCCGCAGGGCGGGGCTGAATGAGATGTCCCGCCAGCTGAATCCGGGCTGCCACTGCACGACGCTCTTGTACTGCTGCGCGCCCGTGTCGGTGCGGAAGCCGGCGTCCAGCGTGGCGCTGAAGGACGGCGCCTCGTAGCCGGCCGCGAGCCCGCTGTAGCGCTTGTCGGCCGGCCCGTACCAGCGCAGCAGCCAGCCCCAGCGGTGTCCATAGGACGGCACATAATAGGCGCCGGCCAGCGCCGAGAAGCCGCTGCGCCAGGCATACGCGGCTTCGCCGAACAGGCTCCAGTCCGGCAAGGAGATGCGTGCCTCCAGCGAAGCCGCTTCCCGCGTCGCGGTCAGCCCGGCCGTGGCCGTCCGCCAGGTACGCGTCAGGTTCACGATCGGGCGCTGCCCAGTCCAGGAATAGGCCGTAGAGAGGCTCCAGGGACCGAAATGCCAGTCCGCCGCCACGCCCAGCAGGCTGGCGCCGTAGGACCCGGTAGGGGAGAAGCCCGTGCCGTTCTTGCGCAGCGCGCCCAGCGAGGAATACCCGCTCAGCTGGAAGCCGCTCCACTGCACGAGCCCCTGCCCGAACCGGGCGTTGAAATGCCCCACGACCACCTGCCCGAGCACGCGGCGTCCATAATAAGCCGCGCTCAGGGTGGGGAAGCCCGGCTTCGGGTCGGACAGCGTGGTGCGCGCGGATGCGTACACGGCCACCCGCTCGCCCAGCGCCGCCTCGTACTTGGCTCCCCAGGACACCGCCTCCGCCGGGCGCCACGCGCCCCGCAGCGTCAGCGTCTGGTGCAGGCGCCGGTCCTCCCGCTGCCCGGGGGCTTCGCCCTCCGGCAGGCCCAGGAAGGCGAATTCGCGCAGCGCATCGACAAATCCGGCATTGAATCCGTCCACGAGGGCGAGCTCCGCCCAGGACAGGATCGCACCCGTGCGGGTGCGGTAATCGAGCAGCGAAGCCACCTGGAAAGGGGTCAGCAGTCCCGTGGACAGCAGCCGGCTCCGGCCGGCGCCGTTCAGGTCGACGGGATGCGCCGCAAGTGACTGATAACGCTGCACTTCATCTTCGGAAAGTTCTTCGGCGCAAGAGGCGCCGGTCAGGGTCAGCAGAGCCTGCTGGAAACCCGCCGGCCCTGAAAGGGCCAGCAAAAGAAGAAGTCGTTTCATAGTTGTCAAAAAGTTTCTGCCCAAATTTAAATTATTTTTCGTAATTTCGTGAAATTTATCATCCCCCCATTATGAAGGACGAAAAAATCCAGCTCCACGACAAGACATTCAAGCCGTACATCCGTCATGAGCGCATCCTCGACGCGATCGACGGCGTCGCCCGCGAGATCAACCACGACTTCCACGACTGCACGGACATCCCCGTGATCCTGTGCGTCCTCAATGGTTCCATTCCTTTCACCGGCGAGCTCCTGCAGCGCCTCGATTTCCCGCTCCAGGTCGTCTCCGTCAAGCTTTCTTCCTATCAGGGCACCCAGTCCACGGGCACGGTGCTGAACGTGATGGGCCTGACCTCCAACGTCCGCGGCCGCCGCGTCATCATCTGCGAGGACATCGTCGACACGGGCAACACCATCGTCGCCCTCAAGGAGATGCTCATCGACAAGGAAGGCGCCGCCGAGGTCCGCATTGCCACGATGCTCCTCAAGCCCGACGTATACAACAAGCCGGAGAAGCTCGACTACGTCGGCATGGAGATCCCCAACGCCTTCATCGTCGGATTCGGCCTCGACTACAACGAACTCGGCCGGAACATCAGAGATATTTACGTAATTGACGAATAACCCCATGAAGTATTACATCCTTTTCGGCCCTCCGGGCGCCGGCAAGGGCACCCACGCCGGTGCCATCGCCCAGAAGTACAACCTCAAGCACATCTCCACCGGTGAGCTCCTCCGTGCAGAGATCGCCGCCGGCACCGAGCTCGGCAAGCAGGCCAAGACCCTGATCGACGCCGGTTCGCTGGTTCCCGACTCCGTCGTGGAGGGCATGATCGAGACCGCCTTCGACACCATCAAGGGCGTGGATGGCTTCCTGCTGGACGGCTTCCCGCGCAACCTGTCGCAGGCCGCCGATCTCGACAAGATCCTGGAGAAGCGCGGCGAGTCCGTGACCGCCGTCGCCGGCCTGATGATCAGCGACGACATGATCCGCGAGCGCATCAAGGGCCGCGCCGTCATCGAAGGCCGTGCCGACGACGCCTCCGACGAGACGGTCAACAACCGCATCAAGACCTACCACGCGCAGACCGAGCCGCTCATCGAGTACTACAAGGCCGCCGGCAAATACTGGGAGGTCAACGTGGACGGCGGCGAGATCGCCGAGAACCGCGCCCGCGTCCTCGCCCTCATGGACAAGATCGCCTGATGGCAGACAACTACCTGGAGAAAAGATACGAAGAGGTCTTCGGCAAGGCTGCGGGGCAGAAGAAAGCCCCGCAGCGGCCGAGCCTTGATACCCTTTTGCTGCACAACCGCAGCTACCGCGGCTATGACAAGGCCTACGTCGTGCACCGGCGCCAGCTGGACGCGATGATCGCCGTCAACGTCAAGGTCGCATCCAGCGTCAACCTGCAGCGTCTCCGTTTCCGGCCCGTCGTCAAGGGCCCGGAGGCCGACCAGGTCAACAAATACATCCGGATGGGCAGGGGACTGCCCCATCTGCAGCTGCCCTTCCCGGGCACGGAGCCGGAGGCGTTCATCGTCGTCTGCTCCACCGTCCCGGAGAATCCCGGCATCCTCATCGACCTGGGCATCTCGCTCCAGGCCATGTCGCTGAAGGCCGTGGAAATGGGCCTGGGCTGCCTGATCATCCGCAATTTCGACCGCGAGCCCATCCGCGACGCCCTTGGACTGCCGCTCGAACCGATTGCCGTCCTGGCGGTCGGCCGTCCGGCCGAAACGGTCAAACTCGTCCCGGTCCACGCCGGCGACGACCTGGGCTACTACCGCCGCGAAGGCGTCCACTATGTCCCCAAGCTGTCCCCCGAGGACCTCACCCTCTAATCAAATCCATGCAACAGCAGTTCTATCAGTTTTCATTGATACTGACAGCCTTGATCAATTTCGGAATGGCATTCAAGCTGTTCCGGGGCACGGCGCGCTATGCCCGGTATCCCATTTACCGGCGGACGCGCCTCCTGACGGTCCTCTGGCTCGTCATCTTCGGCATAGGATATATCCTGCACGCCGTCTTCCAGTTCAGGTGGTACTGGCCCGCCGTCTCCACGGCGCTCACCACCACGTATTTCCACATCGGTGCCATCTGTTTCAGCTGGGGGTATACCTCCCTGCTCAATCCGGATTTCCTGACCCGGAAGGTCGTCATCCGCGACCTCGCCATCTACGTCCTGGGGCTGGTCGCCTACTGGACGGTGGCGCTGACCTGGAAGGAACAGCCGTTCTACACGACGCTGGCGACCGGCATCTTCTTCCTGTATGCCGCCTACGGGACGCTCGTCTTCTACAAGACCTACAACCTCGTGAGCCTGCGGATGATCAAGATCACGAACGGCAACATGGGCAGTTTCGTCCGCTGGCTGCAGCTCTGCTGCGACCTGATCATCCTCTTCGGCATCGGCGGCGTGGCCCTGACGGGCATTTTCCCGCATGAAATCTGGCCTTACATCGTCCTCTGCTGGCTCAGCCCGGTGATGTTCGGCTACATCGTATATTCCCTGTCCAACTATGGCGCCGTCGTCGAAGACGCCACCAGAATCTCTGAAAACACGCATACCACGGCCTAGCCCATGAACCATATCAAACGATTCATACTACTCCTGGTCATCCTGACCGCACCCAGCCAGATACCTACCAGCTGCGAGGCGCTCGCCCAGCAGCAGGACGCCCCCATAGCCGTGTCCAGCTACGCCCCGTCGATGCCCGGGGACATGGTCCCGCGCGAGCGCTTCGTCGGGACCGTCGTCGCCCTCGTCTTCATCGTGGTAGCCTTCATCATCGTCCTCTTCTTCCGCCACCAGGCCGCGATGCGGCTGGAGGCCGCCTACAGGGACCTCGAGGAAGCCAACGCGCGGGCGCAGGAATCTGCCCGGATGAAGACCCAGTTCATCCACCAGATCTCCCACGAAATCCGCACCCCGCTCAATCTGCTGGCCGGTTTCACGCAGATCCTCGCGATGCCTGATTCCGATCTCGACGAAGAGACCCGCGCCACCCTCAAGAAGCAGATCACGCAGAATACGGGCCGCATCACCAACCTGATCAACAAGATGCTGGAGCTCTCCGATGCCAGCAGCCAGACCCGCCTGGAGCGCACCGAGAGCATCTCCGCGCTGCAGATCGCCTCGGAGGCCGCCGACATTTCCGGCATCTCCACGGCCCGGCACATCGACCTGGACCTCGAGCTGGCGGACGCTGCCGCGAACACGATCACGACCAACAAATCCGCCGCCGTACGGGCCCTCGCCCTCGTGCTCGACAACGCCCGCAAGTTCACCATGCCGGCCGGCGCTGCGCAGGACGCCGTCCCGGCGCACAAGCAGCGCGTCACCCTGCGCGTCGTCAAGGATGCGGAGCAGGTCCGCTTCGTGGTCGAGGACACCGGCATCGGCGTCCCGCCGGAGAAGGCGGAGCAGATCTTCGAGGAATTCGTGCAGCTCAACGACTACTACGACGGCACGGGCATCGGCCTGACCGTCGCGCGTTCGCTGGCGCGCCGCCTGGGCGGCGACGTCCGGCTGGACAGCAGCTACTCCGGCGGCGCCCGTTTCCTGTTCACGCTCCCCAGCTAGGGGTATTGCGGGATTCCGCAAAAATTCGGTAACTTTGCATCCGTATGGCCGAATCGAATTTCATAGACTACGTCAAGATCTACTGCGCCTCCGGACACGGAGGAGCCGGCAGTTCCCACCTGCACCGTGCCAAATACGTCCCCAAGGGGGGACCGGACGGCGGTGACGGCGGGCGCGGCGGGCACATCATCCTGCGTGCCAACCCGCAGTTCTGGACGCTGATCCACCTCAAGTACCGCAAGAACATCCACGCCACGGACGGCGAGAAGGGCGGTTCCGCCCTGCGCACCGGCAAGAACGGCGAGGACATCTACCTCGACGTGCCCATCGGCACGGTCGCCAAGAACGCCGAGACCGGCGAGGTGCTCTTCGAGATGATGGAGGCGGGGGAGGAGCGTATCCTCTGCCGCGGCGGCCGCGGCGGCCTGGGCAACGACAACTTCAAGTCCGCCACCCAGCAGACGCCCCGCTACGCCCAGCCGGGCGAAGAAGGGGAGGAAGGGGTCTTTATTCTCGAACTCAAGCTGTTGGCCGATGTCGGACTCGTCGGATTCCCCAATGCCGGAAAATCGACCCTTTTAGCCACGATTACGGCCGCAAAGCCGAAGATCGCCTCCTACGCCTTCACGACTTTGGAGCCCAACCTCGGCATCGTCCGCTATTATGACGACAAATCCTTCGTGATGGCCGACATCCCGGGCATCATCGAGGGCGCCCACGAAGGCAAGGGCATCGGCATCCGCTTCCTGCGCCACATCGAGCGCAATTCCGTGCTGCTCTTCATGGTCAGCGTGGAGGAGGAAGACATCGCCGGCGCCTACAAGACCCTGCTCGCCGAGCTCAAGCTCTACAATCCCGAGCTGCTGACCAAGCAGCGCGTGCTGGCCATCACCAAGTGCGACCTCATCGACGCCGACCTCGAGAAGATGATCAAGCCGCACCTGCCGCGCAAGGTTCCGCACGTCTTCATCTCCTCCAGCACCGGCGAAGGGCTGCAGGAATTGAAGGATATGCTCTGGAAAGCGCTGCAGGCCTAGTCTTTGGCCTTTCCCTTCAGCACGTGGATCCGGTGGAGGGACACCTCCAGGATCAGGGGCAGGCGCCCCTCCAGCTCACCGTCATACTCGACCAGGTCCGCCGAATCTTCGTTCAGCGGAGCGATTTCGAGTGTCTGGCAGCGTCCGGTCTTGATCAGGTCGGACTCGTGCGTCGTGCCCGCGAACAGGCGGGGAATCTCCTTCACCAGGCTGCTGAGCCGGGCCTTCGGGACGATCATGTAGTCCAGCATGCCGTCGTCGTTGACGGCCAGCGGCACCTGCCGCATGCCGCCCCCGGAGTAGGGGCCGTTGCCCGCCGCCAGCGAGAAGATCTCGCCGCTGAAGACGTTCTCGCCGTCCTCCCGGACGAGCACCGAGATGGGCTTGAGATGGAAAATCGTGTGTCTGAGCGCGTTGAGATAGATCATCTTGCCGCGCATGCCGCGCTCCTTCTGGTGGTTCACCCGGTCGCACACGTGCGAATCGAAACCGATGCCGGCGCAGTTGGCCATGTAGTGGACCTTGCCGCCGTCGCTCACGCTCCGGACGATGTCCATCCAGCCGAACGAGCCGTCCATCAGCAGGGTCAGCGCATCCTTGACGTTGTCGGGGACATGGCAGGACTTGATCCAGTCGTTGCCGGAGCCGATCGGGATGACGGCCAGGTAGAAGTCCTCCGGGGGAGTCCCGGTCTCTTCGCACCAGCGGCAGATCCCTCCCAGGACCTCGTGCAGGGAGCCGTCACCGCCCACCGCAGCGATGCGGCGGTAGCCTTCGGCAGCCGCCTCGCGGGCCAGGGTGATGGCATGTTTCTTGTGATCCGTCATCGCGGTCACGAACGGAACCCCTTCCGATTCAAGGAGCCGCTCCGCAGGCACCCATTCGGACATCGTCTTGCCGGAACCGGCTCTGGGATTGACGATAAAATACCACGAGGTTTTTGTCTCAGACATACCACGAAAATAGTATTTTTTTGTTAAATTTGCAATTCTAGCATTATTAGGATTTATGGGTAAAGTCATCGCAATAGCAAACCAGAAAGGAGGCGTCGGCAAGACGACCACCGCCATCAACCTGGCAGCCTCGCTCGCCGTACTGGAGAAGAAGGTGCTGATCATCGATGCCGACCCGCAGGCCAACACGACCTCGGGTCTGAACTTCGCGCCGGACAACGACCAGCAGCGCACCCTGTACGAGGTGATGATCGGCCAGATCGACGTCGCGGACGCCCTGATCCAGACCGAGATCGCCAATCTCCATATGATCCCGTCCCACATCAACCTCGTGGGCGCCGAGTTCGAGATGCTCGAGGCCGAGGAGCGCGAATCGCTGCTCAAGAAGGCCCTGGCCCCGATCCGGGACAACTACGACTTCATCATCATCGACTGCTCGCCTTCGCTGGGCATCATCACGGTCAACACCCTCACCGCGGCCGACTCCGTGATCATCCCGGTCCAGCCGGAGTTCTTCGCGCTCGAGGGCCTGGGCAAGCTCCTCCAGACCATCCGTCTGGTGCAGGGCGGGGTCAATCCCGACCTGACGATCGAAGGATTCGTGGTCACGATGTTCGACGGACGCACCCGCGTCCACACCCAGGTGCTCGCCGAGCTGCGGGAGCATTTCCGCGATCTCGTCTTCAAGACGGTGATCCAGCGCAACATCCGCCTCAGCGAAGCTCCGTCCCACGGCAAACCCATCATCCTATACGACATTATGTGCAACGGCTCCACCAACTACCTCAATCTCGCGAAAGAGGTCCTGGAGCACAACGGTGAAACTGTATGAGCAAAGAACCCAGAGGACTTGGCAAGGGCCTGAGCGCCCTGCTCGGCGAAGTGCCCGATGCCGACCAGCTCCGCAAGCCGGTCGGTTATGTCAACAAAGAAATCGTAGGGAGCCGCGGCCGCCAGGAGAATACGGCGGACATCCTCCGCATCCCCGTGGACATGATCGAGCCGAACCCGTTCCAGCCGCGTATGTCCTTCGACCAGGTGGCCCTCGAAGAGCTGGCCGCCTCCATCCGTTCGCTCGGCCTCATCCAGCCCATCACCGTCCGCCGCATCACGGAGCGCCGCTACCAGATCATCAGCGGCGAGCGCCGCTACAAGGCCTGCCGCCTTGCCGGAATGACCACCATCCCGGCCTACATCCGCGACGCCAACGACCAGGGCATGCTGGAGATGGCCATCGTCGAGAACGTCCAGCGCGAGGACCTCGACCCGATCGAGCTCGCCCTCAGCTACCGCCGTCTGATCGACGAATGCCAGCTCACGCAGGACAGCCTCGCCGAGCGGGTGGGGAAGAAGCGCGCCACCGTGGCCAACACCCTCCGTCTGCTCAAGCTGCCCGCCAAGGTGCAGCACGACATCAAGGTCGGCCTGCTGAGCGCCGGCCACGCCAAGGCCATCCTCGGCGTCGAGTCCGCCGAGGTGCAGGAGCAGCTCTGCGACCTCGTGATCCGCGACGGTCTGTCCGTCCGCGAACTCGAGAGCATCGTGCGCAAGCTCCAGGTCGACCCCGACGCGGCCAAGGCCAAGGTCCGCAACGCCCAGCCCACGCAGCAGCTCCCGCCGGACTACTACCGGATCCTGGAGCACGTCGGCAAGTATTTCTCCCACGACATTACGCTGAAACGCAATGCCTCCGGCAAGGGCGTGATGACCATCCACTTCGAATCGGACGAAGAAGTGCAGAAATTTGTGAAGGCGCTGGAGGAGAAGCAGTTCTGATGAGGCGTCTGGGTGGAATCGGCATATTGTTGATGGCGGTCTTGTTCACCGCCATTTTCAGCGTGGACGCATCCGCCCAGGTCTTCAAGGAGCAGGCCTTCAACCAGCAGTACAACGACGACCCGGCCTCCGCCAAGGACTCCACCGACGTCCTTTTCTCTTTCAAGGAATATTTCGGCGGCCTGAGCCACAAGCGCGACATCCGCATCGGCACGATGACCGCCGGCTCGGCGCTGTTCATCGGCGGCTCGCAGATCTACAACCGCCAGTACTGGAAGCTCCCGATCGTCTATGGGACCATCGGCGGCAGCCTGGGCGCGGGCTTCTACCTGAACAGCCAGGGCAAGAAAGAAGCCGCCACCTACTGCTTCATCGGCGCCGGCGTCGCCTACTGGGCCACGCTGATGGACGGCGTGATCAACTTCAAGCCCAGCGATTATCCCCATCCCGGCAAGGCCACGCTCTATTCGATCCTGCTTCCCGGTCTCGGGCAGATCTACAACCACGAATACTGGAAGCTGCCCGTCTACCTGGGCCTGATGGGCTTCGCGGTCCATTTCTATTCCGACAACCGGGCCAACTACGAGCGTTTCCGCGACATCTACATCGAAGCGTCGAAGCCGGGCTACTCCGGCCCGATTTCGGCCACCCAGGCCCAATATTACCGCGACCAATACCGGCGCATCCGCGACTATGCCGTCCTCGGCCTGGCCGCCATATACCTCCTGCAGGTCATCGACGCCAACGTCTTCTCGTATATGCACAATTTCGAGGTGGACGACGACATCGCCCTCAAGGTGGCCCCGGCCGTCATCCTGCCGGAGAACCAGTTCGCGTCCCTCAATCCCGTATCCCAGCCGGCAGCCTTCGGGCTCCGGATGAACTTAAGATTCTGAAAATGAAAAGAAGCTATATCCTGATCCTCCTCTTGTCCGCCCTCTGCCTGCCGCAAGCCGCCCAGGCGGAGCCTGTCACCGAAACCGCCTTCCTGTCGCAGGGCCAGCCGCCCGTCAAGGAGCGCAAGCCGCTGCGTCAGGTCTTCAGCGAACTCTTCCGGCGTCCCGACAACAAGCAGGTCAGACAGGAGAACGAAGTGCTCCGCAGCGAGCTGGATTCGCTCCAGATGCTGGTGGACAGCCTTCGCGGCCGCGTCTTCCTCGACGAGCAGGAGATCGCCTCCCTCGAGGACGACAGCTCCCGCAGCTTCGACTATTCGCCGGAGGCGCAGGACAGCCTGCTGCAGCTCTGGTACAAGAACACGCTGGCGGCCGATTTCGATACCGTCAACGAATACGACATGGACTCCGTGCGCTTCTCGTCCAACGTCTCCGACGCCGAGATGATGCGCCGCCTGTCGGCGATGAATTCCTTCATCACGCTGCCCTACAACGACGTCGTCAAGAACTACATCATCCTCTATTCCGAGCGCATGCCCTCCAAGATGGGCCGCGTGCTCGGCCTGAGCAACTATTATTTCCCGGTCTTCGAGGACATCCTGCTCCGCTATGGCCTGCCGCAGGAGCTCAAGTACATGGCCGTCATCGAGTCGATGCTCAATCCGGTCGCGACTTCCCGCGCCGGTGCGCGCGGCATCTGGCAGTTCATGTACCAGACGGGCGTCGGCTACGGCCTGGAGATCAATTCCTTCGTGGATGAGCGCCTGGACGTGGAGAAGGCCGTCGAGGCCGCTGCGCGCTACCTGCGCGACGCCTACCGCACCTTCGGCGACTGGGCCCTGGCCATCAGTTCCTACAACTGCGGCGCGGGCAACGTCTCCAAGGCGATCCGCCGCGCCAACGGCAAGCGCGATTTCTGGAGCATCTACGAATACCTCCCGCGCGAGACGCGCGGTTACGTGCCCGCTTTCGTGGGCGCGATGTACGCGATGACCTACTATCGCGAATACGGCATCGCGCCGCAGCAGACGGGCATGCCGGTGCAGACGGACACCTTCATGATCCGCCGCAACCTCCATTTCGACCAGATCGAGGCCGTGGTGGGCGTGCCCAAGTCCGACCTGCAGAATCTCAACCCGCAGTATGTCAACGACATCATTCCGGGCAACAAGCACCCTTACGTGCTGAAGCTTCCCTTCAACTGGACCGGCAACTTCCTGGACGCCAACCGCGACTCGCTCTATGCCTACAAGGCCGACTCGCTGCTGAGCGGCAAGGTGCTGACGGACGTGGCATCCGGCCGTTCCGGCAAGAGCGCTTCCAGCAGCCAGCAGCGGATCGCATACAAGGTCAAGAGCGGGGATTTCCTGGGCAAGATCGCATCCAGATACGGCGTGACCATCAACCAGCTCAAGAGCTGGAACAACCTCCGCTCCAACAGCATCCAGATCGGCCAGACGCTGTATATCTACAAGAACGGCGGTCCTTCGATCTCGCAGGGGAGCACGGGCGGCAAGTCGGGCGGCAGCAGTAGCAGCAAGCCCAAGACCGTCATCTACACGGTCAAGTCCGGCGACTCCCTCTCCAAGATCGCCAGCAAGTACAAAGGCGTCTCCGTCAACGACATCAAGGCCGCCAACGGCCTCAAGTCCGACGCCATCCGCGCCGGCCAGAAACTTACGATCCCGCAGAAATAATTACTTCTTGTAGTATTTGGGCCAGCAGGAGGAGAGATAGGCCTTGAGGTTGTCCTCCTGGCGGTTGGGCTGCGGCTCGTAGAAAACGGTGCCGGAGAGCTTCTCAGGCAGGAATTCCAGGTCCGTGAAATGCCCGGGGAAGTCGTGGGCGTATTTATAGCCGTCGGCATAGCCCAGGTCCTCCATCAGCTTGGTGGGCGCGTTGCGCAGATAGAGCGGCACGGCGGCCGTCTGGTCGGCCTTGGCCGCGGCGAGCGCCTTGTCGATGGCCAGATAGGCCGAATTGCTCTTGGGCGAGCTGGCCAGGTATACGGCACACTCGCTGAGCGGGATGCGCGCCTCCGGCATACCGATCGAATGCACGATGCGGAAGGTCGCGTCCGCGAGCAGCAGCGCGTTGGGATTGGCCAGGCCGATGTCCTCGGCGGCCAGGATGCAGAGCCGGCGCGCGATGAAGAGGGGATCCTCGCCGCCGTCCAGCATCCGCGCCATCCAGTAGACCGCCGCATTGGGATCCGACCCGCGGACGCTCTTGATGAAGGCGGAAATGATGTCGTAGTGCATCTCGCCGCCCTTGTCGTAGATGGCGACATTCTCCTGCAGACACTCCGTGACCGTGCGGTTGTCGATCACGACCGGATCGGCCTTGCCGACCTGCGCGTCCACTACGATCTCCAGGATATTCAGCAACTTACGCGCGTCGCCGCCGCTGTGGCGGAACAGCGCGTCCGTCTCCCGCACCTCGATCCGGCGCTCCTTGAGGACTTCGTCCTCGTGCAACGCGCGGTCCAGCAGCCGCTGCAGGTCCTCGACCTCCAGCGACTTCAGCACGAAGACCTGGCAGCGCGACAGCAGCGGCGTGATCACCTCGAAAGAGGGATTCGCCGTCGTGGCGCCGATCAGGATGACGGTACCGGCCTCGACGGCCCCCAGGAGCGCGTCCTGCTGCGCCTTGTTGAAACGGTGGATCTCGTCGATGAAGAGAATCGGCGCGCCGGCAGGGGAGAAGAGCGACTTGGCCTTGGCCGCGTCGATCACCTCGCGCACGTCCTTGACGCCCGAGCTCACGGCCGACAGGGTATAGAACTCCCGGTCCAGCGTCCCGGCGATGATCCGCGCGAGCGTGGTCTTGCCGACGCCCGGCGGGCCCCAGAGGATGAAGGAAGACAAAGCGCCCGAGTCCATCATGTTCCGCAGGATGCATCCCGGTCCGACCAGGTGCCGCTGACCGACGTAGTCGGACAACTTTTGGGGCCGCATCCGCTCCGGGAGAGGCGGTAACATTTTTGTTACTGACTCAAACACTTTTGTTTTATTCTCTAATATTCAAGCTTTTTAATGAAAGAGCGGCGACGCTTCTTGCTGACCGGGTTGAACTCCCGGAACTGCCCCTGATTCTTCAGGTTCGTCTCCAAAACCGCGTTGCTTTCGCAGTGCTTGATGCCCATCGCGTTGAACTTCCTGAACATGTCCATGAAGACGAGGGAGTTCACGCCGCTGTTCTGATAGTCCGGACGGACACCGATCAGCAGGAGCTCGGCCATCTCGCCGTGCTTGATGAACATGGCCTTGAGCAGCGGCCACCAGCCGAAGGGGAACAGCTTGCCGCGCGTCTTCTGCAGCGCCTTGACGATCGACGGCATCGAGATGCCGAAGGCCACCAGCTCGCCCTTCTCGTTCTCCACCATCGACAGGAAACGCAGGTCCAGGATGCTCAGGTAGAATCCGAGATACTTCTCGGCCATATGGTCGGGCAGGACCGTGAAGTTATAGAGGTCCTTGTAGCATTCGTTGATGCAGTGGAACACCTTGTGACCATAGTCCTCCTTGCGGATGATCTTGCGGGTCAGCTGGCGGACGTGGACGTTGGCGCGCTGCTCGATGATGGCGGCCAGGCGCGGCCAGCGCTCGGGCATCTCCGTCGGGACCGTGACGATGTACTCGATCCAGTCGGCGTCCTTGCCGAAGCCCATCTCGTTGAGATAGTCGATATAATAGGGGTAGTTGTAGATCAGCGCCATCGTGCTCAGCTGGTCGTAGCCCTCGACGAGCATGCCCTCGGGATCGAAGTCGGTGAAGCCCAGCGGGCCCACGACCGACTCCATCTGGAACTTGCGGCCGAATTCGTAGACCTTGTCCATCAAGGCCTGGGCCACCTCCTTGTCCTCGATGAAGTCATACCAGCCGAAGCGGACCTCCTTGTGGTTCCACTGCTCGTTGGCCTTGTGGTTGACGATGGCGGCCACGCGGCCGGCCAGTTCGCCATCCTTGTAGGCCAGGTACAGCTCGGAATCGCAGAATTCCTGCGCCGCGCCCTTCTCCTGGTCCAGCGTGTCCATCTGGTCGAAGACGAGAGGCGGGACATAATAAGGGTTGTCACGATACAGTTTCTCCGGGAAATTGACGAACTTCTTGAGCTCGGAACGGGTCCGGACAGGACGAATCTCAATAGACATTTTGGATAGGTTCTAGTTGTTTTCAGTACTGCGAAGATAGTACTTTCATAGGAAATAATCAAAGATTTGGCTATATTCGTGACATGCTCCGGACGCTCCATATCCGACTGGCAGCCGTGCTGTTATTCCTGCTTCTGGGCCCTGCGGCCCGGGGCCAGGAAGCCCTGCTGGGCGTTTTCAATTCGCCCAAGGGCTTCGGCGTCACGGCCCTGTTCGGGCCGGAGATGGGGGAGGAGTCCAACATCCTCACGCTCCGCACGGACTTCTACGGCCTGCTGGGCGGGCGCACGCAGAAGATGGGCGTCTGCATCACCTACACGCATGACTATGCCATCTACCAGCTCTGGGAGGAGCAGTTCGACATGACCCTGCACGCCGGGGCGGGCGGCCAGATCGGCTATGTCCAGGACTGGGAGAAGGGCCTGTTCAGCCAGTTCGACCGGCAGCTCACGCACAAGCCCGGCCTGGCGGTCGCCCTGGCGGGCAACATCGGCCTGCGCTTCGACTTCGACCGCCTGACGCTGGACCTCAGCTTCACCGTGGCGCCGGGCATGCACCTGCGCATGGACGAAGACACCAGCGACGTGCTCCTGACGTTCTATCACGCCGGCATCTACCACGCCTATTTCCCGCAGCTCAACATTATGTATCGCTTCTGATGATGAGACGCAAGTTGTTGTTAATCATATTGCTGATATCGGCATTTGCATCGAGGGCGGCGGCGCACGTCCTCCCCGACGGACCGGTGTTCAACCGACTCCGCGTGGGGGTGGAGTGGGGCTATACCCAGACCTTCTTCCTGGCCCGCAGCTACAACTTCATCAGCGACGAGGGCTACCGCGTCTACGACAAATACATCGGCTTCCACTGGAGCTCCAACGCGCAGATCACGGCGCAGGTCGGCTACATCCTCGGGGAGCGCAGCCTCGTCTCGCTGTGCGGCGGCTACATGGGGATGGGCAAGGACAACCGCCTGCTCCCGCTGTCGGTCCGCTACACCTTCTATCCGCATGCGGTCTACAACGACGGCATCTTCCTGTACGGACAGGGCGGCGTGGCCTGGCACATCCACACCACGGCCGGCAAGACGGCCGTCCTGGGCGTGGCCGGCGCCGGCTACCGCGTCCGGCTCAGCGACACCTGCAACCTGGATTTCCTCGTCGGGCTGAAAGGCCTGATCGACCACCCGGCCATTCCGGATCCGGAGCGTTCGGCCAACATACCGGAGCACAATATCCGCAGGAACATTGCGGGATACTGTGCCCTGGATTTCTCTATTGCGATCAGTTTCTAGAAAAGGCGGTCCACCGCGGCGATGATCTCCTCGGCCGGCAGGTCGGGACCCAGGACCACGTCCGGCTCCTTGAACACATAGCCCTTGGCCATGGATCCGAGGGTGCCGCCGCCCGTGCAGTTGAGCATGATGCATTCATCCTTGGTCACCACGCCGTCCGCGACGGCCTGGGCCAGTGCGGCCACGGCGGCGCAGGGGGCGGGGAGGAGGTCGTAGCCCTCGAGGTTGCGGAACTGCAGCAGCCAGTACATGATGTCGTCGTTGCTGCAGGTGAAGGTGTCGCCCTTGCTCTCGCGCAGCACGTCAAACACGCCGCCGGCAAGGCCGTAGGGCGGTTTGCGGTTGGCAAGCACCTTGGCGAGGATGACCTCGGCGTTGCGGCGTCCCTCGACGGGATCCAGCTCCGCGAGGGCGCGGGACTGCGCCTTCCACGAATCGTGGATCAGCGTGAACGGCCGGTTCTGGGCCATGTACACGCGCATCTTGTTGGGGCCGAACCGGCCGTCGGCGGCGAGGCGCTCGGCGTTCTCCCAGGCCGCGATGGCGCCGGTGCCGGACCCGACCGCCTGGAAATAGGCGTCGGGGATGCGCCCGGTCTTCTCCACGCAGCTGAGCAGGGTCGTGCCCATTCCGTCGCGGCGCGCCACGTTCTTGGCGCCGCCCTCGAGGAAGTAGCGGGGATCCTGGGCCAGCTTCTCACCCACGGCGATGGCGTCGTAATAGTCGCAGCCGTGCGGAGCGGCGACCACCTTGACGCAGCGGTGCAGCTTCTTGTGGAACCACAGGTCGTGGATATTGTCCTCCGGGATGCAGATCACCACCGGAATCTCGTTGTCGGAGCAGACCTGCGCGAAGGCGCGGGCCGTGTTGCCGGCGGACTGGACCACCAGCACGCGCTCCTCCTTCTTGTCCATGCGCGCGCACACGCTGAAGGCCTCCGTCTCCTTGAAGGAGCAGGTCTCCATCTTGGCGCCGATCTTGGGATTCCAGCCGGAGAAGGTGATATACAAGTTGTTCAATCCGAGAAATTTAGCCAACCCTTTCGATTTGTACGTCACCGGCGCGCAGGAGTTCTTGAGGGTCCGGCGGATGGGCATCCATTCCGCATAGCGGTACAGCCCCCGGAGGTCGTCCCGGGGCGTGAAACGCTTGTGGGCATAGACGGCTCGGACCAGGGACGGTTCGCCGCCCTGCGGGTCGGACAGGTCCCAGCCGCGGTCGTCGAAGACCCGGCCGGTCGCCACGTTCATCAGTTGGTACTGGGTAGGGAGAAATTTCATACTCGGATGTATTTACATTTTGAGGAAAAGCCAGGTATAGTAGCCGAAGAAGGAGACCAGCATCAGGATGGCCTCCCAGCGGTCGATGTGCGTCCGCCGGCCGGTGTAGGTCCACAGCCAGATCATCACGGCGCTGCCGAGCAGGACGCCCAGGTCCACCCAGGTCAGCGCGAGGGTCGAGAGGGGAGTCACCACGGAGGAGGCGCCGAGGATCAGGAGGATATTGAACACGTTGGAACCCAGCACGTTGCCGAGCGCCAGCTGGTCCTTCTTCTTGGCCGCCGCCACGATGCACGTGGCCAGCTCCGGGAAGGAGGTGCCGCCGGCCAGCAGCGTGATGGCGATGAACTTGTCGGACACGCCCACGGCGCGCGCGATGGCGGTGGCGTTGTTGACGAAAAGCTGACCGCCGAAGATCAGGCCGGCCAGGCCGGCCAGCACGAGCACGATCGCGAGCCCGAGGCTCTTGACCTTCGCCCCGGCCTCCTCCTGCGCGCCCGTGTCTGACTTGAAGCAATAGACCATATAGGCCGCGAAGACCAGCAGGAAGAGGATGCCCTCCCAGCGGGAGATCTGCTGGCCGGTCATGCCCAGGGCCACGAACAGCACGGTGACGAGCAGCGCGATGGGGATGTCCCGGCGGCTGTTGGAACGGGTCACGGCCACCGGCGCGATGACGGCGGTCATGCCCCCGACCACGTTGCCGACCGAGATGTCGGCATTGCCCTGCAGGGCGCCGGTCAGGCTCACCACCAGCTCCGGGCAGCTGGTGCCGAAGCCCACGATGGTCAGTCCGATCACGAATTCGCTGATGCCGGCCTTGCGGGCGATGGCGGACGAGCCGTCCACCAGGAAGTCCGCGCCGAAGATGATCAGCGCCAGGCCCGTCAGCAACAAGATGATCTGCAGTATCATAGGCTATTCTTCCGTCTTCTCTTTTCGGTCCAGGCAACAGACGTTCTCCACGTGGTAGGTGTGGGGGAACATGTCCACGGGCTGGACGTCCGTGATCCTGTAGTCGGCGGCCATCATCTCCATGTCGCGCGCCTGCGTGGCCGGATTGCAGCTCACGTAGACGATACGGCGCGGGGCGGCGGCCAGGATGGTCTTCACCACGTCCGGGTGCATGCCGGCGCGCGGCGGGTCCGCGATGATGACGTCGGGCCGGCCGTGCTGCGCGATGAAGTCCTCCGTCAGGACGTCCTTCATGTCGCCGGCGAAGAATTCGCAGTTGGTGATGCCGTTGCCCTCTGCGTTGATCTTGGCGTCCTCGATGGCCTCGGGGACGTACTCGATGCCGATGACGCGCTTGGCGCGCCCGGCCACGAACTGGGCGATGGTGCCCGTGCCCGTATAGAGGTCATAGACCGTCTCGGAGCCCGTCAGACCCGCGAATTCGCGCGTGACGGAGTAGAGCTTGTAGGCCTGTCCGGTGTTGGTCTGGTAGAAGGACTTGGGGCCGATCTTGAAGCGCAGGCCCTCCATCTCCTCATAGATCGCGGGCTCGCCGCAATGCAGGATGCAGGTCTGGTCGCCGATCGTGTCGTTCTTCTTGTCGTTGATCACGTAGTAGAGCGAGGTGATCTGCGGGAATTCGGCCGCCACCGCGTCCAGCAGGGGAGCGCGCAGCGGGAAATCCTCGCCGAAGCAGACGATCAGCATCACCGCGCCCGCGTCCGTCGTGCGGACGAACATGTTGCGCAGCTGGCCGCGGTTGGCGCGGATGTCGTAGAACGACACGCCGTGCTCCAGGCACCAGTGCTTGATGAACAGGCGGATGGCGTTGGTCGGCTCGGGCTGCAGGTGGCAGCGCTCGATGTCGAGCACCTTGTCGAAATACTTGCCGACGTGGAAGCCCAGGCCGGGCTCGCTCTCCATCCCGGAGGCGATCTCCTCATAGGTCATCCAGCGCTTGCTGGAAGCGGAGAATTCGAGTTTGTTGCGATAATAGCGGGTCTTGTCCGAACCGAGGATCGGGCGGAATTCGGGCACCTCGAGGTGGCCGATGCGGGTCAGCTGGTCATAGACCTGGCGCTGCTTGGCAGCCAGCTGGATCTCGTAGGGGAGAGGCTGCCAGCGGCAGCCGCCGCACACTGCGAAATGCTCGCAGAACGGCTCCAGGCGCTGCTCGGAAGGCTTCACGAGCTTGATGATCGTCCCTTCCATCCAGGCCTTCTTCTTGCGGACAAGACGCACGTTGACGACATCTCCCGGCACCGCGAATCCCACGAAAACCACCTGTCCCTCAGGCGTATGGGCAATCGCCTTGCCCTCCGCCGCCACGGACTCGATGACGAGATTCTCCAGGATGATGTCCAGTTTGCTGTGTCTTGACATAGTACAATTCCAAAATATCATTCAAAGATAACAATTATTCTTGACATCCCGTTTTTGCGCTCGGGCACATATTTTGCTCCAGAGCCGTTTGAAATCATAAAAACAAGGTACTATGAAGAAGTACAGCTTACTTATCGTCGTCATGCTGGCCATCCTCACCGGATGCAGCCCCTACCGCTATGTATACAACAACAGGGACGACCACCGGACGCTTTCCGTCCGCGAGCGGCTCGACCGCCGCTCCTACAGCCTGAACATCGAACGCGAGATCCGCAACAACCCCCACGCCGCCTCCCGTACCGGCCGCGTCGTCACGAACGACATCCGCGACTTCGTCCTCTCCGTGGAAGGAGACAGGCTCTACAACATGCGGGAGCCCAACACCGAATACCGGATTGCCAACTACCGGGACACGCGGACCAGCCAGTGCCGGACCATCCGCTTCTGGAACTACTACAAGCGCGGCCGTTCGCTGGAAGGGAAGTACGAACTCTCCGTCTATAACGACGGCTACTTCCGGCTCATCGTCCGCAACCGCAACAATTCCATCCGCCACGAATACGAAGGCTGGATGATACGCGATCACGAAACGCCGGGATACCGCTACCCGAGAAGATAATTTTCTTATATTTGCGGCCGCTATGGCCGGAATAGAGAGAAAGATCATCTGTTGCACGGCCGCCTTCCTGGCGGCCGTTGCCGTGCTTCAGGCACAGGAATCCCTGGAAGAAGTCACCGTCAGCGCCTCGCGCGCACCCCTGACCGTCCACCAGTCCGCCCGGATGGTGACGGTCCTCGACACCCTGCAGATCCGCTCCGCCCCCGTGCAGAGCGTCAACGACCTGCTCAAATATGCCGTCGGCGTGGATGTGCGCCAGCGCGGCGCGATGGGCATCCAGACCGACATCGGCATCCGCGGCGGCACCTTCGACCAGGTGGCCGTCCTGCTCAATGGCGTCAACGTCAGCGACCCGCAGACGGGCCACCTGGCGATGGACCTGCCCGTCGACCTGTCGGAAATCGACCGCATCGAGATCCTCGAAGGCCCGGCCGGCCGCGTCTACGGCACCTCCTCGCTGGTGGGCGCGATCAACATCGTCACCCGCACGGAAGGGGAGTCCGGCGCCGACCTGCGCCTGCAGGGCGGCTCGTTCGGCACCTGGGGCGGCGGGGTGCGCGCCAACCTGGCGCGCGGCCGCTGGAACCACCAGATTTCGGCCTCCCACGGCCGCTCGGACGGGCACAGCCGCAATGCGGCGGGCGGCCTGAACGCCGACTGGAGGACGCTCAAGTCCTTCTACCAGGGCAGCTGGAGCAGCCCGCAGGCGGACGTCCGCTGGCACCTCGGCGCGAGCGCCAAGGACTACGGCGCCAACACCTTCTACAGCGCCCGCTTCGACGACCAGTTCGAGCACGGGCTCAAGACCTTCGCCGCCGTGCAGGCGGAGACCAAAGGCCGCGTGCACCTGCACCCGGTCCTGTACTGGAACCATTCCACGGACCGTTTCGAGCTCTATCGCGGCGACGAGACGCGCGTCCCGTTCAACTACCACAGCACCGACGTGTTCGGCGCCAACCTCGGCGGCTGGACCTCCTGGGCCCTCGGCCGGACGGCCTTCGGCGCGGAGCTGCGCCGCGAGCAGGTGGCCAGCACCACGCTCGGCGAGCCGCTGGCGCAGCCGCGCGCCATCCGCGGCACGCAGCGCAGCTACGACAGGGGACTGGGCCGCACGCACCTCAGCCTCTACCTGGAGCACAACGTCATCCTGCGCTGGTTCACGGCGTCCGCCGGCGTCGCCGCGATCCGCAACAGCTGGGGCAACCAGCCCTTCCGGCTCTATCCGGGCGCGGACCTGAGCGTCCGCATCGGCGCCCGCTGGAAGGCGTACGCCTCCTGGAACACCTCGCTGCGCCAGCCGACCTTCACGGAGCTGTATTATTCCGTCGGCGGACACGCCGCCGACAAATACCTCCGGCCCGAGCGGATCCAGGCGTTTGAATTGGGAATCAAATACTTGCGCCCTGGCATCAGCGCCGTTGCGTCCATTTACCGCCACCAGGGGACCGACATGATCGACTGGATCAAGGACCTGTCGGAAGGGGAGGACGCCCTCTGGGTGTCCGTCAACCACACGCAGGTCAACACGCTGGGCGAGGAATTCTCGCTGCGCGTGCAGCCGGGCGTCCTGCTGGGCCGCGACGCCTTCTTCCTCCGGTCGTTCAACGCCGGCTACGCCCACATCGACCAGGACAAGGCACTCGAACCCGGCCTGCAGTCCGCCTACGCGCTGGAATACCTGCGCAACAAGCTCGTCCTGCAGGCGGATCTCCAGCTCCTGGAGCCGCTTTCGCTGAATCTGGCCTATTCCTGGCTGGACCGGGTGGGCAGCTACGAAGCCTTCGAGGGCGGCGAAAGCCGCGGCCAGCGCGCCTACGAGCCGTATTCGCTGCTCGACGCGCGCCTGACCTGGGAGGCGCGCCGTTTCCGCCTTTTCCTGGAAGGAAGCAACCTGCTGAACATCAGCTACTACGACCACGGCAACATCCCGCAGCCCGGCATCCGCGTGCAGGCCGGCGTGCTTGTCCGCATCCGGTAGGGGAGGCATCATTTTTGCATGCGTAACCTACTAAACACAAACACTATGAAGCATTTTCTCACCTTGTTGCCGGCGCTCTTATCCGTCCTCTGCGGCAGCGCCCAGAACCCGTCCAAATCGGCCCTGGAGATCCTTGACGGGCGGAATTATAGAATTCTTATCGACCGCGAAGTCGTCAACCGCTGGGAACCGTCCAGCGAGTCGTTCGCCATCGGGCTGGGCGACAAAGGAAACAAGAGCGGCCTCCTCTACGACATACCAAAGGCCGACATCAACAGCCAGGAAGTGGTGATCTCGGACAACTGGATCATCGTGAACGACGACAAGATTATCAGCCGCATCGGCGATATCCTCGACTACCAGCTGGCAGGCGACGGCGACGTCAACAAGAAAAACCGGATGTCCGCCAATGACAACATTGGCATCCGCGAATTCGAAATCACGGAATACAAAGAGGCCGCCAGGAAGAACAAAAGAAACATCGACCTCACGGTGTTGCACGACTACGGCGTCCGTTTCTCCTTCAAACTCTCCGTCACGTCCAAAGGTCTGGTCAACGTGCGCGTGTACGACAAGGACGGCAACCAGGTCCGCGAGTACAAAGGCGTCCTGGATATGAATTACGGCCAATAGGGGGTTCGTTCCCTAAGGGCAACTTAACATAATATAAATTGTGTAACAAACGAGGCAGGGGACCTAGAGCGCCTGCTTCGCGTCCACCGGACCGGCGTAGATGCCAAGGAAGATCTTGCGCAACTCCGCCCTGTCGAGCCGTCGCTCGAGTTTGCCGAGCTTGTGGCCGATGTATTTCTCGAATGCGGCCAGGTCCTGCTCTGAATACTTGCCCGCCTCGGCGAATTCGCGCTTCTCATAAAGCAGGTCGTGCGCCATGTAATTGGTCTTCCACAACTTGTATCCCGCGATGATGCGGCGGTCGAGCAGATGGCGGATGGACTGGTAGCGGTCGTTCTTCTCGCATTTCGAGGCCTCGAAGATCTCCTCCGCCGTGAGCGGCTCCTCGATCTCCAGGTGGATATGCCCCTTGGCCTGGCGGATGCCCGTCAGGATGCTGTGCAGGTCTTCGTCTTCCTTCTTGACGTACGGGCCCTCGCGGCGCAGCAGCACTTCCCGCGCCTTGCGCGCGTCGCAGGACTCATATTCGTAGGAAATGCTCATAGGGACGATGTTCAGCTCGCGGAAATTCTCCTCGAACGTGCCCGTGCCGCTCATGTCGAACATCTTGAGCAGGCCCTGCTCGGTCGTGTCCAGGCCGTTCTTGGTGCGGCCCTCGCGCTGCGCGATCCAGATGGACGCGCCGCCGGACGTGATCCGCTCGCGGATGTATTGCGACAGGCGCTGCGACGAGAGATACAGCTCGCGGGCCTTGATGCCGCGGATGACCTTGATCATGCGGTTGGAGCGCAGCAGGTCCTCCAGCAGCTGGCTGGTGACGAGGTTCGACCCTACGCAGATCTCCGTGAAAGGCAGCCCGGCCTGCTTCATCACATACTGGATGAGGGCCGGGTCGAGCACGATGTCGCGGTGGTTGGAAACGGCCAGGAAACGGCCCTGGATGCCCTTGAGATGCTCGATTCCGCTGCAGGTGAAGCCGTCGGAAGTCCGGGCCAGGATGCCGTCGATCACGCCCATCATCACTTCGTTCTGGAACTGGTCGATGCTGCCGATGCCGCGGAGCATGTGGCTCATCGCGGAGGCTGGAACCGAGGGGAAAAGATATTTGGACACCACCGGCATCATCGGGTGCCGGGACATCCGGGCAAGGGCCTCTACGGCCTCTGCATCCGTATACGGGCGTATGTCCTCGAATTCATTCTCGTTCATACACAGCAAATTTACGAAATCAGCGTCTAAAAAGCAAAGATGAGTCGCCGTAGCTCAGGAAACGGAAGCCGTTCGCCAGCGCGTAGTCGTAGATCGTGTGCCAGTCGCCGTCCACGAAGGCGGAGATCAGCAGCAGCAGCGTGCTCTGCGGCTGGTGGAAATTGGTCACCATCGCGTCCACCACGCGAAAGCGGAATCCGGGCACGATGATGATGCGCGTGCCCACCGTCAGCTCCTGCAGCCCGTTGGCGTCCAGATACGCGATGATGGCGTCCAGCGCCTCCTCCAGGCCCGGCGCATCCGCGCCCAGCCCGTACGGCGCCCACTGCTCCACGTCGGCCGGTTTGCCCGTCTGCAGGCAGCTCAGGCCCACATAATAGAGGGATTCGAGCGTGCGCACGGAGGTCGTGCCGACGGCCACGACGGGGCGCTTGCGCTCGCGCAGGCGGACCAGCAGGTCGCGACTCACCACGAACGGTTCGCGGTGCATCGGATGCTCCGACACGAGCGAGCTCTTGACCGGCAGGAACGTCCCCGCGCCCACGTGCAGGCACACGCGTTCGATATCGATATCCTTGGCCGCGATCTCGTCCAGCACCCGCTGGGTGAAATGCAGGCCGGCCGTGGGGGCCGCTACGGAGCCGCGGATGTGCGCGTAGAGCGTCTGGTAGCGCTCCAGGTCGATGGCCTCCGTGTCGCGGTTCAGATAGGGCGGAATGGGCACGCGGCCGCAGCGCTCGAGCAGTTCGGAGAACGGAATGCCGCCCTCCCAGCTGAATTCGACGATGCCGGTCTGGCCCTCGCGGCCGATCAGGCGCGCCTTGGGCCAGACGCCCTCGAACTCGTCGCCCTCCAGGGTGAGGATTTCGTCGTTTTTCCAGCGTTTGGCGTTGCCGATCACGCATTTCCAGCGGCAGGTCGCCGTGGCGGCGAAATTGGTGTTGTATTCGGCCGGCGTGTCCGGCTCGAGGCAGAAAACTTCGATGTGTGCGCCCGTAGGCCGCTTGAAGAACAGGCGGGCAGGGACGACCTTGGTCTCGTTGAAGACCATCAGCGCCCCTTCGGGCAATTCCTCCGCGAGATGACGGAATTTGCGCTCCGCGACCTGACCGTCGCGATATACGAGCAATTTGGACGCGTCGCGCTCCGGAAGCGGATATTTGGCGATCCGCTCGTCGGGGAGCGGATAGTTGTAATCTTCTATATGAAGGACAGGTATCATGCTGCAAAGATACGGCTTTTTCACGGGGTGGGCAAGGTGTATTTTTGTTTACTTTTGTGAAAAGATTGTAAACATTTGGCAAGTTTACAAATGTTTTATCCCCCGGGCGCGTCGGGTGTTAAAAACATCGATAAGAAAAAGTGATTACTATTTATATTGTAGATTATATCGCTTATTCCCAATACTTTACGAAATTCAATTGAAGTAAACAACGATGTTGGTTTTGCCCGGAACCCCCTATTTACAGCCCCAAACCTGTTGATTACAGAATAATTCATCTAAATTCATCCACGAACATCAATAACTTAACTTGCATTTCCTTTATTAGAACTATATCTACATATCCCCTGCTTTATGAACAGCCTGTCAACAGTTGCCATTTGTAACAGTTGATTATGTAAAAAACATTCGTTACTTTTGTAAACAAATCGTTTCGAAAAATGAACAAGCGTCTTCAGCAGTTTTTGGCCGCCGAGAACATCAGTCAGGCCCAGTTCGCCGAGACCCTCGGCGTCGCACGCGCCAGCGTCTCCCACATCCTGTCCGGACGCAACAAGCCAGGCTTCGATTTTCTCGAAAGTATGATCCGCCACTACCCTGCCCTCAATTTTGAGTGGCTTCTCACGGGCCGCGGACGGATGTACGAAAGCGCCAAACCTGCCTCCGAGGCCCCTGCAAGGCCGGTTTCTCCCCTCCCCGCCGCCCCGGAAGACTCACTCTTCGACGAGCCCGGAAACCGGCAGGAAACCGTCGCAGAGGCGCCCAGCCAGCTGCAAAACAGCTACACCGACGATTTAGTTAGCAAGGCGCAAAGCTTTAATAATAAGAAGAATATATCCAAAATCGTTGTCTTCTACACCGACGGAACCTTCCAGGAAATCCCATAATCAAAAGAAATATGTATCTTTGTACTTATGGGATTGTACGGAATTCTGATCAAACCCTTCGTCCGTAGAAGGGACATCGAGAGCGCCTCGCGGATCGCCCTCCGCTATTTCGAGTTGATCGAGAAGATTCCCGGCGGCCGCCTGGTCAGCCGCTGGATCCACAGAAACCGCCCGGAGGGCCTGGAGCGCGAGGTTTTCGGCCTGAATTTCTACAATCCGGTCGGCCTGGGCGCCGGTCTCGACCTCTATGGCGAGCTGTACAACGACCTCAATAACCTGGGCTTCAGCTTCGTGGAGGTGGGCCCGATGAACGCCGACGGCGTCCGCCGTGCCGTGCGCCGGATCCAGGACGACCCGCAGGACGACATCCTGGCCGCCTGCATCAACGACGACTACCTCACGGCCTTTACCCTCGCCTACGACTTCTGCGATTTCTTCGTCATCGACATCACGGCCAACCCCACCACGGACGTGCTCGATCCCCTGCTGGACGCCCGTGTAGCCGAAGAAATCTACAAGCCCGTCGTCATCAAGCTCCCCAAGTCGATTCCCGCCTCCGAGATCGACGACATCGTCGACTACAGCCTGATGAACGGCATCGACGGCATCGAGGCCCGCAGCCTCGAGCAGATCCGCCAGATCCATGAATATTCCCACGGCCGCCTGCCCATCATCGCCAACACGCACATCGAATCGCCCGAGCAGGCCGCGGAGGCCCTCGAGGCCGGTGCCTCGCTGGTCGAAGTGCGCAACGCCCTGGTCCGCCAGGGTCCCCCGTTCGTCGGGAACATCCTGAAATATCTGCTTAAGAAGTTTGCCAAGAATGAGCGAAACAGTCCAAAACCGGATAGCCCGGCTGCTGTCGAATAGCGGCCGCACCCTCAGCGCCGCCGAGTCCTGCACCGGCGGACAGATTTCCCATCTGCTGACCACCGTGTCCGGTTCGTCCACCTGGTATCTCGGCTCCGTCACCTCCTATGCCACGGCCATCAAGGAGAAGGTCCTGGGTGTCCCCTCCCGCACCGTCGAGCAGTTCGGCCTGACCAGCGGAGAGGTCGCCGCCGCCATGGCGGAAGGTGTCCGCGCCCTGACGGGCAGCACCTACGCCGTCGCGACCACCGGCCTCGCCGAGGGCGGCGATGAGCACTATCCGGAGGGCACGGTCTGGATCGGCGTGACCGGTCCGGCCGGCACGAAGACCCGGATTTACCAGTGCGACCTGGGCCGGAAGGGCAATATCCGCCGTTTTGCCAACGTTGCCCTCCAAACTTTGGCCGCTTACATTGAAAAGGATTTAAACAAGTAGAAATCAGTCTACAAAACAAAAGAGTTATACCATATAACACTTTTGTTAACCCCTCTTTCCGCCCCGTTTCGGGGCGTTTTTCGTATGACATTCAGCGAGCGGCGGGCTACTGTTGTGCCGGAAGGCGTAGCCACCCTCGGCTCGTTAGAGGGAGGGGCCCGAAGGATACAAGTTCCCGCGTCAGCGGGGACGCCGTAGACTTTGGGAGGGATGAAGTGGAGCGAAGCGGAACGGAACCTTCCGGCACAACAGTAGCCACCGCCAAGACTATTTCCGGTCGTAAGGGATGAGGGAGGCGTTCTTGAGGTAGAGGACGCGGAGGGTGGGATCGTTCAGGAAGTAGACCGTGGCGCCGGTGCCGAGGTCGACGGTCAGCTCGTCGGTAGCGGCAGTCGTCAGGCTGGAATTGAGCCCCGCCACTTCGGCGAAGGCGCGGGCGTTGTCGAGACTGACGGCGTTGACCTGCGACGACGTCCCGATCCGGTAGCGCGCCACGGGCGCCTTGCCGTTCAGGATCGACTTCGAGAATCCCTTCGCATCCAGCTTCAGCAGGCCGGTCTCCCCTCTCACCAGCAGCGTCGTGCTGCCGGACACGGCAAACGCCGACGCCGCCGAGCGGTGCGTCACGTCCAGGTTGGACGAGCCCCCCTGCTCCACGAACAGCGAATCACAGACCACCGACAGCGTCGCGTCGGCCTTGCGGTCCAGCGACAGCCGAACCCGGTCGGCC
>ONQP01000016.1 GCA_900319975.1 uncultured Bacteroidales bacterium | reverse complement strand
CGGCATGCCGGTGATCGGTGCAGCCGTGACCGTGGTCGGGAACGCCCAGATCGGCGCCGCAACCGATCTGGACGGGCATTTCTCTTTCAGCGTTCCTGTTGGAGCCACCATCTCCGTCGAAAGCATCGGCTTCAAGGAACAGACTCTCGCCATCGGCGACAAGACCGTTTTCAACATCGTCCTTGAAGAAGACGCTGAAATGCTCGAAGAGACGGTCGTCGTCGGTTATGGCACCCAGCGGAAGGCATCCCTGACCAGCGCCATCTCCAACATCCGGAGCGAGGAACTCACGGCCACGAAGCAGGCCGACGTCCTCGCCTCCCTGCAGGGCAAGGTCCCGGGCCTGCTCATCCGCCAGCGGACGGGCGACGCCGGCGATTTCAACACCGACCTCAAGCTCCGCGGCTACGACGAACCGCTCGTCATCGTGGACGGCTTCGTCCGGACCGCGCCCCGCCGCGGCCAGGAGAACAACACTTCCTACACCAACCGCAGCTCGGCCGTCCTGGCCCAGCTCAACCCGGAGGACATCGAGAGCATCTCCGTCCTGAAGGACGCTTCCGCCGCCATCTACGGTATGGGCGCGGAGAACGGCGTCATCCTCGTGACCACCAAGCAGGGCTCCATCGGCGCCCCCACCGTCAAGTACTCCAACCGTTTCTCCTTCGGCGTTCCGACTTCCCTCCCGGAAGAGGTGGACATCCTGACCTGGTTCAGGGAGGCCAATGAGATGCGCGCGAACGTCGGCAAGGAGCCCATGTATTCCCAAGACATCATCGACCACTACCTGAACGGCGATGAAGGCTGGACGGACAACCGCTGGTACTCCCAGTTCTACCGGAATTTCTCTTTCCAGCAGAACCACCAGCTCTCCGTGAACGGCGGCAACAACCAGACCCAGTACTACCTGAGCGGCTCCTTCAACAACGACAACGGCATCCTCAACGGCCCGCAGCTGGGCTACAAGAGCTTCACGTTCCAGGGCAACGTTACCACCAACATCTCCAAGGACCTCAAACTGGTCTTCCAGTCTTCCCTGAGCTGGAACAGCAAGGTGGGTACGCCCCAGAACGCCGCCCAGAACTTCTATACCCGCGGCCTCTATTCGGAGCGCTACATCCCCTGGAACGTCATCGGCAACCCGGCCCACTGGACCTACAACCCCGGCAACGAGAGCCGCAACGCGATCGGTGCCCTGAACGGGGCCAACGGTTATGACAAGACCCAGCAGAATTCCTTCACCAACAACCTGAACCTGACCTACACGGCTCCCTTCCTGAAGGGGCTCCGGATCCAGGCCCAGGTCTCCTACGACTACCAGACCCGCGATACCCGCCAGCTTACCCTGGCCTTCCCGCTCTACGATGCCTGGACCGACGAGCTGATCAGCTACAACAAGGACACGAACGCCCTGACGGAGCGCTGGTCCAACCGCCAGACCCTCTATGGCCGCCTGCAGGCGAACTACTCCGCCAAGTTCGGCGAGCACAGCATCGGTGCGATGCTCGCCACGGAGGCGACCCTCGGCTGGAGCAAGGAACTCCGCGGCGACCGCGAGTTCGGTGAGTTCTACACCCACGACATCCTGGACCAGGCCATCGAGTCCACCGCCGAGAACAAGGGTTCCCGGAGCAGCACCGCGAAGGCCGGTTACATCGGACGCGTCAACTACGAATACGCCGGCAAGTACATGGTCGAGCTCATGGCCCGCTACGACGGCTCCTACTTCTACGCTCCCGGTTTCCGCTGGGCCTTCCTGCCTTCTTATTCGGTCGCCTGGCGCGCATCCGAGGAGAAGTTCTTCAAGCGGCTCTTCCCGTACATCTCCAACCTGAAGTTCCGCTGGTCGGACGGTATCTCCGGAGGCAACCAGGGATCCGCTTACCAGTATCTGCTGGGCTACTCCCAGACGGGCACCAACTATATGTTCGCGGACGGTTCGCCGGTCATGGGCTACAGCAGCACCCAGGTGGCGGAGACCCTCCTTTCCTGGACGCGTACCTATATGCGTGACTTCGGTTTCGACTGGGAAGTCAAGAAGGGCATCATCGGCGGTTCCATCGACTGGTTCTGGAGAAACCAGACCGGCAAGGCCGCCAAGGTGTCTGCCAGCCTGCCCGACATGTACGGCATCGACCTTCCGCAGCTGAACCTCAATACCACGCAGAACGTCGGTATCGACCTCGAGCTCTCGCACCGGATGCGCTTCCGCGACTTCAACTATCGCGTCACCGCCACCGCCACCTTCACGCGCGAACGCGACCTCTATCAGGAGGAAGAGCGGACGGCCATCTACACGTCTGCCCAGAACTACTTCGAGAAGCACACCGAAGGCCGCTGGGACAACGCCCTGGACGGCAAATACTATGAATGGAACGGCAAGGGCCAGTTCACCAGCTGGGCCGACATCAACGACTATCCCGTCCTCTACAGCAGCTCCAGCAGCAAGAAGAGCAACATGACCGAGATGCTGCCGGGCATGTACAAGATCCTCGACCGCAACGGCGACGGCGTCATCACGTCCGCCGACCGCTTCTATTCCTGGAAGGAAGGCAACCCGCCGCTCCAGTTCGGCTTGATGATCTTCATGGAGTATAAGAACTTCGACCTCAGCGCCACCTTCAACGGCGCCGCCCTGAGCCACAAGAACATGCAGCTGTCCGGCGGTATGGGTTACGGTTGGAGCAAGACCCTGTTCGTCAACCACATGGACCACTATAGACTGGCCGACGGCTATACGGATCCCCGCGACCCGAATTCCGTCTGGGAAGCCGGTTACTGGCCGGCCCTCGCACCGGCTACCGGCGCCGAGGACGCCAGCTCGAACGCTACGTACCGCTTTACCCAGCCTTACTCCTGGGTGGACAACTCTTTCTTCCGCCTCAAGAGTCTCGAGATCGGCTACACGCTCCCGAAGGCCGTCCTCAACCGGATCCACATGAAGAGCATCCGCATCCACGCCAGTGCCACCAACCTCTTCACGATCTGCAACCCGATCGTGCGGGTCTGGGATCCTGAGACCTACCAGAGTTCGCGGCGCGGCGCCAGCGGCGCCCCGCTCCTCCGGACTTTCGTTATCGGAACCAGCATCAGCTTCTAAACGTATTGACAGATGAAAAAGATATTCAAATATGCATTCGTCGTGGTCCTCGGTCTCGGCCTCTGCTCCTGCGATAAACTGTTCGACAGTCTGGAGGGCGACCTGACCAAGATGTCCGAAGATGACATGACCTCGACCCAGGCTGGTATGGAACGGCTCCTCTCCGACGTTTATAGCGCCATCCCCATGGACGCCTTCAATACCAAGGAGCAGAACACCACCCTGGCCACCTACTCCAAGGCTGCCGATTACTCCATCAGCGTGACCGGTTTCTGGGACTACAAGAAGATGCGCTCGATCAACTACTTCATCCAGCAGGTCGATGTGGCCCTGGAGAAAAAGGCCATCAACGCAGCCACGCACGACGCGATGCTCGGCGAAGCGCTCTTCGCCCGCGCATACTGCTATTTCGCGATGGTCCGTCGCTATGGCGGCGTCCCGATCGTCACCGAGCCGCTGGACAAGTACTATGACGGCGGCGAGAACGCCGGCCTCTACATCCCCCGCAGCACCGAGAAGGAGACCTGGGACTTCGTCATCTCCGAGCTCGACAAGGCGATCGAACTCCTGCCCGAAGACCGCAACGACGGCAACTACCGCGCCACCAAGTGGGCCGCCCTCGGCCTGCAGTCCCGCGTGGCCCTGTATGCCGCTTCCGTCAGCAAGTACTGGGGCAATGAAGCCATCCCCGCCGACTACAAGGCCGTCCAGCAGAAGCTCGCCTACATGGAGTCTTCCTATGCGGACACCTACTACGCCAAGTGCATCGAGGCCTGCGACAGGATCATGAAGTCCGGCCGCTTCTCCCTCTACGGCGGCGCCACGACTTCCGTCGAGGCCGCCAAGGAGAACCTGACCCAGCTCTTCCAGGAGCGTCAGGACTGCGAGTTCATCTTCGGCAAGAGCTACAAGAACGGCCAGACCGACGCGACCAACAACTTCGACATCAACTACTCTCCGAACGTCGCGCACGAGACGATCACCAACGGCGGCTGGGGCAACTACTCCATCACCTCCGACCTCGTCGACCTCTTCGACGACTACACGGCATCTGGCGCCCGCACGGACGGCACCGTGAAGACCCGCGAAGACGGCAAGGAGGATGTCTACTTCGCGCAGATCGTGACGGCGGCCTCGTCCTTCGACACGGGAGCCTCCTTCATCAAGTACGACAACCCGACGGAACCGTTCCTGAACAAGGACGCCCGTTTCCAGGCCTGGGTCCTCTATCCGGGCTGCCAGTTCCGCGGACAGACGATCGTCGCCCAGGGCGGCATCTGGCTGGCCGGCAAGGATCCCGTGTTCTACGAGAACAACAAGTACACGGTCGACGGGAACGACTACTACGGGCTGGGCGCGTCCAGCGAGGACAAGATCTGCGCCTTCCTGCGCATCGGTACCGGCGCTACGTCCAACCACGCCTATTTCTGGAACACCTGCTTCGGCATCCGGAAGTTCCTGGATCCCAACAAGGCGCAGGTCTATTCCTCCAACCCCTGGTATGACATCCGCTACGCGGAGATCCTCCTGAACTACGCCGAGGCTTATGCCGAGAGCGGCAAGGGCGATGCGGCCACCGCGAAGAAGGCGCTCAACGACATCCGTCACCGCGCCGCCTTCACGGACGACATCGCGCCCACCGTCGAGAATGTCCTGCACGAGCGCCGCGTCGAGTTCGCGATGGAAGGCCACGAGAGCTACACGCTCTACCGCCGCCGCGCCTATCTCAGCACCCGCTCCGGCAACCAGCACAGGAAGCACACCCTCCTGCCGGTCCTGGACCTGCGCGACGGCACGCCCAAATACATCTTCCCGCGCGTGAACGTGTACCACGGCGACGTCCAGCTCTCTGCCACCGGACTCAACACCGACCTGCTGGATTACTACGGAAGCATTCCGAACCCCAGCGAGAACAATTTGACTGTTAACCCTTCACAGGAATAAGATTATGAAAAAGATATTAGTATTGCTCTCATTGCTTGTCGTCGCGACTTCCTGCGACTGGTTCGTCTTCGACAACCAGGAGAGTTGGAACGCCCAGGTCGAAGGCAGGATCCTGGACAGCAAGACCGGGGAGCCGGTGCAGTTCGCCTGGCCGAACACCTCGAGCATCTCGGTCATCGAACTGGGCTGGGACGATGAGAAGGCCCAGACCTGGTATGTCAAGTGCAACGGTACCTACCGGAACAAGCTCGTCTGGGCCGGCGACTACGTGATGGACACCAAGAAGCAGAACTTCTATCCCGTCACCCAGCCGTTCAAGCTGCAGAAAGGTGCCAATACCGTCGACTTTACCGTGACCCCCTACGCACGCATCATCGACCCGCAGATCACCTATGAGGGGACGAAGATCGTCGCCCGCTTCAAGGTCGAGGTGGCGGACGCCGAGCAGACGCCCAACGTGGATGTCGCCCTTTTCGGCTTCACCGACAGATGGGTCAGCGACGGCAACAACAACTTTGATTTCGACAAGAAACAGAAAGCCGGCAAGCAGAAGAAGATCAAGGGAATCGACGGCCAGACGGTCATCGAGCTTTCCATCGACACGACGGTGGAAAGCGGCGCGCAGTTCGCCTACACGCGCGACCATTTCCTTCGCATCGGCGCCGTGGCTACCGGCTCGGCCAACTCCGGCAAATGCTATAACTTCTCCCCGGTCTTCAAGATGTCGGGAGACTTCTCGAAGGTCGAAACGGTGACCAACTGGGACGAAGACTAGGTTTTGTTGGGTATAACTATTCAAAAAGGCAGACCGGGTTCGTTGGCCCGGTCTGCCCCTTTTTTATACGTGTCTTTTAGTCTTTGACGGTCAGATACTTCCGAAGCAGTCCGATCTCTTCCATCGTGAGGGGATCCACGTCGTCGGAATGGCGGGTGGTGGCCCAGTTCACGGTCAGCTGCCGGATGTCCGTGACCTCGGGATAGCCGAATTTGCGCAGGTGGGTGACCAGCTCGTAGAGGATGTGCGTCTCCTTCTCGGTGGCCCGGAAACTCCGCAGGCGGGTGTTCTGGCCGGCGAAAGTCGTCAGCTCATAGTCCTTGGACAGGTCGTTCTCGGACACGCCCAGCAGGGCTTCGATCAGGAAGGCCAGCGAGCCGGTGCGGTCGGCGCCGCCGGCGCAGTGGAAGTAGACGTTGCGGCCTTCGCCGAGCCAGCCGATGATGGAACGGATCGCCTGCTGGTAGAGTTCCTGCGTGTTGCCGGTTCCCCGGCCCAGGTTCTTCTCCACGGGGAGCTTGAGGTAGACGGCGCCGTCGATGACCGGCTTGACCCAGGATTCGCTTTTCTTGATGCCGCGCAGGTCCAGGTCGACCGAGATGCCCAGCTGGCGGGAGAAGAGGTCCCGCGCTTCGTCCGACATCCGGGGGGACAGCTGCGCGCCCCGGTACAGCCGCCCGTAGGCGACGTGGCCGCCGGGGACCTTCCAGCCGCCGAAGTCGCGCACGTTGGCGGAGAGGCCGTGGATCATGCGGAGCGGCCCGACGGGCACCACGCAGGCGGTCTTGAGGACTTTCTTGCCGCTGAAGACCCGGTAGTAGTATTTCTCGCCCGGGACCAGGTTGTAGACTTCGACGGGAGAAGTGTCTCCCGGCACCTCGAAGGCGTCGTCGAAGCGGGGTGAGGCGGACATCAGGATCCGGGTGGCGGGGCCTCCCGTCCAGGAGAGCGTCACCGGAAGCGGCTCGTCGGTCGCGCCGTATTCTTTGTAGTACTTTTCAACGAGGGAGAGGGTGTAGTCCGGATCGTCCGAGTAGTCCACCTCTTCCAGATACTTTCGGGTCCCGGCGTTCTCAATGTCGCATTCTTCTCCGGCCGCACGGGTCAGGGACTGGCTGGATGCGCAGGAAACGGCGAGGACGGCCGCCGCCGAAAGGGCGGCCAGATATAGCAGTCTTTTCTTCATTTTGAAAAATGTATGGGTTCATTCTCAAAACTCCATCGCGGCCTTGAAGGTCGGATCGATCTGTAAGAAAAGGTGGTAGTAGGCTTTGTCTCCGAGTTTGGAGTAGCGGCCCACGAGGGCCTGCACTTGTGTCATGATGTATTGGCGGTCGGTCACCCATTCTTCCGGCCTGGGGACGAGGCCGTCCTTGCTCTTGGCGAAGGCGAGGAACTGCCGCTCCAGGTCGGCCCGGTCGAGCCAGCCGAGCAGGCTGTCGTAGTCGTCGATCCGGGAGAGTTCGCGGCTGTGGGTGTCGAAGAAGGCGGAAGCGAAGCGCATCGCCGTGGCCTTGCGGCTGCAGGCCAGGTAGAACTGGCCGGCGCGGGTGGTGTCGATGGGCACGAACACGTCGGGCAGGATGCCGCCCTTCTCGATGCGCATGCTGTCGGCGTGCACCATCTCACCGGAGTCGTAGCGGCGGAGCACTTCGTAGTCGTAGTCGTCGGAATAAGGCTTCTGGATGCAGCGGCCGCTGGGCGTGTAGTAGCGGGCGACCGTGATCCGCATGCCGGAATTGTCGCTGAAGAAGAACGGCTCCTGGACGAGGCCCTTGCCGAAGGTGCGGCGGCCGTAGAGCCGTGCGCGGCCGTTGTCCTGCAGGGCGCCGGAAAGGATCTCGCTGGCCGAGGCGGAGCCTTCGTCCACGAGGACCTTGAGGGCGAGGTCCTGGAAGGGACCGCGGCCGTCGGCCCGGAACTCCTCGCGCCGGCGGTGCCGGCCTTCGATGTAGACGATCATCGCCTTGCGGGGGAGGAACAGGTTGGACAGCCGGCAGGCCTGGTCGAGGTAGCCGCCTACGTTGTCGCGCAGGTCGATGATGAGCTCCTTCATCCCCAGGTCGACCAGTTCGGCCGTGTTCTGCAGGAACTCCGCCTCCGTGGTGCGGGAGAACTTGGCGAGGCGCAGGTAGCCCGTCGTGTCGCTGACCATGAAGGCGGCGTCGACGGAGTAGGTGGGGATCTTGCCCCGCGTGATCTCGAACGGGATGATTTCGTGCCCGCGCTTGACTGTCACGAGCACCTTGCTGCCCGCTTCGCCCTTGATGCGACGGACAATGCTGTCCTGCGGGAAATGGACGCCCGCGATGACGGTGGAGTCCACCTTGAGCAGCCGGTCGCCCGCCTGCAGGCCGATCTTCTCGGAGGGGCCTCCGGGGATGACCTCGATCACGACGGCCGTGTCGTTGGGCACGTTGAACTGGATGCCGATGCCGTCGAAGTTGCCGTGCAGGTCGGCTTCGGTCTCCTGGAGGACCTGCGGGGGCATATAGGTCGAATGCGGGTCGAGGGCGGACAAGGCGGCCGCGGCCATGGCGTCGTTGATCTTTTCGTGGTCGACGCTGTCGACGTAGTTCTCGTCGATGCTCTGCAGGACCAGCTCGATCTTGCGCCAGTCGTTGGCGTGGACGCGCAACTTGTGGCGGTCGCCGATCTTGCCGATGAGCACGGCGATGAGCAAACCGATGACGACGCCCAGCAGGGCGATCAGGATGGAGGATTTCTTCATGGATCCTAGTCTATCTTTTCGACCTCGATGCCGGCGCGGCGCAGGAGGTCAATGCCGTCCGTGAGGCGGTATTCGTCGCGATAGACGACCCGCCTGATGCCGGACTGGATGATCAGTTTGGCGCATTCCATGCAGGGCGACGCGGTCACGTAGAGGGTGGAGCCTTCCGCGTTGTTGCCGGACTTGGCCACCTTGGAGATGGCGTTGGCCTCGGCGTGCAGGACATAAGGCTTGGTGGCGCCGCTTTCGTCTTCGCAGATGTTCTCGAAACCGGACGGCGTGCCGTTGAAGCCGTCGGAGATGATCATCCGGTCCTTGACGATCAGCGCGCCCACCTGGCGGCGCTTGCAGTAGGAATTGGTCGCCCAGATGGCGGCCATCTTCATATATTTGTCGTCAAACTTGTTCATCGTATCGTATTATTTCTGTCTCTGGTAGAGATAGCGCTTGATGCTGCGCTTGGGCGTACGCTCGAAGTCCTCGGGCATGAATTCGATATGGTTGATCTGGGCGTAGGAGGGCAGGAGCTTGTTGATCTCGGGCAGGCTCTCGCGGATGCGCTGCTCCAGCGCCTCGCCGGACAGTCCGTCGAGCTCGGCCTGGTGGTAGTCGGGATAGATCAGGGCCGTCAGGCCCACCTTGTCCTCGACCACGAGCGAATCCACGACGTAGACGACGTTGTTGATCACGGCTTCCAGCTCTTCCGGGTAGATGTTCTGGCCGTTGGCGCCCAGGATCATGCACTTGGAACGGCCGCGCAGGTAGAGGAAGCCGTCGTAGTCGATGACGCCGATGTCACCGGTCTTGAGCCAGTTGTCGTTGGTGAACGCGGCCTGGGTGGCCTCGCGGTTCTTGTAGTAGCCCAGGAAGACGTTCTCGCCGCGGACCTGGATCTCGCCCGGCTCCTTGTAGGGGTTCTTGGAATCGATGCGGATCTCGCAGCCCGGCACCGGCACGCCGCAGGAGCCGCGGCGGGTCTTCCACCACTTGGCGTAGGTGATGATCGGGGCGCACTCCGTCATGCCGTAGCCGACGGTGAAGGGGAAGTGGATCTGGCGCATGAACTTCTCCACCTCGGGATTGAAGGCGGCGCCGCCCATGATGACTTCCTCGAACCGGCCGCCGAAGGCCTCGATGAGGTTGTTGCGGATCTTCTTGCGGATGACCTGGTCCACGATGGGGATGCGCATCAGCATCTTGTGGCGGTCCACCACGGGCTTGATCTGGGATTTGTAGACCTTCTCGAAGATGAGCGGGACGGCGATGATGACGTCCGGATGGATCTCGGAGAACGCCTTCATGATGACTTTCGGGCTCGGGGTGCGGGTCAGGAAGTGCACGTGCGCGCCGATGGACATCTCGAAGAGGAACTCGAACATCAGGCCGTACATATGGGCGGAAGGCAGCATCGCCACCATCTGGGATTCGCAGTTCATCTGCGGCTCGGCGGTCTCGTGGGCGAAACGGATGTTGCACGAGAGCGCGCGGTAGGGGATCATGACACCCTTGGAGAACCCGGAGGTGCCGGAGGTGTAGTTGATCAGGGCGAGCTCTTCCGGCTGGTCCTCATAGTAGTTGAGGTGGTCGGGCGTGAAACCGTTGGGGAACATCTGGTTGAAGGTCCCGGTGAGGTTCTTGCGGACGGTCACCAGGTCCTGGTTCTTGGCGTAGATGTAGTTGAGGGTGTTCATCTGGACGATGACCTCCAGGCCGGGCATCTCGATCTCGGAGAGCCCCTGCCAGATCACCTCGTCCACGAAGAGGACCTTGGCCTCGGAGTGGTTGACGAGGTAGTGGATGCTCTCCGGCTTGAACTCGTGCAGGATGGGCACGGGCACGGCGCCGTAGGTGGTGGCCGCCAGGAAGCAGACGCCCCAGTGGGCCTGGTTGCGCGAGCAGAGGGCCACCTTGTCGCCCTTCTGCAGGCCGCATTTCTGGAAAGCGATGTGCAGGAGTTCGATACGCTCCGCCACATCCTTATATTTCAGCGTGGCGCCCTGGTAGTTGGAGAGGGCGTCGCGGTCCCAGTTTTCCCGGATACTTTTCTCGATGAGTTTGTTTACTGATTGATATGCCATTTCAAGTAGATGCCTTTTTTGCCCCAGGCGAGGGTTTTGTCAGGTTGTAACACGATGAGGCGGAAGCCCTTGACGGGGTCATTGCCGGGAGGGCACATCGCGTCGATGAAAGCGCGGACGGCGTCCGGACTGCCGTAGATCTGCCAGCCGTTCGCACACGCGGTGCAGCTGTCGTCGGCAAGCGAGAAGGCTTTGCCGTAGAGGGCGGGCAGGAAGCCGCGCCAGGGATTCTCGCAGGGTTCGCGGTCCGTGGCGGCCTTGGCCGGACGGACCAGCACGACGGGGCCGCCTTCGGCGTGGACGAGCGCGATCTCGCGGACATCGACTTCCTGCTCCCATTTGAGCGGGTCCTTGCCGGTCTGGTCGCGGAGCGCATCCAGCTGCTTGTTGTAGCGGGTGAGATTGACGGAGGCGTCCTGCCAGCGTTCCAGGGCTTTGCGCGTCTGCGGAAGCGTGACGGGCAGGTCCAGCACGAAGCGGGTGCCTCCAGGAAGGATGGTGCCCAGGCGGCATTCGCCGGCGGGGAAATCCGCCAGGATGTTGGCGAAGAAAACGTCGTCCTTCTCGCAGACGGGCTTGACGTCGAAGCCGTCGCCGTCGGGCGTGAGGACGGTCCATTCAGCCACGGACCCCAGGAAGGAGGTCAGCTCGCGGCGCGGGAAGATGTCCTTCAGCCAGCTCTTCGGGGCCAGGCGCTCGGGAGCTCCGCCGCCGCGGATGATGACGAATTCGCTGGAAGCCGCTTCCGACAGGGCCTGCCGGAAACCGGGCGCGTCCAGGATGGAGGTATAGCCGGAAATATGCCGCCGGACGGCCGTGAGCTGGGCGTCGGACGGGGTGATGACCACAAAACCCCGCCGGCGCGCCTCGGCGTCGGGACGGATGTATTCGGCATGGAGCCGGAGGGTGGCCGCCTGCGCCAGCAGGGCGGCGGCCGCCGAAGCGGAGTCGGCCTCGGCGCGGCCGGCGTCGAGCGCCAGCACGGGGACGAGGGAGCCGTTGTAGCAGAGGGAGAGGGCCATCTTGGCGTTCTTGAATGCCTTCAGGTCCAGCTTGTGCAGGACGCTCGTAGAGTCGAGCAGACGCATTCCTTCCGAGAGGTGATCGTAGCAGATAACGGCCAGGGCGTCGGAGGGGACGGCGGCAAGCAACTCCGGTGCGCGCCGCTCTTCCCGGACAGCGCCCGCATTGCGGTGCGGCTGGCCGCAGGAAAAGAGCAGCGGAAGGACCAGCAGGCAGGTCAAAACGCGTTTTTTATCCATATCATGCAAATATACTAATAATTTGGATTATGATTTTCCGGGGAAATCCGTAACTTTGCATGTTTTTATGAAAAGTATGCAAGAAATCAGGAACATAGCAATCATCGCCCACGTGGACCACGGCAAGACGACGCTCGTGGACCGGATGATCTACCAGGCCAACCTGGTCCGTCAGCCGGAGAATCTGGGCCAACTGATCCTCGACAACAACGATCTGGAGCGTGAGCGCGGTATCACCATCCTCGCCAAGAATGTCTCCGTCACCTACAAGGGGGTCAAGATCAATATCATCGACACGCCGGGCCACAGCGACTTCGGCGGCGAAGTGGAGCGCGTGCTCAACATGGCGGACGGCGTGCTGCTGCTCGTCGACGCCTTCGAGGGCTGCATGCCCCAGACGCGCTTCGTGTTGCAGAAAGCCATCCAGATGGGCAAGAAACCCATCGTCGTGATCAACAAGGTCGACAAGCCCAACTGCCGTCCCGACGAGGTGCAGGAGGAGGTCTTCGACCTGATGTTCAACCTCAACGCCACCGAGGACCAGCTCGACTTCGTGACCGTGTACGGCTCCGCCAAGCAGGGCTGGATGTCGCTCGACTGGAAGAAGCCGACCAACGACATCACGGCGCTGCTGGACACCATCCTCGACGTCATCCCGGCTCCGCCGGTGGTCGAGGGCACGCCCCAGCTGCTCATCTCCTCCCTCGAGTATTCTCCCTACGTGGGCCGGATCGCCGTCGGCCGCATCACCCGCGGCTCGCTCAAGACCGGCCAGTCGATCAGCCTCTGCAAGCGTTATGACATCGTCCAGAAGCAGAAGGTCAAGCAGCTGATGGTCTTCGAGGGCCTTGGCAAGGCCAACGTCGACGCGCTCGAGCCGATCGCCATCGACGAGCCGACGATGAGCATGCTCTTCACGATCAACAATTCCCCCTTCTTCGGCAAGGACGGCAAGTTCGTGACCTCGCGCCACCTCAAGGAGCGCCTGGACAAGGAGCTGGAGAAGAACCTCGCGCTGCGCGTCAAGCCGGGCCTGACCGCCGATTCATTCGTGGTCTACGGCCGTGGCGTGCTGCACCTGTCGGTGCTCATCGAGACGATGCGCCGGGAGGGCTTCGAGCTGCAGGTCGGCCAGCCCAAGGTCCTGGACAAGACCATCGGCGGCCAGCGCTGCGAGCCGGTCGAGGACCTCTCCATCGAGGTGCCCGAGGAGTTCGTGGGCGCCGCCATCGAGATCTCCACGCGCCGCAAGGGCGCGCTGGTGCGGATGGAGCCGCGCGGCGACCGCACACTGCTGGAGTTCGAGATCCCTACGCGCGGCCTGATCGGTCTCCGCTCCAACCTGCTGACCGCCAGCCAGGGCGAGGCGATCGTGGCGCACCGCTTCAAGGAGTATCAGCCCTACAAGGGTGAGATCGAGCACCGCAACAACGGCTCGCTGGTCTCCATCGAGACCGGCCAGTCCATCGCGTACTCGATGAACAAGCTGCTGGACCGCGGCCGCTTCTTCGTGGAGCCGGGCGAGGACATCTACGCCGGCCAGGTGGTCGGCGAGCACACCCGCGAGCGCGACCTCAACATCAATATCTGCAAGACCAAGAAGCTCACGAACGTGCGTGCAGCGGGTTCCGACGAGAAGATCGTCCTGCCGCCCGCCATCAAGTTCTCCCTCGAAGAGGCCCTGGAATACATCCAGGAAGACGAACTCGTGGAGGTGACGCCGCACTTCATGCGTATCCGCAAGATCCTGCTCGATCCGCTGGCCCGCAAGAGAAACAGCGACAACGAGGATTGAATTTAGTTGTTAATAGCAAAAAAATTACTAACTTTGCAACCCTTTGTAGTCAAACTGACCGCTTTGGCCCCCGGCACAAGCCACTTTTCGTGGCACGCCGGAGCCGAGTTCTTTGAAAAATTCGGGAACACAGAGATCCTCGACGCCGATCTGGAAGTGACGGCAGCCGTGCGCAATCACGGGCTGACGGCGGAAGCCGCCTGCGAGATTGCCGGCAGCGTGACCGTCGCCTGCGACAGATGCCTGGAGGACCTGGTCCTCCCGGTGGAGACCTCCTTCGAGGAGAGCTACACCCCGGAGGGCGACGAACTGGACCTGGGGCAGGATGTATACGATTTCGTCTGCATCTCGCTGCCGATCCAGCGGGTGCATCCCGAAGGAGAATGCAATCAGGAGACTACGAAGTATTTGAGCAAATAATATTTAAAAAGATAAAGCAATGGCACATCCGAAACACAAACTTTCCAAGCAGCGCCGGGACAAGCGCCGTACGCACGACTTTGCGCCGGTTCCGACCCTCGCCACCTGCCCGAACTGCGGCGCGACCGTGATGTATCACCGTGTCTGCCCTGAGTGCGGTTACTACAGAGGCCGTCAGATCATCGTCAAGAACGCTGAGTAATCTGTAAAAAGGCCGCCTGACTGGCGGCTTTTTTGGTACTGCGGCTCTGTAGTTCAACGGATAGAATAGTGGTTTCCTAAACCATAGATAGCAGTTCGATTCTGCTCGGAGCTACAAAAAAGGATTGGCAGATGCCAATCCTTTTTTTGCTTATTCCTTTTCCTCTCAGAACTGGAAGTAGTTCTTGGCGTTGTTGTAGGAGATGTCTTCGACCATCCGGCCGATGAAGTCCATCTCGGAGGCCGGGAGCTTGCCCTTCTCGATGTCGCTGCCGAGCACGTCGCACAGGATGCGGCGGAAGTACTCGTGGCGCGGGTAGCTGATGAAGCTGCGGGAGTCGGTGAGCATGCCGACGAAGCGGCTCAGCAGGCCCAGCTGCGAGAGGGAATCCAGCTGGCGGCGGATGCCGACCTCCTGGTCGAGGAACCACCAGCCCGAGCCGAACTGCATCTTGCCGGGGACGGTGCCGTCGTTGAACGTGTAGGCCATGGCCATCATCACGGCGTTGTCCTTGGGGTTGAGGCAGTAGAGGATGGTCTTGGCGAGCTTGCCGGCCAGGGCGAGGCGGTCCAGGAATTTGTGGCCGGAGGCGGCCATGTTGAGGTCGTGGATGGCGTCGTAGCCCGTGTCGGGCCCGGCGAGCTGAAACATCTTCGTGTTGTTGTTGCGGATCGCTCCGACGTGGAACTGCTGTGTCCAGCCGGCCTCGGCGTCCATGACGGCCTGGTCATAGAGGAAGGCGCTGCGGAACTTGGCGACCTCCTTGGGGCTCGGGGTCATGCCGATGAGGGTTTTCTTGAAGATCAGCTCGATCTCGATGTCGCGGTAGTCCTCGGTGTAGAAGGTGTCCATGCCGTGGTCGGAGAGCCGGCAGCCCATCGAATGGAAGAAATCGTGGCGCTTCTGCAGGGCCTGGCAGAGGTCGGAGTAGGAGTCGATCCGGAACCCGGCGGCCTGGCCGAGCTTCTCGATGTAATGCTGGTATTCGGTGGGGTTCTCGATGGCCATCGCCTTGTCCGGTCGCCAGGCGGGGAGGACGCGGGTGCCGAAGGGATGGTCGGCGATCATCTTGTGCCAGTGCAGGTCGTCGGCCGGGTCGTCCGTCGTGCAGATGATGTCGACGTTGAACTTGCGGATGAGGGACTGGCCGCGGAATTCGGGGGTGGCGAGTTTGGCGTTGCACTCCTCGAAGATCTCGCGCGCGGTGGCGGGCGACAGGAGCTTGTCGATGCCGAAGACGCGCTTCAGCTCCAGGTGTGACCAGTGGTAGAGCGGGTTGCGCATCGTATAGGGCATGGTCTCCGCCCACTTCTCGAAGGTCTCCCACGGGCTGCGCGTGCCGCCCGTGATGTATTCCTCCGGCACGCCGTTGCCGCGCATCGCGCGCCATTTATAATGGTCGCCGGCGTGGCCGTCCACCAGCCAGAGCTGGGTGATGTCGCGGAACTGGATGTTCTCGGCGATCTGCTGGGGGGAGAGGTGACAGTGGTAGTCGATGATGGGCATCTTCTCCGCGTGTCCGTGATAGAGGCTCTTCGCCGTGGCGTTGGAGAGCATGAAGTCGTCGTTGATGAAAGACATATCGTTCGTTTTGTCGATTGTGGGATTCTTCCATCAAATGTAGCAAATAAATGTCGCAAAGACAAGCCGGAGGCCTAGCGCATCAGCGAACGGATGAAGGCGTCGACGTACTGGATCTCCTCTTTGCAAAGGTGCGAAAAAAACCGCATTCCTGCCTGGTGGGTAACAGGAATGCGGATGTTGGCCGCAGGGGGCCGGATAAATGCTTCGCTTATTTTATTTTTTCCATCTCCAGGGAGGCCCAGATGAACGGGGCGACGCCCTTGGCGTCATTGGGCCGGACCGGCTCGCTCAGATAGTAGGCGAAGTCGCCCATCCGGTTGGAGGATCCGCCCAGGCCGCAGTTGGAGCAGCACTGCTCGATGCTGACCAGTCCCTGCTCGTCGGTGGTGACGAACGCGTTGACGAAGTCCTGGTACAGCTTCTTGGCATAGGGCTGCAGGCTGGCGTCGAGGTAGCCCTCGCGGACGCCCTTGAGGTAGGTGTAGACGAACATCGCGGAGCAGGTGGCCTCGAGGTAGTTGCCTTCGCGGCCGGGCTGGTCCAGGACCTGGTACCAGACGCCGCTCTTCGGGTCCGCCCAGTCGGGCAGGACGTTGCAGATCTCGCGCAGGAGCGTGGTCAGGCGCCGGCGACCGTCGTGGCCCTCCGGCAGCCAGTCGAGTACCTCGAGGATGCCGAGGCAGTAGTAGCCGAGCGCACGGCCCCAGCAGTGGAAGGACTGGCCCCGGGTGGCCGGGTCGCACCAGAACATCTTGCCGGATTCGTCGCAGGCGTGGCGCAGCAGGCCGGTCGCGGGGTCGAGGCACTTGTCGTGCGCGACGATGATGCCGTTGACGATGTCGTCGAAGGCGGCCGCCTGCGCCTCACCTTCCAGGTAGCGCGCGGCGTATTCGGCATAGAAGGGACTCACCATGTACACGCCGTCCAGCCAGATCTGGTTGGGGTAGACCTGCTTGAACCAGAAGGCCCCGGACGGAGTGCGCGGCTGGCCGTCGATCTGGGATTTGACCTGTTCGATGGCCTTGCGGTATTTTTCCTCGCCGGTCTTGTCGTAAAGATAGAAAAGAGGCTTGCCCGGGCAGATCTTATCCGAACTGTAGCGGTCGGGGGTGTAGCTCTGGATGGTGCCGTCGTCGGTGACGATGCTGTCGTACCACTTGCGGACGAAGTTGAACACGGTGGTATCGCCGTACGTCTCGAAGACGTCCAGGTAGGCACGCAGTTCCATGCCGGGACCGTAGCTCCATTTGAGCCGACCGTCAGTATAGTCCAGATAGGTTGCGTCTCCGCAACGCGCGATCTGGGAATGGACCATTTGCTCGGAAAGGGGGCTGACCTTTTTGCTGCAGGCGGGCAGAACCGCGAGCGACAGCACGCAGACAGCCCGGATGAGAAGGGGCAGGGATGGATTCAGTTTCATTGACTGTGGTTAGATTGGATTGGTTAGCCCAAAGTTAGCATTTTTCACGAAATAAAAAAATATGTCCGGAAGAATGAGTATCTTTGTGTGTTATGAAAAAAATCGGAATCTGCAGCGACCACGCAGGCGTGGACTACAAGACCCGGCTGATCGCTTATCTGCTGGGCAAAGGCTACGAAGTCGTCAATTTCGGCACGGACAGCACGGACAGTTGTGACTATCCTGACTTTGCCCATCCGCTCGCCGACGCCGTCGAGGCCGGCGACGTGGATGCCGGCATCGCCCTCTGCGGCACCGGCAACGGCATGGCCCTCTCGCTCAACCACCACAAGGGCATCCGCGCCGGTCTGGCATGGAACACGGAGGTCGCCAAGCTCGTCAAGGAACACAACAACGCCAACGTCCTCGTGATGCCGGCCCGCTTCGTCTCCTACCGCATGGCGGTGATGATGGTGCGCACCTGGCTCACGACGCAGTTTGCCGGCGGACGGCACCAGCGCAGGATTGACAAGATCGTTCAGCCGTAATATCGAGGACTACCCGGAAGGGATCGTCCTGCCGGTGGACAAGCCTTATCGCTGGACCTCGGCGGACGTGATCCGCAAGGTCAAGTACGCGGCGATCCGCCATTTCGGGAAGAAGAACCTCAAGGTCGGTCACGCGGGGACGCTCGATCCCCTCGCGACCGGCATTCTGCTGGTGTGCATCGGTCCGGCCACCAAGCGGGCGGAGGAGCTGCAGCGCTCCGCCAAGGAATACATCGCCGGCGTCAGCTTCGGCGCCACCACCCCTTCGTACGACCTGGAGAAGGACATCGACCGCGAGTATCCGCTGGACGGCGTGTCCGAGGCGGCCCTGCGCGCCGTCCTGCCCGGCTTTGTCGGGGAGCATGACCAGGTCGCCCCGCTGTTCAGCGCCAAGTCGGTGGACGGCGTGCGGGCCTATGAGACGGCCCGGCGGCTGCTGCGCGAGGCGCAGCGGGAGGGCCGCCCCTTCGATCCGGGCGACATCCTCCAGTCCAACCGCATCACCCTCTATGACCTCGAACTCCTGTCCTGGAGCGACGCGCCCGTGCAGGACGTCGTAGACGACGGCCAGGGGCGCATCCGCGTCGCGGACGTGTCCGGCCGGCACCTGCCGACGGCGATGGTCCGCGTCGCCTGCAGCAAGGGCACGTACATCCGCGCACTGGCGCGCGACCTGGGCGAAGCCCTGGGCAGCGGCGCCTTCCTGAGCTCGCTGCGGCGTACGAAAAACGGCGGCTTCGGGATCGAAGACGCCGTCTCTCTGGAAGAAGTCCTGGAAATGTTATCCTAAGCGCTCCTTCATGTAGCGCATCCGGGCGACGCCCTCCTCCTTGCCGATGAAGCGGAGGATGTCGGCGATGCCCAGGCCGCTGGCCGCGCCGCTCAGGCCCAGGCGGATGCAGTTCATCACCTTGCCCATCGGCATGCCCTTCTCGCGGATATAGTCCTCGAGCTGCTCAGGCTCCGCGGCCTGCATCGCCTCGAGGGCGTTTTCGTAGATGTCAGCCTTGTAGAACTTGTCCACGTCCTTGGCCAGGAACGGCGCCGTGGCGCTGTCGTCCCACACCTTGGCGCGCGGATCGACGGGGCGGTTGGGATCGACCGGCTTCTCGCTGGCCGCGCCCGCCTTGACGCCATATTTCTCGAACTGCGACGGGGCGATGAACAGGCAGGACGCGACGGTCCAGAAGTCCTGGACGAAGGTCACGCGCTCCTTGGTCAGCGCCACCACGCCCTCCACGAATTCCGGCTTCGCCTGGATGCCCTTCTCCGCCAGGACGGGCAGGAAGAGGGCGGCGAGCTCCTTGTCGGAGCGCTTGCGGAGGTATTCGCGGTTGAACCATTTCGCCTTGTCGGGGTTGAACTTCGCGCCGCTCTTGCTCACCTTGTCCAGGGAGAAGGCCTGCACGAGCTCGGGCAGCGTGAAGAGTTCCTGCTCCGTGCCGGGATTCCAGCCCAGCATCGCCAGCAGGTTGACGAAAGCGTCGGGGAAGTAGCCGTCCTCGCGGTAGCCGCGGGAGGTCTCGCCGGTGGCCGGCGAAGTCCAGCGCAGCGGGAACACCGGGAAGCCCATCTTGTCGCCGTCGCGCTTGGAGAGCTTGCCGTTGCCGACCGGCTTGAGCAGCAGGGGCAGGTGCGCGAAGCGCGGCTGCGTGTCCTGCCAGCCGAACGCCTCGTAGAGGAGGTAGTGCAGCGGCAGCGACGGGAGCCACTCCTCGCCGCGGATGACCTCGGTGATCTCCATCAGGTGGTCGTCCACGATGTTGGCGAGGTGGTAGGTCGGGAGTTCGTCGGCGCGCTTCCACAGGACCTTGTCGTCCAGGGTCGCGGTGTCCACGCTCACATGGCCGCGGATCAGGTCGTCCATCTCCACGACGCGCCCTTCGGGCATCTTGAAGCGGACGGTCCAGTCCGTGCGCTCCGCGAGCAGTTTCTTCACTTCGTCCGCGGGCAGGGTCAGCGAGTTGCGCAGATTGCCGCGGGTGAGGTGGTTGTAGATGAAGGTCTCGCCGCGCGCCTCGCTGTCGGCGCGCGCCTTCTCGAGCTCTTCGGCCGTGTCGAAGGCATAGTAGGCCTTTCCTTCGGCGACCAGCCGCTCGGCGTATTCGCGATAGAGGTGGCGCCGCTGGCTCTGGCGGTAGGGGGCGTGGGGATGACGCTCGGAAGGCGTCTCCACGACCTTGCCGTTCTCATCCACGCCTTCGTCGGGGCAGATGCCGCACCAGCGCAGCGCTTCGATGATGTACCCCTCCGCGCCGGGCACGAAACGGCCCGAGTCGGTGTCTTCGATGCGAAGGATGAAATCACCGCCATGCTGCTTGGCATAGAGGTAATTGTACAGAGCGGTGCGCACACCGCCCATGTGCAGGGGCCCCGTCGGGGACGGAGCGAATCTTACGCGTGTCTTTCTCATACCTGGGTTCTCCGGATTGCGGGCACGTTCTCCAGTTCGGCGCGGGACTCGCTGCGGGCCACGATCAGGGCGGGTTTCACGTCCGGGTCGAACTTGAAGGAGCGAACGTTGCTCTTGTTGTTGAAACCGATCGTCTGGGAACCCGCGTCTTCGAACAGGGGAATGCCTTCGCCGCGGGCGGCGTCGGCCTTGTTGTACACGAAGTCGCGGTTGATGATGATGTAGTTGCCCATGTCGCGGGCGGGGCCGATCACGTCGGAGAAGCGCAGGCCCGTGACGATGGAGGTGATGCGGATGGTGTCCCCGATCTCGGGGTCGTCATCCCAGATGAGGCCGCGCTTGAAGTTGTTGGCGCGACCGGTGTATTCGTCGATCTTCTTGTTGATCTCGCTCAGGTCGTCCATCGTCAGGCCCTGCTCGTTGTGTCCGCAGGTGATGTTGACGAGGACCTTCTTGGCGGTCTTGAGGTCGAAGTCGTTGAGGAGCGGGGACTCGAAGGCGGCGCGGACGGCGTCCTCGATGCGGTTCTTGCCGCTGCCGACGCCGCAGCCCATCAGGGCCATGCCGCTGTTCTTCATCATCGTCTCCACGTCCTTGAAGTCCACGTTGATGTAGCCCGGCTTCTTGATGATCTCCACGATGCCGCGCACGGCCGTGGCGAGCACCTCGTCGGCCTGCGGGAACGCATCCTGGATGAGCTGGTTGCCGAAATACTCGTGCAGCTTCTCGTTGTTGATCATCAGCAGGCTGTCCACGTTCTTCTCCAGCTCGTGGATGCCGTCGATGGCGCGGGAGACCGCTTCGTTGCCCTCGTTGAGGAAGGGGAGCGTGACCACCGCCACGGTCAGGATGCCCTTGTCCTTGGCCATCTTGGCGATGACCGGCGCGGCACCCGTGCCGGTGCCGCCGCCCATGCCGGCGGTGATGAAGAGCATCTTGGTGTGGGTGTCCAGGACGACCTTCTCGATCTGGTCCTGGCTCTCGAGCGCGGCGTTGCGGCCGTTGATCGGGTTGGTGCCGGCGCCGAGGCCGCGTCCCATCTGGATCTTGACGGGGACGGGGCTGCCCTTGAGCGCCTGGGAGTCGGTGTTGCAGACCACGAAGCTGCATCCCTTGATCCCCTGGGTGAACATGTAGTTGACGGCGTTGCAGCCGCCTCCGCCCACGCCGAGGACCTTGATGATTTCGTCGGACGTCGCCCAGTCCATCGGGGCGATCGTGTCGATCATGCTGTCGTCTATCATATCCTTGTGTCTTTATTATTTCATTTCATCGAACAGGCTGCCCATCGTGCTGTCGAAGGCGCCTTCCGCAACCTCTTCCATCTGTTTGCCCTTCTGGCGGATCCAGGAGACGAACTTGTTGGGTTTCTTCGCCGCCTTCTGCTTGCGCGGCGTGATGATGTCGTCCGGGGCGTAGTTTGGATCGCCCGAGAAGAGGTTCTCCTGGGCGGGCGCGGCCTCGCCGTTCTCCTCCGGGGCGGCTTCCTGGGCCGCCTCCTCCGGGGCTTCCTCGATGCAGTTGAGGCGGTAGTCCCGTTTTGCTTCAAGGATCATACCGATCGAAGCCACGGCGCTGGCCTCGCCGGTGCCCGAGCAGCCGATGGCGCTGAAGGCCTGGCTGCGGGGATAGCCGACGCGGACGGTGTAGCCGGACATCTCCTTGAAAAGGTTGGCGAGGTTGACCAGGTTGGCGCCGCCGCCGGTGATCACGATGCCGTTGCGGAGCTTGTCGGCGTAGCCGCTGTCCTGGATCTGCCAGAGCACGGCTTCGATGATCTCGCGGGCGCGGCAGGTGATGATCTCGGAGAGGTATTTGACCGGGAGCTGCTCGTAGGAGCCGTTCTCCTCGTCGTTGATCTGGATGATCTTCTCGCTGAGCGACTGGAGCTTGTCGGGCATGCAGGCGCCGAAGGCAAGCTTGATGTTCTCGGCGAGCTGCTCGTTGAAGCCACACTCGTACTTGATGTCGGTGGTGATGCTCCGCCCGCCGAACGGGATGGCGGAGTAGTGGCGCAGGAGCCGGCCGCGGTAGATGGTCAGCGAGGTGACGCCGGCGCCGATCTCCACGAGGGCCACGCCGTTCTCCTTCTCGGCGTCCGTGAGGACGGCCCGGGCCACGGTGTTGGGCAGGAACATCTTCCGTGCGGGCGCCACGCCCACTTCGTTGAGCATGATGTCGATGTTGCTCACCGCTTTCTGGGCGCCCACGAAGACCTTGAAGTTGCCTTCGATGGCGTCGGCGGTCACGCCCACCACGTCGTTCTCGCTTGCGCAGACGAGTTCCTCGTCGGCCGAGAACGACTGGGCCACGGCGCCGTAGATCTCCTCCTTGGCCTCGTCGGCGATGGGGTAGGAGTCGATGGCGATGCTCTTGAGCGTGTTGATCTCGTCCTTGGTGATGCAGGAAGCGGGGTCGCTGCGTTCCATCCGGGCGCTCGCGATCTCCTGCCGCACGTCATAGCGGGGCAGGCCCACGACCACTTGCAGGATCTTGATGTTCAATTCTTCCTCCGCTTCGCGGATCGCGTTGCGGAGCGGGCCGGCTGCGCGCTTCGGGTTGAAGACGTAGCTGTTGCGGATCCCGTCGGACGGGGTCTCTTTGTAATAGATGACCTGGATGTCATCCCCTTCGATCTTGGCTACGCTCAGGGCGATTTTGGAGGAGCCAAGGTCGGCGGCTGCTATGTATCTTTCTGCCTGCATATGATTTGTTGATTATATTTCACATTGACGGTCTTGTAGTATCCTTCCGGCTTGGAAGGGGCGATCTGGCCGATGTAGCGGTCAATCCGGCCGAGCTTGTCGGGAATGTTTTCCGGCTGTCCGACGACGAACAGCTCGTCCCGGCCCTTGAGGCTCAGGACGAGGTCGCCGCCCGGACGTACCTTGATGTGCGTGATGCCGCGCTGCCAGTTGCGCGAAGTGGAAATGAAACGGTGCATCGTGAGCACGCCGTCGATCCAGGTTCGGGCGTATGGATCGTCGGCCTGGCCTTTGTAGTCTGCCGGCAAATGTACCGGGATGGCGCCGTCCACGACGGGGACGGGCGCCGTATAAGTCGGGTGGAGCGGGAAGATGTAGCCTTCCGCGTCCACGTAGAAGCCGCGGTTGCCGTCCTGGAAGCGCAGCACGGGGGCGCGCTGGGCGACTTCGACGTGGAGCACGCCGTCGTCGCTGGTCCAGGCCTGGCAGCGGGTCACGGAGCTGCGCGTCTCCAGCATCTGCTCGATGCGGGCGAGCTGCACGCTGTCCAGCCGCTGGCCGATGTAGGTGCCGTAGTGCGCGTCGAGATATTCCCGGACGTCCTGCTCGCTGACGAAGCGCAGGCTGTCGGCGAAGCTGACGTCCAGCCGGCCGCAGACGATCTCGCGCTGCTCCTGCCGCACCTGCCTGTACAGGAAGAACATGCCTGCACAGAAGAGGGCGACGAGCGCGCCGGCGATGGAATATTTGACGGCTGCTTTCATCTACTGGCGTTTGCGGAGCATTTCGGTGATCGGTTCGATGAAGCGGTCGATGTTGCCCGCGCCGAGGGTGAGGAGCACGTCGAGCGGCTCCTGCTCCAGCAGGGGCAGCAGCTCGTCGCGCGTGATGAGCACCTTCTCGGGGGCGGTCACGTCGCGGAAGACGATCTCGGAGGTCACGCCCGGGATGGGTTCCTCGCGGGCGGGATAGATGTCGAGCAGGATGAGCTTGTCCAGCCCGCTCAGGGCGCGGGCGAATTCGGGGGCGAAATCGCGCGTACGCGTGTAGAGGTGCGGCTGGAAGATGCCGGTGAGCTTGCGCCCCGGGAAGATCTGCCGGACCGAGGAGATGGCGCTGGCCAGCTCCGCCGGATGGTGGGCGTAGTCGTCGATGTAGGTCAGGCCCGGCGTGTTGAGGTGCACGTCGAGGCGGCGCTGCGCGCCCTCGAAAGTGCCGATGGCGTGGCGGACCTTCTGGGCGTCGATGCCGTAGCAGAGGCAGATGGCCGCCGCCGCGATGCTGTTCTCGACGTTGACCCAGCCGAGGGCGCCCACGCGGATGTCGCTGAGCACGCCGCCCGGATAGACGAGGTCGAAGGTATAGTGGCCGGTGGCGTCGAGCCGCAGGTTCTCGCTGTGGAAGTCGGCCCGCCTGTCGTCGAAGTGGTAGGTGAAGATCTTGGCGGACACGTCGGACTGCTTGATGGGCAGGCCGTATTTGAGGATGATCGTCTCGGTGACCTGGGAAGCGAAGATGCGGAACGCTTCCTGCACGTGGGCCAGGTCGCCGTAGATGTCGAGGTGGTCGGCGTCCATCGCCGTGATGGCCGCGATTGCCGGGTGGAGCTGGTGGAAGGAACGGTCGAATTCGTCGGCCTCCGCCACCACGGTCGGGGTGTGGCTGACGAGCATGTTGGTGCCGTAGTTCTTGGAGATGCCGCCGAGGAAGGCGGAGCAACCGCTGCCGCTCTCCGTGAGGATGTGGGCCACGAGGGTGGACGTGGTGGTCTTGCCGTGCGTGCCGGCGACGGCGAGGCAGCGCTGGCCGGCGGTGATCTCGCCCAGCATCTGCGAGCGTTTGATCACGCGGTAGCCGCGCTCGCGCGCGGAAACGAGTTCGCCGAAGTCGGCGGGGACGGCCGGCGTGTACACCACGAGGGTGTCCTTGACCGCGGCCGGAATGCATTCGGGCTTGTCTTTATAATGCACGGCGATGCCTTCCGCCTCCAGCGCGTGCGTGAGGTCGGAAGGGGTCCGGTCGTAGCCGGAGACGGCGCAGCCCTTGAACTTGTAGTAACGGGCGATGGCACTCATGCCGATGCCGCCGATGCCGATGAAATAGACGTTCTTGTATCTCATACCAGTTTATATACTTCTTCTACGATGGTCTGCGCCGCGTCCAGGCGGGCGAGCGGCGCGACGTTGGCCTCGATCGCAGCGATGCGCGCCGGATCGTGGATCAGCGACAGCGCGGTGGGGAGCAGCTGCTCCGCCGCGTCGGCGTCGCGCACGATCAGGGCGGCGTCCTTGCGTACGAGCGCCATGGCGTTGTGCGTCTGATGGTCTTCGGCCACATTGGGGGAAGGCACGAACACGGCGGCCTTGCGCGCGGCGCAGATCTCGGACACCGAGGAGGCGCCGGCGCGGCTGATCAGCACGTCCGAGCACGCGTAGGCGAGGTCCATCCTTCCGATGAAATCCGTATAATGGATCTGCGGGAGCTCGCGCCCCGCCATGAATTCGTCGATGCCTTTCTTGTAGTAGCGGCCGCACTGCCAGAGCACCTCCACGTCTTCGCCGCCGGGGCAGCCGGCCTCGATCCACGCGCGCATCGCGCGGTTGAGCGTGCCGGCGCCGAGGCTGCCGCCCACCACGAAGAGGTGCCGCTTGTCCGGGTCGAGTCCGTAGAAACGGAGGCCCTCCGCGCGGTCCTCAGCGCCGTAGGGGTGGATCTCGGGACGGATCGGGTTGCCGCTGAAGACGATCTTTTCCGCCGGGAAGAATTTCTCCATCCCGTCGTAGGCCACGCAGATGCTCTGCACGCGGCGGCCCAGGATCTTGTTGGTCAGGCCGGCGAAGCCGTTCTGCTCCTGGATCAGGGAAGGGATGTGCTTGCGCGTGGCCTGCCAGAGCAGGGGAGCGCTGGCGTAGCCGCCCACGCCGATGGCGACGTCGGGCTTGAATTCATCGATGACATGCCCGGCCTTGCGGAGGCTGCTCGCCACCTTGAACGGGATGCGGACGTTGTTCTTGAGGTTGCCCCAGTTGAGCTGGCGCTGCAGGCCGGCCATCGGCAGGCCCACGATCTTGTAGCCCGCCGCCGGGACTTTCTCCATCTCCATCTTGCCTTCGGCGCCGACGAAGAGGATTTCCGTCTCCGGGTTGGCTTCCCGGAGCTTGCCGGCGATGGAGATGGCCGGGAAGATGTGTCCGCCGGTGCCACCGCCGCTGATGATCACGCGCAATTTCTTATAAGTCATAGCTGTCATCTGCGTTTTGAAGGTCAATTTGTCCGGATTCGAAGGCGTCCAGGTCGTCGAGGCGGTCCTTGACGGCCGCCGCTTCGTGCATCTCCACGAGCGGCTCCGCCATCCGCGTTTCCTTGTCGATGCGCCGCGAAGCGATGCGGCTGAACGACAGGATGATGCCGAAGGCGATGCTGAAGCAGAGGAAGGCGCTGTTGCCGTGGCTGATCAGCGGGAGGGTCTGGCCGGTCATCGGCCCGATGTCGGCGTTGACGAACATGTGCAGGAAGGCCTGTCCGGTGATGAGCAGGCACAGCCCCGCCACGGTGAGCTTGGCGTAGTGGTCGCTGCCGCAGTTGCGCGCGATGATCGAGCCGCGGGCGAGCAGCGACACATAGAGGAAGATTACGAAGATGCCGCCGATCAGGCCGTATTCTTCGATGATGAAGCTGTACATGAAGTCCTCGGACATGTCCGGGACGACGTAGCGCTGGGTGCTCTGGCCCGGGCCCTTGCCCAGGACGCCGCCCTGCTTGATCGCGATCTTGGCGCTGTAGGGTTGGCGGATGGCGTCGATGGCCTCCTGGTAGGCGACGGTTCCCTTGGGGTTGTCGATGGCCTGCTGCTCCCAGTGGTCCTCTTCGAAGACGCGGGCGATGCCGGTGCCGATACGGCCGAACCAGGGGTGCCCGGAATTCTTGGTCGCGCTGTAAAGGCCGAAGATGATGCCGAGGAGGAGCACGGCGGCGACCGCCAGGATGGTCATGTCGCGCAAGTTGCCGCCACCCAGCAGGATCATCACGAACATCAGCAGTCCGATGATCAGGGCGCTGGAGTTGGAGCCCGGGATGATCATCACGAAGATGATCAGGAACGGGGCGTAGAGATAGATGATCTTCTTCCAGAGGAGGTCCGAAGGGCCGCGGAGCTCGCCCCGCTTGAGGGCGTCCATCGCCCAGGCGAGGTAGAGCACCATCGCCACCTTGACCACCTCGAAGACGTGGACCTGGAAGCCGGCGACGGACAGGATACGGTAGGCGTTGTTGATGTTGAGCGCCTTGAGGAAGGGCAGGCTGACGTGGATGTCGAGCAGGCCCAGCAGGACGAAGGACAGCAGGAATCCCCACTGGCTGCACCAGCGGAAGAACTTGATGTTCTTGATGTTGTAGCAGACGATGATGACGGCGAGACCGGCCAGGACCACGAAGAACTGGTTCTTGACGAGGTCCAGACGGGTCATCCCGTCGCGCAGCAGGCGCGAGGAGGAAGAGAACATGCAGACGATGGAGAAGAGCACCAGCAGGAGCACGATGATCCATACCACCTTGTCTCCTTCGAAGTGGTCCGCAAACGTCCAGAAACTGATCTTTTTCTTCTTCGCGTCAGCCATATGCTACAGGTGCCGCACCGCCTCCTTGAACTGGCGGCCGCGGTCTTCATAATTCTGGAACAGGTCGAAACTTGCGCAGCAGGGACTCAGCAGCACCACGTCGCCGGGAGCGGCGAAGGCGGCGGCCGCCTTGACGGCTTCTTCCGCGGAGCGGGTGTCCACCATCTTGTCCTTGCCCACGATGTCCTCGAACGCGGCGTGGATCTTGGCGTTGTCCACGCCCATGCAGACGATGGCCTTGACGCGCTCCCGGACCACCTTGTCGAGGATGCTGTAGTCATTGCCCTTGTCCTTGCCGCCGACAATCCATACGACGGGGCGGGTCTGGCACTCGAGGGCGTACCAGGCGGCGTCGATGTTGGTGGCCTTGGAATCGTTGATATAGAGTACGTCCCGGATGCTGAGCACGGGCTCCAGCCGGTGCTCGATCGGGGTGAAGGTCTTGAGGCTGGCGCGGATGACCTCGTCGCTGATGCCAGTGGCCTTGGCGGCCAGGGCGGCGGCCATCGAGTTGTAGATGTTGTGGCGTCCGCCGAGCGCGAGCTCCTTCAGGAAGATCTCGGTCTCGTCGTCCTCGTAGCGCAGGATGATCTTGCCGTCGCGCACGAAGGCGCCCTGCTCCACTTCTTTCTCCTGGGAGAATGGGAGCATCTTGGCCTTGACCACGATCTCGTCCAGCTGCTGGATCGTGATCGCGTCGTCGGAGTCGAAGATGAAGCAGTCCTCCGGGCGCAGGTTGCGCGTGATGCGGAACTTCGAGCGGGCGTAGTTCTCGATCTTGTGGTCGTAGCGGTCGAGGTGGTCGGGCGTGATGTTGGTGATGATGGCGATGTCCGGCCGGAAATCATAGGCGTCGTCCAGCTGGAAGCTGCTGATCTCCAGCACGTAGTAGTCGTGCTTCTCGGTCGCGACCTGCATGGCGTAGCTCTTGCCGATGTTGCCGCCCAGGCCGGCGTCGAGGCCGGCTTCGCGGAGCAGGTAGTAGATCAGCGAAGTGGTCGTGGTCTTGCCGTTGGAGCCGGTGATGCAGATCTTCTTGGCGCTGTCGTAGCGTGCCGCGAACTCGATCTCCGAGATGATGTGCGTCCCCTGCTCGCGCAGGGCCTTGATCATCGGGGCGGTGTTGGGGATGCCCGGGCTCTTGACGACCTCGTCGGCGTTGAGGACGAGTTCCGGCGTGTGTCCGCCCTGCTCGAAGGGGATCTCCCACTCCTTCAGGGTAGCCAGATATTCGTCCTTGATCTTCCCGTTGTCGGACAGGAAGACGTCGAATCCCTTGACTTTGGCGAGCACCGCGGCGCCTACGCCGCTCTCCGCTCCTCCCAATACTACTATTCTTGCCATTTCTTGTTTTTCTATCTGATTTTAAGTAAAGCCAACGTACTGACTGCAAGGATGATCCCGATCATCCAGAACCGGACGACGATCCGGGGCTCCGGGATGCCCTGCTTCTGGTAATGGTGGTGGAGGGGGGCCATCAGGAAGACGCGCCGGCCCTCTCCGTATTTCTTCTTGGTGCGCTTGAAGTGGGTGCGCTGGATGATCACCGACAGGCTCTCCATCACGAAGATGCCGCACAGGATGGGCAGCAGCAGCTCCTTGCGGATGAGCACGGCGGTCACGCCGATCACGCCGCCGATGGTCAGGCTTCCCGTGTCGCCCATGAAGACCTGGGCCGGGAAGGTGTTGTACCACAGGAATCCCAGCAGGGCGCCTACGAACGCCGCCATGTAGATGGCTACCTCGCCGGAGCCCGGGATGTACATGATGTTGAGGTATTTGGCATCCAGCGCATCGCCGCCCAGCCAGGCGATGATGCCGAGCGCGACGCCCACGATGGCGGAGGTGCCGGCCGCGAGGCCGTCCATGCCGTCGGTGAGGTTGGTGCCGTTGGAGCAGGCCAGGGTGACGAGGATGATCATCACCATGTAGATGCCCCAGGAGCAATAGACGCCCAGCTGCCCGCGGAAGGGCGAGAGCCAGGAGTAGTCGAATTCGTGCGCCTTGACGAAGGGAATCGTGGTCACGAGCCGCTCCGTCGGGATGGAGGGGCTGATGCAGACGGTCAGGGCGACGAACAGGCCCAGGCCGAACTGGAGGAAGAGCTTGCCGCGCGGGCTCATGCCTTCCTTGTTGTGCTTGAACACCTTGATGTAGTCGTCGGCGAAGCCGATGGCGCCGCACCACAGCGTGGTCACGACGAGCAGCAGGGTGTAGATGCTGTCAAGCCGGCAGACGAGCAGGGCGGAGCCCAGCACGGCGGCGATGATGATCAGGCCGCCCATCGTGGGCGTGCCCTTCTTCTGCATCTGGCCTTCGAGGCCGAGGTCGCGGATGTCTTCGCCGATCTGCTTCTTGCGGAGCAGCTTGATGATCTTGCCGCCGGCAAAGTAGGCGATCAGCATACTGATCACGGCCGCCAGCATGGCGCGGAAAGACAGATAGTGGAACAGGCCGGCACCGGGAATGTGCAAGCCGAGTTCTTTCAGCCAGTCGAGGAGGTGATTCAGCATGATTCAAGAGATTTAAAGGTTTCCAGTACGATTTCGCGTTCGTCGAAATGGCTCTTCACCGTTCCGAGGATCTGGTATGTTTCGTGGCCTTTGCCGGCCAGCAGGATGGTAGCGCCCCTGGGCGCGAGCAGCAGGGCGGTGCGGATGGCCTCGCGGCGGTCTTCGATGCAGAGCGTGCGGGCGAGGGCGGAGGGATCCAGCCCGGCCTTGATGTCCTCCATGATGTCCTCCGTCCGCTCGGAGCGGCTGTTGTCGGAGGTGATGAAGATGCGGTCCGCCAGGCGGCCCGCCACGGCGCCCATTTCGGGGCGCTTGGTCTTGTCGCGGTCGCCGCCGCAGCCGAACAGGCAGATCAGCTCGCGGTCGGGGGCGACGTCGCGCAGGGTCTTCAGGACGTTCTCGAGGGCGTCCGGGGTGTGCGCGTAGTCGATCACCACGCTCAGCTCCTTGGGCCCGCGGAGGGTCTCCAGGCGGCCCGGGGCGGGCTCCAGCCGGGACAGGGCCACGAGGGCCTCGTCCTCAGGGACGCCCAGCACGACGGCGGTGGTGAAGATGGCCAGGAGATTGTAGGCGTTGTGTGCGCCGATCAGGCGCGACCACACCTCGCGGCCGTCGATCTTGAGCAGCATCCCTTCGGGGCTCTGCTCGAGGATGCGGGCGGTGTGGTCGGCGGCGCTCCGGCAGGAGTAGCCGACCACGCGGGCGCGCGTGTTCTGGACCATCACCTCGCCGTGCTTGTCGTCGAGGTTGATGATGGCGGTGGCCGTCGGGGCCAGGCCGTCGAAGAACAGTTTCTTGCAGCGGAGGTACTCCGCGAAGGTGCCGTGGTAGTCGAGGTGGTCGTGGGTGAGGTTGGAGAAGATGGCCGTGCAGAACTCCAGTCCGGCGATGCGCTGCTGTTCCACGCCGATGGAGCTGACCTCCATGAAGCAGTACTCGCAGCCCGCCTCGACCATCTCGGCGAGCAGGGCGTTGAGGGTGACGGGATCGGAGGTGGTGTTGGCCGTCTCGCTGCGGCGGGTGCCCACGTAGTTGGCGATGGTGGAGAGCAGGCCGCACTCGTAGCCGAGGTGGCGGAACAGGTGGTAGAGCAGGGTCACGGTCGTGGTCTTGCCGTTGGTGCCGGTGATGCCCACGAGCTTGAGTTTGCCGCTCGGGTGTCCGTAAAACGCGTCTGCTGCCATGGCCACGGCCTTACGGCTGTCCGCTACCTGGATTGTTGTCCCGGTCGACGGAGTCTTCCAGACGGGCGGACAGGGTGCTCCGCTTTCCGTCGACCGTTCGTACAGAACGGCGGAGGCGCCGGCGTCGATGGCTTTTTGCAGATACTGGCGGCCGTCGTTCCCGCAGCCGTTCACCGCGATGAACAGGCTGCCGGGCTGCACCTTGCGGGAGTCGTTGGTCACGGACGTGATCTCCACGTCCTGCCTGCCGTCCACGGAGAGGACGCCGCAATTCTTTATGATATCTTTCAGTTTCATCTTGTGGTCGTTGTGCTTCGCTTCAGCTCGTCGCGGAAGCAGGGGTCGATGTTGTACAGCTGGTCGATGACGGTGCGGATGGCGCGCGCCGGGATGCCGCCGCCCTGGAACTGCTTGGCGGTCGGCTTGGAGTACACCGTGCAGATGACGCTGTACTGCGGCGCGTCCGCCGGGAAGAACCCGACGAAGGTGCCCTGGTACTTGCGGCGTCCCTGCGCGTCCTGGTACTGGCCGTTGGCATAGGTGCCGAAAGAGGTGCCGGTCTTGCCGGCCACGGTGCACTTGGCGTCCTTGAGCCGCTTGGCGGTACCGTCCTCCGTCACGCCCTTGAGCGCGCGGGTGATGGTGTCGGCCACGGCTTTGGAGCAGACGGCGGCGTTGAGCACGCCGGGCCCGCGCCGCTCCGTGACGATGCCGTTCTCCTCGATGTCCTCGACCAGATAGGGTTTCATCATCCGGCCCTTGTTCGCAATGGCGTTGTAGAAGGTCAGGATGTGCAGCGGGGTCTCCTCGGTGCTGTAGCCGAAGCCGATCGAACCGAGGTCGGTGTCCGTCCAGTAGCGCGTGGACGGGTTCGGGATGGTCGGCGTCTGCAGACCGTCCAGGTCGAAGGCGAAGGCCTCGCCGAGCTTGTAGTTGTAGATGTTCTGCAGGAAGCGCTCCGTCTTCTCCAGCCCCTTGCCGCGGCCCTTGCTCTTGTCGATGCCGTAGTTCTTGACCGCGAGGGTCGCGAACACGTAGTTGGACGAGATCTTGAAGCCGTCCAGGATGGAGATGCGGTTGGTATGGTGCTGGCGCACGAAATCGGGGATGTGCGCGTCGCGGATCGAGGTCCCGGCCACGTTGCCGTTGGTGGCGGGCAGGGTCTCGTCCAGGCTCTTGATGAAGCCGTCGTTGAGCACGGACATCAGGGTGACGGTCTTGAACACCGAACCGGGCTCGCCCTTGCGGCCGATGGCCAGGTTCTGGATCTCTTCGAAGGGGCCGGTGCCTTCCTCGCGGACCAGGTTGACCATCGCGCGGATCGCGCCGGTCTTGACCTCCATCAGCACGAGGCAGGCGCCCTCCAGGTCGGGCTCCTCGGTGATCTGTTCGCGCAGGGCCTTGTCGGCGATGTCCTGGTAGTCGATGTTGAGCGTGATGCGCAGGTCCTTGCCGTCCACGGCCTTGACGTAGGCGCTGTCGCTGTTGCGCACGCGGCCGTAGTCGGTCACGCGCATCCATTCACGCCCCTCCTGGCCGTGGAGGACGTAGTCGAACTTGCCTTCCAGGCCGATGTGCGTGTTGGTGACGGGCGACTTGTTGCCGCGCACGAAGCCGATCGTGCGGCGGGCGAGCTTGCCGTAGGGATATTGGCGGACGTGCTCCTGCTCCACGATCATGCCGCTGCGGTAGCGGCCGTCGCGGAAGAGCGGCAGCTCGATCACGCGGTTGTAGGCGTTGCGGTCGACCGGCCGTCCGAGGCGGACGTATTTCCGGCCGTTGGCGCGGCCGTCCTTGATGAGCTTGTAGTACTGGTCGGCGGTCTTGTCGCCGAATTCGGCGGCCAGGCCCTCGGCGAGCTGGCGGGCCTTGTCGAGCCAGGCCTGCTCCTGCGCGGGCGTGTTGGTGTCCTTGAGCACGGTGCAGTCCATATAGAACTGGTAGATCGGGCAGGAGATGGCGAGCAGGCGTCCCTCGGCGTCGAGGATGTTGCCGCGCGCGGGCTCGATGACGCTGACCGTGTTGGACGGGGTGAGCGCGGCGGAGATCTTCGGATCCGGGTCCCAGAACAGCTGGATGCCTGCCAGCCGGACGATGAGGAGCACCGAGGCGGCGAGCAGGGCCACGTAGAGCAGGTACAGGATCACGCCGATCCTGTCGCGCTGCTTCCTGGGCTTGGGTGTCGTTGTCTCCGTACTCATTTCTTTACGACCGTTGCAGGCTTTTCAGCCTCTTTTACGTTGGATCCCAGTTCGCCGAGCATCTGCTCCACGGTGGAGCGCCGGCTCACGTTGACGACCTCGAAGACCTTCTGCGAATGCACGATCTCGAGCTCCTTGAGCACCGCCTTGTTCTTCTCTACCTTGCTCATCGTGGTCTCGATCATCAGGCTGAACCAGATGACCAGGCCGAACAGCAGGAAGGTGTAGGCGATGTGGATGAAGTAGCGCCCGATGTTGAGGCGGAGCAGGAACTCCCCCTTGAGTACCGCCTTGAAGCTGTTCTTGAGGAACAGGCCGATATCTGCTATCTTCCAGGTCTTCATACGCGTTCGGCGATTCTCAGTTTGGCGCTGCGCGCACGGGTGTTGCCTGCGATCTCCGCCTCGTCGGGCAGGATCGGCTTGCGGCCGACGCTCTTCAGGGGCGCGCTGCTTCGCCCGAAGACGTCTTTCTCCTCTTCGCCGTCGATGTGGCCGGAACGGATGAAGTTCTTGACCATGCGGTCCTCGAGGGAGTGGTAGGTGATGACGGCCAGGCGGCCGCCGGGCTTGAGCGAGGCGGCGGCGCCGGAGAGGAACTTCTCCAGGGCGCGCATCTCGTCGTTGACCTCGATGCGCAGGGCCTGGTAGACCTTGGCGAGGTACTTATGTTCGGCGAATGAGGGCAGGGCTGCCGCGATAGCACGGTCGAGGTCGTCCGTGGTGAGGATCGGCGCGGCGGCGCGGGCGTTGGCAATGAGCTGTGCAAGCCTGCGGGCGTTGTCGAGTTCTCCGTAAAGCCGGAAAATCTTTTCCAATTCTTCTTGCGTATAAGAATTGACAATGCCAGAGGCGGTCTTATTGCCCTGCACGTTCATCCGCATGTCAAGCGGAGCGTTGAAGCGGAAAGAGAAACCTCTCTCCGCCGTATCGAACTGGTGGGAGCTCACGCCCAGGTCGGCGAGAACTCCGTCGAGCCCTCCTTCCGCGTGGAGGAGGGTATAGTTGTGGATAAAGCGGAAATTATTGTGTATAAGAATGAATCGCGGGTCGTCCGGCGCCTGGGAGAGGGCGTCCGCATCGCGGTCGAAGGCCATCAGGTGCCCCTTCGGGGAAAGGCGCGACAGGATCTCGCGGCTGTGGCCGCCGCCGCCGAAGGTGGCGTCGGCATAGAAGCCGTCCGGGTTGAGCACCAGGGCGTCTACGCTTTGTTTGAGAAGGACGGGATTGTGATATTCTGACATTGCTGACCTCTACTTTTTCGAGAGGCTTTCTGCAATGGCAATGAATTCCTGGTTGGATAATCTGGACGCCTCGAACCGCTCCCTGGCCCAGATCTCAATCTTGAAATCATTGCCGGAGAAAACCACTTCTTTGTTCACACCGATGGAATCAAGGAGTTTGCGGCTGATCGAGATGCGGCCGAACTTGGCGTCCGGCTCCACGATATCCCGGTCACGCATGTATTCTCTCCAGAACGTTGCGTGTTGGCGGTTGAAAGTGAGGTCGAGGCTGTCTTTGACCTTGCCGGACTGGCGCTCCCATTCTTCGAAGCAGTACATCTCCAGGCAAGGCTCGAAAAGGTCTTTCTTCACGACGAACCTCATGTCGCTTCCGGGCGGCATGGCACCCTTGAGCGGCGCGGGAAGAACAAGCCTTCCTTTGTCGTCCACGCGGGATGTGTATTCGCCGATGAAAGTGACCATCAAAATCAATTCTTATACGCAATGGACAAAGTTAACAATATTTTTCCATTTTGTTCCATTCTCTTCCATTTTTTTACACCGGCCGGCCGTTTTCCTGCCCCGGCGTCACTACAGGGCGCAAAAAAACCGGCAGGCGTCGAGGCCTGCCGGTCCTGTATTGTTCCCGGGAAGGATCAGAAGCAGTAGTTGGTGATGATGTTCATCCAGAACTTGCCGCCCATCCCCGTCTGGTTGAGGTTGCGGGCCACCTCCAGGGAGAGGATGAAGTTCTCGTTCCAGGCCAGCTTGAGGCCGGCGCCGGCGGAAACCGTGACCTGCTGCGCCTGCTTGCGCAGTTCGTCGGCCACCATGTTGTACTGCATCGCCATCCGCTCCAGGCGGTACGGCTTGGTGACCATGCCCGCATCGACGAACGGGTTGGTGGCCAGGTAGAAATCGCCCTTGCCGATGCGGAAGCGCACGAGCTTGATGCGCAGCTCCGCGTTCGCCCAGACGAAGCCGTCCGCGATGATGCGGTTCTCGTACAGGCCGCGGATGGTGCTGTTGCCGCCCAGTCCTTCGGACATGATGCGGCGGGGCACCAGCATCGGGACGTTCTGCTGAATGTAGAAAGGAGCGTTGCCCCAGGTGTGCTGCAGGCCGATGTGATACGCGAACACCGGGTCGCCGGCGGCGATGAAGCCCACCGGGATGCGGATGAAGTGGGAGAAGTTCGCGCACAGGCGCAGGTAGCCGGCGTTGGTGCCGCCCAGGCCGGGCGCGCCGTTGAGGAAGAGGTCGGCGTTGATGCCCCGGTTGGGCGCCGCCTCGATGTCCCGGCTGTTGTAGGCCAGGCCCGCGCGGAGCTCCAGCACGTTGCCGCCGTCCTTCTCTTTCTCTCCGATGAAGCCGTGCTGCACGTAGTAGTTGAACAGGGTGTTGGTGGCGTCCGCCTTGAACTTGTCGCCGTCGAACGCCCCGGTCCGGTAGTGCCAGAAGGTGGCGCCGGCCGCCCAGTTGAGGTGTCCGACGATGGTGCCCTGGAAGTTGGCGAAGCCCTGGAAATAGGAGCGCTGCATGCTGTTGTAGAGGATGCCGGCGTTCTTGTCGTTGCGCTCCGCGAGGTACGGCTCCGCCGCGCCGTTGAAGCCGTAGAACTGGTACAGCGGGTCGTGGCAGTAGATGGCCGACAGGGTCAGGCGCATCCGGGGGATGAGGTATTTGCTGTCGAAGGACAGGCGGAGCCGGGTGCGGCCCTTGGTGAAGTGGGACACTTCGAAGGTGAACTTCTGCAGGGGGTCCGGGTAGGTGTCGCCGGCGCCGTAGTTGTAGACGTCGCCGAACACGCCGTACTGCAGGCCGTTGTTGGAGTCATAGCCCACGGCCGGGAAGGGACTGATCTTCCAGCCGGTCTTGGGCGCGGCCGCCTCTTGAGCAAAAACTCCCGAACCGAAGAGGAACGGGAGCAAGAAAAGACAGATAAATTTCTTCATATCTTATTGGATCAAAGCCACAATCTCGCCCTTGGCGACCGTCTTGCCCTGCGGTGCCGTGATGGCGACGATCTGCCCGCCGGCGGCGGGCAAGAGCTCTTCCATCCCGTACCAGGTCTGGACGTAGCCGCAGGGCTGGCCGGCGGCGACTTTCGAGCCGACGGCCGGCGCGGTGGACTGGCCGTCCACGTCGACCTGCCAGAGCATCTGGCCCTTGACGGGCGCCTGGACCGGCGTCGCGTTGGGGTATTTGGCCATAAGGGCGTCGATGTCGAATTCGGGCATCTCCACGACCGGGCGCTTGACCACGATCGGGGCGCCGGCTTTCTCGCGGAAGGCCTCGAGGTCCTTGTTGAAGCGCTCCTTGGCCACGCCGCTCTTGTAGTCGCGGTACTGGCGCTCGTGCATCGCCATCTCGAAGAGTTCCTCGTCGTCCTCGCCGCAATCCCAGCCTTCCTGCTTCATCATCTCGCGGAACTTCGGCAGCTCGTCAGGATACTCGTCCTGCGGGTTGCCGGTGTAGAACTCCATGCCCTTCTCCTTGGCGAGCGCGACAATCTCCGGAGCGAGTTCGCCGGGGAGCTTGCCCATCTTGCCGAGGATCATGCCCCACGTGTCCTTGTCGATCGTGGAGAAGCGCGGCTTGTTCTGCGCCATGGCGAGGAGGTTCATCAGGGCGGTGTTCTTGACATACTGGCTGAACGGGGTCACGAGGGGAGGGTATCCCAGGCGCGGCCACACGTATTCGACTTCGTTGAAGAGCTGGACCATCAGGGAGTCCAGGCTGCTCTCCGGCTTGCCGTTGGCGCGCTCGGAGGCGTTGATGGCGGCCTTGAAACCGGTCAGGTCGGCCATCATGGAACCCATCATGCCGCCCGGCAGACCGCAGCCGACGAGCAGCGAGGTCATCTGGGAGTTGGTGGGGTTGATCCAGTAGCCGAGGAAGTCGTCGATGAATTCCTGCGTCAGGCGGCGGACCTCCATGTAGGCGTCCATGTTGACGTCCTTGACCAGGAAACCGTCGGCCTTCATCATCTGCTGGATGGTGATCACATCCGGGTGGACCTTGCCCCAGGCGAGGGGCTCGACGGCCACGTCGAGGTAGTCGGCGCCGGCGCGGGCGACCTCCAGCATGGAGGCGGGGGAGAAGCCCGGGCCGCTGTGGCCGTGGTACTGGACCTTGATGTTCGGATGGTTCTTCTTGATCTGGCTCACGAGCTCTCCCAGGAAGGTGGGACGGCCGATACCTGCCATGTCCTTGAGGCAGATCTCATCGGTGCCGTACTCCACGAGCTTGTCCACGAGGCCCATATAATAAGGAACGGTGTGGACGGGGGAGTGGGTGATGGACAGGGCGGCCTGGGAGATCATCCCGGCCTTCTTGGCGTACTCGACGGAGAGCTTGAGGTTGCGCGGGTCGTTGAGGCCGCAGAACGAACGGGAGATGTCCGTGCCCTGCTTCTTCTTGACCTTGAACATCAGTTCGCGCACGTCCGCAGGCACCGGGTACATACGCAGGGCGTTGAGACCGCGCTCGAGCATATGGGTCTGGATGCCGGCCTTGTGGAAGGGGGCCGTCCACTTGCGCACGGAGATGTTCGGATTCTCGCCGTAGAGCAGGTTCACCTGCTCGAAAGCGCCGCCGTTGGTCTCCACGCGGTCGAAACAACCCATATCGATGATGGCCGGGGCCACCCGAACCAGCTGGTCCACACGCGGCTGATACTTGCCGGAGGACTGCCACATATCCCTGTATACAAGGGAGAACTTTATTTCTTTTGCCATAATTCGGTGTTTGCTCAGAAGAGAAATCCTACAAAGATAATTATTTTTCTTTGTCCCCCGCTTGCAGGTAAAAAATATTTTTGTACCTTTGCAACTCCTTCTGAATATGGTGCGATTAGTTCAGTTGGTAGAGCACCAGATTGTGGTTCTGGGTGTCGTGGGTTCGAGCCCCACATCGCACCCCAAATGACAAGCCTCCCCGCCGGGAGGCTTTTTTCATTTGGGGCGCGAGCGCGCCTAGGGGTCCAGGTGCTGGACCGCTAGGCGCAAAAACGGCCCTATTTGCTCCTACTCTGCATTTTTCCGGACCCCTAGGAGCATTCCGCTTGAGTTTTGCATTTTTATAGGTGTGGCATGGGAGTTGCGGCTTGGAAGTGGAATATAACTTTCCTCAATGAGACTTCTTTTCATACTGATTCAAACCCTTCTCTTATCGGGAATGCAACCCAAGACCCCGATGTATTGGGAGGATTTCACTGCCGCGCGGCGTGATCGTATCCTTGAGCAGGCCGATCCCCTTATCTCGGACTATTACGCGGGACGATTCATCGCCTCCGATGATGAAAGGACTGAAAACCTGTTGGATCTTCTGACCTCGCAACAGAAGGACAAGGATTTCAGGGCCCTGTATTTCTCGGTATTCAACCGGATCTTGATGTCCTCAGATGGTGCTTTGGCGGAGATGCTTGGACCGTATGCCATCAAGATGGTTTGCGAAGAGCCCGAATACATCTTGACCTATCTCCGGGAGAATAAGACGCTCGAAGAGGAATACGCTCATTCTATCGGGACAGAAATCTTGTTAAGCCAAGGTCTTTCCGCTGACGAGGGGACTTCTATGAAGTCAGTGAAGGAGAGTGTTCTCAGCAAGACCGGCGACAAAGGTCTTGTAGAACCATTTTTGAGGCGTATCGAATCGTTCATTTCCATCTCATTGGCCTGGGAGCAGGTCCCTCACATTAAGCCGGATTCCACTGCGACCCTTACATATAAAAGTAAGGCACAGTTCGAAGCACTGTACGACCGTGTGGATTCGGGTGATGAGAGTGCTCTCCAGGTTCTGGAGCATGATGTTTTGTATCAAGAGCTTTATAGTCCCGCATGCAGCTGGTACTGTGGAGGCGAGATTCTTTCCGTCAAGGCATCGAGCCACCTTGCCCCCATAGGGAATATGACTTATGAGGCAGGGAACGCTCACGACTTTGACCACGAGAGAGTATGGGCGGAAGGAGTTGATGGATTGGGTATCGGTGAGTATCTGGAATATGAGTTCCCGGGAAATTGTCCCCGCATCACCACCGTTAAGATTATGAACGGGTATGTAAAGAATGAGACGGTGTGGAAGGACAATGCCCGTGTCAAGCAACTGAAAATGTACTATCAAGGTAAGCCATACGCCATTCTGGACTTGGAGGACACCCGGAACCTTCAGTATTTCAATGTTGGTGTCCTCGGTCCTTACGATGCCGATGCTCCGAACTGGAAGTTAAGATTTGAAATACTCGAGGTCTATGAAGGTGAAAAGTATGAAGATACAGTCATCTCCGAATTGTATTTCGATGGGATAGATGTTCATTGAGCTTTAGGTTTATCGGGGAAGTATCTGCGAAGAGCCCAAATCTCGTCTATCCAAGGCATCAGGCGGGGTGTTGTCCTTTCGGTCAAATGGTATTACTTTTGTGGGAAACGAACCTGATATTATTAGAAAACTATGTGTACGATCAACGTCGTCAAAGCGACCGTCGGCGTCATTGCCCT
>ONQP01000097.1 GCA_900319975.1 uncultured Bacteroidales bacterium | reverse complement strand
CCACCAACCCTTTCCGGGCAGCTGCCGCTTTTCCCTGCCTCTTTCTTCTACATAATGGGAACGGGCCGCTTTTGTAAGTGTTTGTTAGTGTGTGGATTGTGATTTTGCTTTGGGGCATTTTCCCCTAAGCAGAATTGGAAGTTATTGAGAATCAGGGATATGTAAAAACGGGGTGCGGCGAAGAAGGGACAAGGTGGGGGCAGGAGGGGGGAAGATTGTGTGGATGCAAGGCGGGATAGTGGTTGGGGGGAAGTAGATGGAGGTAGATGGAGGCGGATGGGATGGGAGGAGGCGGACGGGGCGGACGGAGGAGGATATGTGCGGAGATTTTTGTAATTTTGCAGAGATGAATGAGGAGTTGCGAGAGAAGTTGCGGGAGGAGTTGCGGGAGAAGTTGTGAGAGACGGTGAAAGAGACACGAAAGAGACGATGAAAGAGAAGTTGCTCGGAATGACGCTGCAGGAGTTGAAGGAAGCGGCGGTGAAGTGCGGGCTGAAGCCCTTTGTGGGGACGCAGCTCGCGGACTGGCTGTATGCCAAGCGCGCCGGGTCCTGGGACCGGATGGTCAATATCTCCAAGGCGGGGCGGGAGGCGCTGGCGGAGCGCTACGACCTGGGCGTGAGCACCCCGGTCGGCAGCGCGGTGTCCAGCGACGGCACCAAGAAATATCTCTTCGAGGTGACGCCGACGGGGCCGGGCGCTCCGAAGGAGCAGCAGGCCTACGTCGAGGCGGTGATGATACCGGAGGAAGACCGCAAGACGCTCTGTGTCAGCTCGCAGGCGGGGTGCCGGATGGGCTGCAAGTTCTGCATGACCGGCCGGAACGGCTACCACGGGCAGCTCGACGCCGCCGACATTCTCAACCAGTTCCTCAGCATCGACGAGGCCGACCAGCTCACCAACACCGTGTTCATGGGCATGGGCGAGCCGCTCGACAACTACGACGCCGTGTCGCGCGCCCTGGAGGTGCTGACGGCGCCGTGGGGCTTCGCCTGGAGCCCCAAGCGCATCACCGTCAGCACGATCGGCGTGCTGCCCGCGCTGAGGCGCTACCTCGACGAGCAGCGTTGCCATTTGGCGGTCAGCCTCCACAACCCCTTCCCGGACGAACGCCTCTCCATCATGCCTGTCCAGAAAGCTTTCGACATCCGCGAGGTCCTCGACCTCATCCGGCAATATGATTTCAGCGGCCAGCGCCGCGTCAGTTTCGAGTACACGATGTTCGCCGGCTTCAACGACGACAAGCGCCACGCCGACGCGCTCATCCGCCTGCTCCGCGGCCTGGAATGCCGCGTCAACCTCATCCGTTTCCACCGGATCCCGGATTTCCCCTACGACTGCGCGTCCGACGCCGCGATGGAGGCCTTCCGCGACCGGCTCAACAACCATCAGGTCCTATGCACTATCCGTTCTTCGCGCGGCGAAGACATCCTGGCAGCCTGCGGGATGCTCGCCGGACAGCGCTCTGCTGCGCAATAGCCCTTCTGTTCAACGTCTTCACGTCTGTCGCCCAGACCTACCCCAACGGGCTCGCGACGGACAGCGTCGATCCGCGCGCAGATGCGACCATCCTCCGCGAGATCCGCCGCCGCCTCAACGACGTGCGGGAGAAAGAGAAACGCCCCATCGTGGCGCTCGTGCTCTCCGGCGGCGGCGCGAAAGGAGCCGCCCAGGTGGGCGCATTGAAGTATATCGAAGAACTGGGCATCCCCATCGACTTCGTCTGCGGCACGAGCATCGGCGGCCTGGTCGGCGGCTTCTACGCCATGGGCTACCGTTCCCCCGACCTCGAGGAGCTCTTCCGCTCGCAGGACTGGAGCGTGATGCTGACCGACCGCATCCCGTCGGAATACATCCCCTACACCACCAAGATGGACCACGCCACGTACCTGCTGTCGTTCCCGTTCCACTACCCCGCCTCGCGCAGCGACGCGGAGGTCAGCTACACCCTGCACGACAACCGCGGGCGTGACCTGCGCGGCGTGTCCGCGGAGCGGACCGGCGCAGGGAACCTGGCCGCGTCGCTGCCGGCGGGCTACGCCTACGGCTACAACGTCAACAACCTGCTTTCCAGCGTGTCCGTGGGCTATCAGGACAGCATTTCGTTCGCGAAGCTGCCGCTTCCGTTCATGTGCGTGGCGGGCGACGTAGTCAGCGCCCGCGCCAAGTACTGGGGCAACGGCAGCATCACCACGGCGATGCGTTCGACGATGTCCATCCCGGGCCTCTTCAACCCGGTCCGCACCCACGGGATGGTGCTCGTGGACGGCGGCGTGCGCAACAATTTCCCGACCGACATCGCCAAGGCGGTCGGGGCCGACTACCTGATCGGCATCGAGCTCTCCGACGCTTCGCCGGAATTCTCGGATATCAACAACATCGGCGACATCCTCGGGCAGTTCATCACGATGCTCGGCACGGACTCCTTTGCCAAGAACGTGGGCAAGAGCGACGTCTTCATCAAGCCGGAGATCGGCGAATACAATATGCTCAGCTTCAATGCAGAAGCTGTCGACTCGATGCTCGTCCGCGGGTACCGGGCGGCGGAGGCGCAGCGCGCCGGGCTGCTCGCGATCCGCGAGCGCACCGGGCGCGCCAAGCCCTCCGCCCGCCCCCGGGCCACGGACATCTCCAAGACCCCGGTCCGCATCACCGGCATCGAGTTCAGCGGCGTGAGCGCGAAGGAGGCGGTCCGCCTCGCGCGCATCGCCGCACTGGACTTCACGGCGCCGCTCGACAAGCCCACCATCGACGCCGCGATGAACCGCCTCCAGGCGACCGGCGCCCTGGAGTCGGTCACCTATTCCCTCTACGGCAACCACGAGCCCTATCACCTGGTCTTCCACTGCAGCCCCGCCCCGGTCCACGACTTCTCGCTGGGCCTGCGCGCCGACACGGAAGAGGGCGCCGCGGTGCTGATCGGCGTCGGCCTCGGCACCCGACGGCTGTCGGGCTCCAAGGTCGACCTCCGCGCCCGCATCGCGCAGAACCTCAAGCTCTCCGCCCATTATTCCCTCGACCTGGCCAACCTGCCGACCCTCAACGTCACGGCTGCCTTCAATCGCTACCGCGGCCATCTCGCGGACAACGGCGTCCGCTACGACATGGCCTACCGCGCCCACCACGAGGACTTCTATATCTCCGGCCTCGACTGGACCCGGCTCGACATCCGCGCCGGCATCACCAACCACGGCTACATCATCTCGCCGGACACCTACTTCGGCAAACTGATGGACTCGGAGCACATTCCCCTGACCGCGGACTACTTCGGGGCCTACCTGCGGGGCAATCTCTACACCCTCGACAACTACTATTTCCCCACCCGGGGCATCTCGCTCTCCTGGCGCGCGCTCTACGACTTCCTAAGCCCGACGGTGCGCGAATTCAGCCCGATCCTCACCGGCTGCCTGGACTTCCGCGCCGCCATTCCGGCGGGCGAAAACCTGACCTTCCTTCCTGACCTGCGCCTGCGCACGATCTCGCACTTCGGCGAGGAAATGATCGACGGCGTCTCGCACACCAACTTCGTCGGCGGCATGCTGCCCGCCCGCTACGCCGAAGACCAGCTGCCGTTCTTCGGGCTCAACGACATCGTCGCCACGGGCGACTACCTGATCGACGCCGTCGCCGCGTTCCGCTGGAATCCCATCAGCAGCCTCTACATCAGCGCGATGGGCGGCGTCCTGATCCACGACAACTCCATCGGGGCGCTGTTCAACCACCCGATCTTCGACACCTGGGCCCTCGGCGCCGAAGCGGCCTACAACACCATCGCAGGCCCCGTCCGTGCCAGCTTCCACTGGTCCAACACGCAGGGCTGGGGCGGCCACCTTTCCTTCGGATTCGACTTCTAAGCGGCTATGGACGAGCGGGAAAAGAAAGTCTTCGACGCGCTTTCCGCGCAATGCGCGAAAAGGGAATATTGCACCGCCGACATCCGGCGGAAAGCCCTCGAGCGGCTCGAGTGGGATGCGGCGGCGGCCGAGTCGGTCGTCGCGGCCCTCGCGAGCGAGGGCTACGTCGACGACCGCCGCTACGCCGCCGCCTTCGCCCGCGAAAAGTCCGCCCTCTCGGGCTGGGGCCCCGTCAAGATCCGCACGGCGCTCCTCGCCCGCGGCATCTCGCGCGAGGTCGCGCTCGACGCCCTCGGCGAGATCGACCCCGAGCGCGCCTCCGCCAAGCTCGAGAAAGTCCTCGAGGCCAAGTGGCGCACCCTCCGCGACGACCCCCAGGGCCGCCTCAAGCTCATCCGCTTCGCCCTCTCCCGCGGCTACGACTACGAACCCATCCGTCCCCTGGTCGAGCGCATCACCCGCCCCGGGCCGGAGGACTGAGTGAAGTGCGCGGAGTTTCCCGCCGGCCGTTTTTCATAAACTGCTGATTTATATTCGTTTACGCTATTTAACCAGCTTGTTTTCGAGCTGGTTGATTTCTATATTTAGCTGACTTATAGATGGTTAAGAAAAACAGCGTCCTAACTACTAATTGTTCAACATCGGTAAGCTTATTTCAGGACTAGACATATCTGCAACGACTCAGAGGACAGCCTCTCCGAACGGGCGATGCAAGAACCTGGCAATCTGGAGATCGGAGGCCGTGGTATTCTGACGCAGATAATGCCCCATCCTATCCAGCCGCTGGGCAGGGAGACGCCATAGCGGCATCCCGGCCCG
>ONQP01000006.1 GCA_900319975.1 uncultured Bacteroidales bacterium | reverse complement strand
CGCTTGTAAACGAACGGTTTCAGGTTCTATTTCACTCCCCTGTTCGGGGTGCTTCCCACCTTTCCCTCACGGTACTGGTCCACTATCGGTCTTCCGGTTATATTTAGCCTTGCGGCATGGTCGCCGCAGATTCAGACAGGATTCCACGTGTCCCGCCCTACTCAGGTGCCACCATCGAACATACCCCGTTACCCGTACGGGCCTTTCACCCTCTGCGGACTGACTTTCCAGACAGTTCCGGTTCCTGGCATGTTCTTTAGAGGTGGTCCTACAACCCCGGCATCGCCGTAACGATACCGGTTTAGGCTCTTCCCATTTCGATCGCCACTACTTTGGGAATCGATATTTCTTTCTTTTCCTGCAGGTACTAAGATGTTTCAGTTCCCTGCGTCAGCGCCAGCACGAAGCTGGTGACTGGTCTTCAACCAGCCGGGTTACCCCATTCGGACATCTCCGGATCAATTCCTGTTTGCAGATCCCCGGAGCTTTTCGCAGCTTACCACGTCCTTCGTCGCTTCCGGAAGCCAAGGCATCCTCCGTTCGCTCTTGTTCTCTTTCTCGTACTTATAAGTGAATCATTTGCGACATTTACGTCTCAAATTTATTTACTCGTTTTGCCTTATGAAATTGCAGTCCCTATTTCGCAACTCGAAAAAACTCGAATTTGTTACTCTTATACAGACTATAATCTCTTTTTAACTTCTTTACCTCGTTATCTCTCTCAGTATTGTCAATGATCTCTCAAATCCCTTCATTGAAGTTTCCCTCATCGAAAGGGACGGCAAAGGTACACACTTTTTTTAAACTTGCAAACCTTTTCCGAAAAAAAATGAAAAAATTATTCGGCGTAGAGCGAAATGAGGTGCCGGATGACCGACGCCGCCTTCTCCATGCTCTCCACCGGGACCCATTCGAACTTGCCGTGGAAGTTGAGACCTCCGGCGAAGATGTTCGGGCAGGGCAGGCCGCGGAAGGAAAGGTTGGCACCGTCGGTGCCGCCGCGGATGGGCTGGATGTGCGGCTTCACGCCGGCGAGCTCCATCGCCTTGACCGCCTTCTCCACGACGTGGTAGTGCGGCTCCACCTGCTCGCGCATATTATAGTATTGGTCCTTGAGGTCCAGCGTGGCCGTGCCGGCGCCATACTTCTTGTTGATGGCCTCCGCGGCGGCGGTCATCGTCGCCTTCCTGGCCTCGAACCTGGCGCGGTCGTGGTCGCGGATGATGTAGGCCAGGGACGCCGCCTCGACCTCACCCTTGAAGCTGATCAGGTGGAAGAATCCCTCGTAGCCTTCGGTGGTCTCGGGCCGCTGGTCGGCCGGCAGCATCGCGTCCAGCTCCTTGGCGATGTGGATGGCGTTGCGCATCTTGCCCTTGGCGTAGCCCGGGTGGACGTTGCTGCCCTGGATGCGGATCTTCGCGCCGGCGGCGTTGAAGTTCTCGAACTCCAGCTCGCCGACCTCGCCGCCGTCCATCGTGTAGGCGTAAATTTCCTCGTCGGGGGTGAAGGCCACCTTGATGGGACCGTGTTTGATTTCGGGGTGCTGTACGAGGTACTCGATGGCGCACACAATCTCGGCCACGCCGGCCTTGTCGTCGGCGCCGAGCAGCGTGGTGCCGTCGGTGGTGACGATCGTCTCGCCCTTGTGCGCGAGCAGCTCCGGGAATTCCGCGGTCCGCAGCGCGAGGCCCGGAACGCCCTTCAGGAGGATGTCGGAGCCGTCGTAGTCCGGAATGATCTGCGGCTTGACGTTGGCGCCGGAAGCGTCGGGCGCCGTGTCCACGTGGGCGATGAAGCCCACGGCCGGGACCTTCTTGTCGATGTTGGACGGGATGGTGGCCATCACGTAGCCCCATTCGTCCAGCGTCGCTTCGACCCCGAGGGCCTGCAGCTCGTCGCGGAGCATGCGCAGCAGGTTCAACTCCTTGGCTTCGGAGGGCTGGCTTTCGCTCTCCTCATTGGATTGTGTATCCACCGCTACATAGCGGAGAAAACGGTCTAAAATCTTTTCCATAGACGACAAAGATAAGAAAAAAACGAGACAGGGCGACGGAAAACATCCGTCGCCCTGTCCGTCATATCCGGCCGCAGCCGGGCATGTATTAGAAAGGTTTGAAGGCGTACACCGTGCTATACGGAGAATAGTTGCTGTTCGAGATGCCGCCGGCCGCCATCAGACGCCCGTCGCTCATCAGGGCGATGCCACCCTGGTAGAGTCCGCCGAACGGTTCCAGCACGTCGGAATAGTACATCGTGAGTTTCGCCTTGCCGCCGTTGAGCGCGTCGGCATACTCGATCTTCAGGATGAAATAGACCGCGTTCGATTCGTCGCCGTTGTAGCCGAGGGCATAGCCGGTCTTCTTGCTCCTGTCCACTACGACGGGACCGGAGAAGTAGATATCGCCGAACTCGCAGGCCGCAGGGATCTCATAGTCGACAGGCAGCAGGGAGAACTCCTCCCCCTTCACGAGGGCGGGAACACCGCCTCTGTTCCTGTTGTCAGATTCCCTGTCGTTCACCATGATCAGGTAGCTGTAGTCGCCGGTCGCCTCGTCGCCGATGAAGCAATCCTTCGCACGCCAGTTGCTGCCGATGACCAGCGGTTTCCAGGTCTCGAACAGCGCAGGCACGAAGTCATCGCCCTGGTAGCGGTCAACGATGGTTTCCGGCAGTTTGTCGCCATAGTTGTCGGTCGCGCCGAAGATGATCGCATTGTCCGCCGAAGAGCGGAGCATATACGGATTGTGGCGCGGCTGGGAAGTCTGTTTTACGTAGGAGAACTTGTCGGCTTCCGCAGACCACATCTCGATGCCGTCGCTGGAATACCAGTTGCCGGACGCGATGACCACATCCCCGATGGCGACGGCACGGGAAAGCGTGCGGGCCGTAGACAGGGAGGAGAAAGCGGAGAAGGCATGGGAGGCGGGATCATAGGCGTCCACGCTTGCGGACTGGCCGATGCCGCTGCCGGAAGAGCAACCGCCGCCGATCAGGAGCCGCCCGTCAGGGAGGGCGACCGAGAACGGCATGTCATGGCGTGCCGTCATGCCGTCCAGCGCCACCCAGGCGCCGTCCTTGTAGTATTCCGCGCTGCTGGTAGGAGAGAATCCGGTCGTATGGCCGCCCGCGGCAAGGATTTCTCCGTTTGCCATCGGGTACAGGACGAAGTCGGCCCGGGGGGTCAACATGTCCGCCAGCCGCTCCGACTCCATCCGCACGAACGGGACCGTCTCCGGCGCCGGCTCGGTCACGGTCACCGCGCAGGTCGCGGTCTTGCCGCCGTCGGTCGTCGTGACGGTAATCGTCGCGTTGCCGGCGCCCACGGCCTTCACCTTGCCGTCAGAGACGGTAGCCACCGCGGTGTTGTCGCTGCTCCAGCTGACGGTCTTGATGTCCGCATCGGCCGGGGATATGGTAGCGGTCAGCGTCTCTTCGTCGCCGACCAGCATCTCCAGCGAGGGCTTGTCCAGGCTCACGGAGGCGACCGGAACGGCCTGACGGTTCACCGTGACGGCGCAGGACGCTGTTTGCTGACCATCCGGCGTCGACACGGTGATCGTTGCGGTGCCGGGTGCGACGGCGTGCACAAGGCCGTCGTTCACGGTCGCCACGGCCGGGTCGGAGCTGCGCCAGACGACGCTGGGATCGGTAGCGTCGGCCGGCGTGACCGTCACCGTCAGGTGTGCCTCTTCGCCTTCGACCAGCGTCAGGGACGTCTGGGAAACAGAAAGGCTGGAGACAGGAATCGTTTTGATACAGGATGCGGCAAGCAGGGCCAGCAGGCCCAGGGCTGCAGCAGAAAGTATAGTATTGTTTAATCGGTTCATTGCTGTAACTGTATGATCAGATAGTCATTGTAAAGCCATATATCTTACCCTTTTCGAGGGTTCTCTTCTCGGTGACGGACTTGTTCTGCACGCATCCGCCGCCGAACGTCTCGACACTTTCCCACGAAGCGCCCCAACCTTCCCTGGAACGTCCGCCATAATGGAAACGGAGCGTATATCCTTCCTCCAGGTCTCCTTCGGAGAAGATCGGCGCATAGAACACCTGCGTTTTCGGGCCGCCGCTGGTGTTCAGGTCACTGCTGTAGAAGTCGTTGAGCGTGAATTTTATGGTCCCGTAGGAGGTAGCGACGAACGATCCGGTATAGGTGTCCGTCGTCACGCCGAGCGCGCCGGCGGTCGCGATGACGGCCGGGGTGCCGCCGTTGTCCACGGAAATCTTGACGGTACTGACCCGCTCGTAATAGTCGTCATACCACGCAGTTGTCGAGCAGGTCACCGTGAGCCGGAACACGCAGATCTGGCGGACCAGGTCCACGGACGCCGTGCTTTCGGAAATCACGACGTCGCCCACCATCACGTCGGCGCCCGCCAGGCTGGACGGGGTGTCCTTGACGATCTTCCCCACGGAACTCGTCAGGGAGTTCAGCGAGATGGAAGCGTCTCCCTCGGAGACGGTGCCGAACAGCTTGCTTCCCGCCGAGGTGGAAAGGGCCGGATAAAGGCAGATCACCCGGTCGCCGGGATTGCCGGTCCACGTGCCGGTGAAGTCGGCCTTGTCGCGGCCTTCCTCTCCGGTGGAAGTGAAGTTGTCGATGGCCGTGATGCCGGATTCATCGAACGAGATGACGGAGATGGACTCCTCTTCCCGCCAGGTGACGTCCATCACCCCGGATTCAGAATCATAGGAATAGGCGGTCTTGGTCTGCGCGCCGACCGTGGCGCTGATCGTCAACGGGGTCCCTTCCCGGCTGACCGGGAGCTGCTGCTTGTCGCAGGCACTGAAAGCGAGGATGGCAATGGCCGTCGGGACAATGGAAAATACTGCTTTTCTCATGGTTCAAACTTCATTTGGTTCGTTAAAAATTCCACTCCCAACCGGGTGCCATGTCCGGCGCATCGCCGGAGGCGGCAATGATGGACTCAGGGACCATTTCAATCACTTCGACGGAAGGCTTCTCATAGGCCTGCCGGGGAGACATGTAGGAAAGAAGACGCTCTTGCATAGGATTATAGGACATTTGTAGTGGTTGTGTCGGATTGAAGTGCAACGCGCACGGAGGCCGCTGGCCGGAACGTGCTGCGCCTTGCGCGGCCGCCACGGGGATGGTGGCGGCCGACGGCGTCAGGATTAAAGGAGAATCGTTTCATGTTTCAAGGTGGTCTATGGGTTATGCTGGAATCAAAGTTCGCATTTCCGCAGGGCAGGACAAAGTCAAATCATAGAAACCGACTGTCAAAATCAACAAAAACCGAAAGAATTGGCCCTCAGATGCATACAACGCCCCTCGCCATCGAAAAGAAAAATTCTTGTAGATTTGTAATTTTGAGAGTAAATTCCGATTTTTGAGAGAAGTATTTCTAATTTTGAGATTTCTAACCATTTGAGACACGATGAGATACCTCTTGCCCTGCCTGCTCTCCGCCCTGCTGCTCGCGCCCTGCACGCAGGCCATTCCGCAGTCTTCCGATCCTGAAAAAGACATCCTGGCGACCGGCACGCCGGTCAAGAAGATGCGGGTCGAGCGCCTGCCGGACCTCAACATCCCGCGTTCGATGCACAGCATCTGCGAAGTGAACGGAGAACTGGTCGCCTTCGGCGGATACACGACGGGCTTCACACCCACCAAGACCGCCGAATATTTCTCGATGGGCCAATGGCATCTGGTCCCGATGTTCTACAACCATGCCGCCGGCTTCGGCACCCGGCTCGCCTCCGGCGACATCCTGGTCGGCGGCGGCTGCGGCGAAGACTTCGGCATCGGCCAGAGCTGGGGCGTCGAGCGCTACATTCCCTCCGAGCACCGCTTCGAGTCGCTCCCCATCCTGGACTGCAAGCGCGCCTGTCCCAACGCGGTGGAGCTTCCGAACGGGACCGTGGCAGTAAGCGGCAACTGGTATGCTGACGATGCGATCGGGCTCTATACGCCGGGCGGCATCTTCGACGAATTCAAGGAATCTTCGGTCCAGCGCACGCAACCCTATATTTTCCCGACGGCACCGGACAACGCCATCATCTTCGCCACCCACGACCCCCATGGCGATCCCTGCGACCTGCTGACGGACCGTCTCCGCGGAGACGCTTTCCGGGATCCGCTCTTCGAGGAATACAGCCCCCTGCCCCTTCCGGGCGGATTCTTCTCGCCGGAGCTGTACGCCATCGGAGACCTGGCGACCGGTGACTATTCCTATCTCATCCCCGTCCGGCGCGACAGCGCGGAAGTCCGCATCGCCCTGCTGCGCAACGAGCGTCTCACCCTGCTGGAGACCGATTATCCCATCCCGACCGTAGAGGAGCTCCAGCGCGACTCTTTCCGGACCAGCTACTGCTTCTACGTGAACCGTGCCGCCCGGCAGGCCTGGCTCTATCTGCCCAGCCTGCCCTGTTCCTTTTTCATCCGCATCGAATACGAAGCGGCCCTGAAGGGCGGCACGGCCGCCGTGACGTTCTTCAAGACGGATCCGATCGACGCAGGCCTGCTGCCTGCCGCGCTGCTCTCCGACGGACGTTTCTTCCTGGCCGGCGGCGGCCCGGCGAGCGCGGAGATGAATTTCATGCCGATCAAGGCCGCTTTCCTCCTCACGCCGGAAGACATGGCCCCCGTGGCACGGACGTCCGCCTGGCAGACCGTCCTGCTGGCCCTGCTGGGCGCCGGTGTCCTCGGGCTGCTGGCCGGCGCGCTGCTGCGCCGCAGGCGGAAGCCGGCCGCCCCGCAGGAGTCCGCCCCGGACAAGGCCGCCCAGGAGCTGATCGACAAGGTCGTCGCGCTGATGGAGGACGAAGAACTCTTCCGCCAGCAGAACCTCAAGATCCTGGACGTGGCGCAGCGCCTGGGCACCAACGTCACCTACATTTCTTCCTGCATCAACAACCTCCACGGCGGCACGTTCAACGACTTCGTGAACCGCTACCGCGTCCGCTATGTGCAGCGGTGGCTGTTGGACAACCCCGACCGGAAAGTGTCTGATGTCGTGGAAGAATCCGGCTTCGCGAGCGAGGCCTCCTTCTTCCGCAACTTCAAAACGCTGACCGGCCAGACACCTGGAGAGTGGCTGGCCGGCAAGCTGGGAGACAGGAAAGGAAACTAGTCCTGTTTCCGCATCGAGGACACGATCATATAGACGCAGATACCGATCAACGGCACGATGGCGATGGCCTCCGCGCCGGATGCTGCGCGGCCTGCGCCGACGGTGTTCCAGTCCGTCAGGAACCAGTCCACCTTCGCGAACTTGAGGATGGCCGAGACCACACCCATCAGCGCACCGCCGGCGATGAAGCCACTGGCGATGAGCGTGCCCTTCTCCTGACGCGCCGTGTTGACGGCCGCGTCCTTGCTGCGGGTGCTGACGAACCAGGAGATGGCGCCGCCGAGCAGCAGCGGAAGGTTGAGGTCGATCGGGATGAACATGCCCAGGCAGAAAGCGAGGGCCGGCACCTTGAAGACGGTCAGCAGGATGGCGATCAGCGCGCCGATGCCATAGAGAAGCCAGGGGGCGCTGCCGCCGCTCATCATCGGCTGGATCACGGCCGCCATCGCGTTGGCCTGCGGGGCCACCAGGGCGCCGTCGCCCGTGAAGCCGTAGGTCTTGTTGAGGATCAGCATCACGCCGCCCACGGTCGCGGCCGCCACGGCGATGCCGACGAATTTCCAGGCTTCCTGCTTCTTCGGCGTCGTGCCGACCCAGTAGCCGATCTTGAAGTCGGTGATCAGGCCGCCGGCGGTGCTCAGCGCCGTGCAGACCACGCCGCCGATGACCATCGCGGCCACCATGCCCGCATTGCCCTTCAGGCCCACGGCCACGAGCACGAGGGCGGTGATGATCAGCGTCATGATGGTCATGCCGCTCACCGGGTTCGTGCCCACGATGGCGATGGCATTGGCGGCCACCGTCGTGAAGAGGAAGGCGATCACCGCCACGATCACGAGGCCGACGAGGGCCTGCCAGACCGTGTGGACCATGCCGCCGAAGGCGAAGAAGGCGAACACGGCGAGCAGGGCGATGGCGATGCCCCAGACGACCGTCTTCATCGGGAGATCCTGCTGCGTGCGCTCGGCCTGCCCGGCCGCGGCGCCGCCCTTGCGCTTGAACTCGCTGGTGGCGAGGCCCACCGCGCTCTTGATCACACCGGCGCTCCGGATGATGCCGATGATGCCGGCCGTGGCGATGCCGCCGATGCCGATGTGGCGGGCGTATTCACGGAAAATCTGGTCCGGGGACATCTCGGCGATGGTCTGGGAAATGCCCGTACCCATCAGGTCGATGACGTTGCCGCCCCAGATGAGGTTCATCAGCGGGATGATGACGAGCCACACGAGGAAGGAGCCGCAGCAGATGATGAAGGAGTACTTGAGGCCGACGATGTAGCCCAGGCCGAGCACGGCGGCGCCGGTGTTGAGCTTGAGCACCACCTTGGCCTTGTCGGAAACCACCTGGCCCCAGTGCATCACCGTGGTGCTGAGCGTCTCGGCCCAGGCGCCGAAGGTGGCGACCACGAAGTCGTACAGACCGCCGATCAGGCCGGCGGCCAGCAGGGTGCGGGCGCTCTTGCCGCCGCCCTCGCCGCTGACGAGCACCTGCGTAGTGGCCGTCGCTTCGGGGAAAGGATATTTGCCGTGCATCTCCTGCACGAAGTACTTGCGGAACGGGATGAGGAACAGGATGCCGAGGAAACCGCCGAGCATCGAGCTCAGGAACATCTGCCAGAAGTTGACGTCCAGGCCGAGGATGTAGATGGCCGGGAGGGTGAAGATGGCGCCCGCCACCACCACGCCGGAGCAGGCTCCGATGCTCTGGATGATGACGTTCTGTCCCAGGCCGCCCACTTTCTTCAGGGCGCCGGTCAGACCCACGGCGATGATGGCGATCGGGATGGCTGCCTCGAAGACCTGGCCGACCTTCAGCCCGAGGTAGGCCGCGGCGGCGGAAAAGAGGATGGTCATCAACAGGCCAACGGTCACGCTATAAGGCGTGACCTCCAGCGGCTTCTCATTCGCCTTCAGGAGGGGTTGGTAGCTCTCCCCCGGCTTCAGGGGCCGGTGCGCGTTCTCCGGAAGGGACAGGTTTTTGTTTTCTTGCTTCATGGCGCTCTTTCTGTTTTTGATAGCGTTCTATGTATTTCTGCAGCTTGGCCGCATCAATATCTTTCTGTCTCCTGGCGTGAGCCGCGGCACGCGCGGCGCGGCGCGCCTGGCGGGCCGCCTTGCGCTCCTCCTTGGCCTTCGCCTTGGCGGCGTCGCGCGCGTCCAGCTCCGCCCAGCGGGCGTCGCGGCGCGCGATGCGCAGGGCGCGCCTGAGTTCGCGGTCGGACATGTAGGTCGTCGTGTCGCCGGGTTCGGTCACTTCGCCGGCCCCGGTCCGGAGCGAATCCGGCAGGCTGCCCCGCAGGCTGTCCGGCAGGAACGTCCGGATGCTGTCCCGCACCACCGACAGCGAATCGCGCCGGAAGGAAAGGCTGTCTGTCACGGTCTGAAGCGTATCCGCGGCCACGGGGCCGTCCGAAAGCGGCCCCGCTTCGGGCTCCGGCCGGTTGCGCCTGGTCCGGGCCGCTTCCAGCCCGGCATAGAGCTCGGCCATATGTCCCGGGAAATAGATGTCCGTCTGTTTGAACGTCGTCTTCGGGTGCGCCTCATAGGCCTCCCGCTCGGAATCCCGGACCACCATCGACGTCACGTCGAACTTATCCTTGGGACGCCGCTCGGGCTGCCAGTTGAAGCCGCGCAGCTTGTGGTCGGCGGCCGGGAGCTGGACCACCGGATAGGCGTCGCTCTTGGGCGAATCGAAATTGTAGACATGCTCGATGTTACCCTCGCCGTCGAAGGTCGCCATCATCATCTTGCTCTCCGTCCGGTTGACGGTGGCGATGGTTTCGTTCTCCTCCAGATAGATCAGGGCCGTGACCCCGCCCAGCGCGTCGAAGCGGCGCAGCGAGGTGGAATCACTGAAATACGCGATCACGTCCGTGCTCTTGATCTGGTCGAAATAGCCGCCCGGCTCTTCCGTATGGATGAAAGCGTTGGACAGGAGGTTGGCCCGCTCCATCCTGTCGTTGCGGATCAGGACGAAGAGGCTGTCGGAGTTGTACTGGCGCCGCTCTTCGTTCCACACGACCGGATCCTTGTAGAGCCGGGCGATGGAATCGAGGTCGCTGTAACGCAGGGAGTCGCAACGGACCTGCATGTCCTTGCGGAAAATGCGGACGTCGCCGCGGGAAAGGAGGAAACCGATCTTGGTCGTATCCTTGGGCGGCGGCAGGGTGTCGGCCACGGTCTGCAGCGTATCGGCTGCCAGGGCAAGACTGTCGGACAGCACGAGGCTGTCGGAGGCGGCCAGCGAGTCTGCGGCAGGCGCAGGCTGGGCTGCCGGAGCGGCACCGGGCGCGGGCTGTCCGGGCTCTCCGGGCTTCCGTCCGGCGGCCGCGTTGCGCCGCGCCATCTGGCCCTGCCGCTGCGCCTGGGCCATCGGATCGTCGCGCAAGGCCGCTTCGCGGGCCTCCGCGGCCTCCTTCGACGCCCTGCGGCGGTATTCCGAGACCGGGTCGCCCAGCATTTCTTCCCGCCGTTTCTCGGCCAGCTTGACTTCCTGCTCGTCCACGTCGCAGCGCGGAACCGTCCAGTAGATGAAGCGCTGCGCGCCCAGGTAGGTCGTGTCGGGCTGCTCGCGTCCGTCGTCCCACAGGGCCGCGGAAGCGCGCTCCTCCAGCGTCACGCGCGCCAGCGAATCGACATATTGCAAGCGGTCGCCCATCGCCGCCACCTTGCGGCTCTGGTCCTGGATCTGGACGCTGCCCAGCATCAGGACGTCGTTGGGACGCCGGAAATAGAAAAGCGTGTCACTCCACGACTCCGCCGTCTCGCCGAGGCCGTGGACGGCTTCCTGGAAGAAGAAGGTGTCCTCGCGGCGCTCGTACCAGCCCTTGCCGGCCGAGAGCATGTTCTCCTCCTTCCAGAAATCGATGGGCGCGCGGAAATCCGCCCGTTCGGTCTTGGATTCATAATCGAGCAGGCTCGTGCGCACGAAGACGGAGTCCGTGAACATATTGACGTTGCCGGAGAAAGTGAAAAGGCCCTGCGCGTTGGCGTAGGTCCCTTCGTCACTCTCGATGATCTGCCCGTCGGAGCTCATCATCGCGGCGCCGCCACGGAAAATGGCGAGGCTGTCCTTCGTGTTGTAATCCAGGATGCGCGTGCGCAGGACGTTCTCCTGCCGGTTGCGCAGCTCGACCACCGCCCCGCGGAACTGGGCGAGGCTCTCGTCGATGAGATAGTCCAGCTTCTCGCTGGTCAGCACCGACTCGCCCTGGGTGAGCCGGACGTGGCCGAAACAGTTGATGATCTTGTCGTCTACGTGCCAGAGGGCCGAATCGCAGGACAGGTAGGTGCCGTTATGCAGGAAAGTCGGTTCGACGGCCCTGCGCGCCATCCGGCCGCCCGTCTCCACCTGCTCCAGATAGCGGGCGTTGAGCAAACGTACCAAAGAATCCGTCTGCCCGGAACTGCTTTGGGCAGACAGGGGCAGCGCGGCGAGCAGGAAGGCCGCGAAGAGGATCAATCGTCTTTTCTGACTCGGGTGGACCATCCTTTGCGGGAGAACTCACAGTCCCCGAACAGGGGATCTATGACGATATAGCTGCTCTTGATCTTTTCGTCCAGGAAGTCGTCGATGGCTTCCGTGATCTTCTCGTTCTGGACCAGGCCCAGCAATTCGGTGTAGTCCGTCTCGAACGAAGCCGGGTGCGCCGGGATGATCCGGTCCAGGCGGACGATCTTGTAGACCAGGTTGCCGTTACGGCCTTCGTTGTCGAGCGACTCGATCGGCTCGGACACCTCGCCGACCTTCAGGCCCTTGACGGCCGCATAGTCCTGCGGCTTGAGCTGGTCGATCTCGAAATAGGCGGAGCCGGTCTCCGGGTCGGCCATCTGGCCGCCGTTGGTGCGGGTGGCAGGGTCCTCCGAGAAGAAGCGGGCCGCCGTCTCGAAGGTGATCGTGCTGTCCAGGATCGCCGTCCGGATGCTGTCCAGCCGGTGGAACGCCTTCTCCTGGTCGGCGGACGTGTAGCTGGGCTTGATCAGGATGTGGCGGGCGTTGAACATGTCTCCCTGCTTCTGCAGGACCTCGATGATATGGAAGCCGTCCGGGGTCTCCACGATCTGGGAGATGTTGCCGGGCCGGAGGGCCATCGCCGCATCCGAGAAGGCGGGCCAGAAGATGGACTTGGAGGCCATGCCCAGCTCGCCGCCCTTGCGGGCGCTGCCCGGGTCTTCGGAATAGAGGCGGGCCAGCGTGGCGAAACGCTCACCGTTGAGGATGCGCTCCCGGATGGAGAGCAGGCGCTCCTTGACGGCGATCGCCGCGGCCTCCCGGTCGGGATAGACGCAGATCTGGCTCATCTGGTATTTGATCGGCACGATCGGCAGCGAAGCCGTCGAAGCCGTGTCGAGATATTGCTTGACGTCGTAAGGGGTCAGTTCGGGAATCCGGGTGGCGATCTCCCGCTGCTCCTGCTGCGCGAGGGTCTGCTCCTCGATCTGCTGGCGCCACTCCTGACGGAGCTTGTAGAGCGGCTTGCCGAGGTATTCCTCCAGCTGGTCCTGGCCGCCGGCGCGGGTCAGCAGCTGGGCGACATACTGCTCCAGCTGGGCGTTGGCATTGTCCTGGTTCAGCGTCAGGGAGTCCACGCGCGCCTGGGCCACGAACAGCTTGGCCTGCATCATGCTCTCGAGGATCTGGCAGCGGTCGGCGGGCAGGCCCTGGGCGCGCAGCGCCTGGGCCTCGGCCTCCACATCGGAGAGACTGATCATCTCGCCGCCCACGAGGGCGACGGATTTGTCGACGACGCCGCGGTATTTCTGGGCGGACGAAGGCAGGGCCATCACGGCCATCAGGACGGCCGTGGCCGCCATTTTCAGCATCTTATTCTTCATTCTGGTAAATCACAAATTGTTTGCTTTCGAGCGCGTTCTCAAGCAAGTCCCGTTCCAAACTGTTCATCAGGTCGTGTTTTCTCGCGCTGATCAGGATATCCCGGATCCGCCCGGCGCAATACTCGAAGGGGGCCGTCCCCGTGCGGCGGATGTCGCAGACATATGCGACCATCACGTCGCCGCGGTCTTCCGGCTCATACTTGATCAGGTCGCCCTTGAGGTAGGAAAGCATCTGCTGGTAGTCCAGGCCGAACGAAGAAGCCACCTCGTTCGCGTCCATCCAGGTGTCCGAACTGTCGAAATAGCGCAGGGCCGTGGACCGCGCGAGCGTGTCCGCCCGCTGCAGGTCGTCGTATTCCCGCGAGGTCATCATCCTGAGGATGGCGTCCTTGTTGGGAGAATCCTTCATCACGTCCACGAAACGGACCTTGAGCACCGGACGCTTGAGCGCGAATTCGGCTTCGTGCTCCTCGTAGTAGCGCCGGATCTGATCGTCGGTGACCAGCGTGTCGAGCCGGTCGTTGATGTAGCGCTGCTCATAGCGGTACTTCAGCAGCGAACGGCGAAAGTCCTCCAGGTCGGCGGTCACGTCGAGCTCGCCCTTGGACAGCTCCCGCTCCGCCACGTCGAGATAGAGCAGGTCCATCGCCCAGGTGTTGATGTACTGCTCGGCCAGGCGTACGCTGTCCTCGGCAGGGATCATGTTGGGGATGAAGCGCTCCAGCTCCGACTTGTAGAGCTTGTTCTTGCCGACCTTGGCCACCACCTGGTCGTCGTGCACCAGCGAGGAAATCGCGTTGCAGGAGCCCAGGAGGGCGGGCAGCAGGATCAATATGAAGAGTTTGCGCATAATATGCAAAGATAATAAAAAATCTACTCGTTTTCAGCTGCGATCGCCTCGATGATGGCGTCGAGGGGCGGAACCATCAGGAAGGAGCGTTCCGGGCAGTTGTTGACGAGGACGGAGAAGACGATGGTGTGTGCAGGATCGCCGTCCGCGGCCAGGATATAGCCGCTGAAGCAGCGCACGCCGTTCATCGAACCGGTCTTCATATGGATCCGGTCGCGGAACTCCTGCGTCGCCTTCGGGAAGCGGTCCTCCAGCGTGCCCTTGGTACCGGGGACCGGCAGCGAGGCGAAGAAGGCGTCCCAGACGGGCAGGGTCATCATTTTCCGCAGGAAGCGGACGAAGAAGGCCGGGGAGACGTAGTTCTTGCGGGACAGGCCGCTGCCGTCCACCTGGTGGCAGGCGCCGTCGGTGCGCAGCCCCAGGGCGCGCAGGCCGGCCTCCGCCGCCTTCTCGCAGTCTTCCTGCCCGACGGTCAGGCCGCTGCGCAGGGCGATGGCCCGCAGGAGCGTCTCCGCATAGAAATTGTCGCTCTCGGCGTTGGTGTCGCGTACGATGTCCGCCAGACGCGGGGAATAGCTGACGCCCAGCACCTTGAGCGAATCCGTCACGGCGGCGGGCGTACGCAGCGTGCCGGGCGTCAGGTCCGTGCGGACCTCGCCCTGCGGCGTGATGTCGCCCCAGCCACCCAGGACGGCGATGCCGTTCTTCTGCAGGTAGTTGCGGAAATACCAGGCGCAGGTGTAGGCGCCGAAGGCGTTGGAGCACTCCAGCGTGTAGCCGCGGCGGTCCACCGGGAAAGACCCGGCGAGCTCGCCATACGGCGCGAGCGTCGAATTGACGTAGTAGAGCGAATTGGCCGACCGGGCGGGACCGGTGACGGCGTGGTTCTCCACGCGCATCCAGGGGGTCTCGGGATACTGCACCCGGTAGTTGGGCGCGGCGCCGGCTGCTCCGGGCGTAATGTAGAAATTCTGGGCGTTCTCGAAGAAATTGAGGCCCGTCGGACCGGCGCCATAGTAGGTGCCCAGGTCGTCGAAGGTCCAGCCGAGGTTCTGCGGCGTAGGGGTGCTGAAGACGCGGGGATCGCCCAGGATGCGTCCTTCAACGGTCTTGATGCCGGCGTCGGCCAGGAATTTCGCCCAGGTGGCGAAAGTCTTGCCGACCCCCTCCGCGCAGTCGGAGCGCGACCCGGTCGTGGGGTCGCCTCCGCCGAGGATGTAGACGTCCCCCTTGAGCACGCCATCCGCGACCGTGCCCGCATACGCGATGCGCGTCTCGAAACGGAAGTCCGCCCCGAGCCGGTGCAGGGCCAGGCCCGTGGTCAGCAGCTTGACGTTGGAGGCCGGGACCATCTTCTGCCGGACGTTGACGGCGACGAGCGTGTCCCCGTCCGCGCGGACCGCCAGCACCCCGGCCAGGCCGGCGCGCAGCGGCTCCCGCGCGCAGACGGCCTCGACGGCCTTCTGCGCCTGGGTACGGGGAATACCAGCAGTCGCGCTCCATGTTGTTAGCAGAAGCGCGACTGATATCAGGGGGAAGGTGATTCTCATTATTTGACCGCTTCCTTCACGGCGGTGCTGAGTTTCGAGTAGAGAGCGTCCGTCTTGGTGAGGACCTCCTTGCGAAGGTCGTTGTAGTAGGCCTTCTTGGAACCCTCGACCTTGGCGTTGACCTTGTCGCGGAGTTCGTTGTAGAGGTCGATGGCCTCTTCCATCAGCTCGCTGACATTGGCGTCGGTGATCTTGGGATTGACGCAGGCGACGACGGAGCAATCCTCGACAAAGGCGCTCAGCACATACTCGATGTCCTTTTTGATGTCTCTAAGATTCATGTCTTTCAAATTTTATTGCCGCAAAGATAGCTATTTTTCCCGAATTTTACGTGATGCCCATTCAATGAAGTATTTCATATTCGGGGCGTCCGTGTGTCCGCCGTCGTGCTGGCGCCAGGCCAGTTCGCCGTCGAGCAGGCCCTCGAGCACGGCCGGCATCGGCTCCTTGCGGTAGTCGTTGGAGCGGCCGAGATCCTTCGCGCCGAGCAGCTTGAACACCTCGCCGGCGGCCACGGTGGCCTGCCAGCTGCCGTACTGGTCCAGCCACAGGTCGTCGCCCTTCTCCGGGATGCCGTAGCTGATGAACACGAGACGCGGCGCGCAGAGCGCGATGAGCTCGTGGGAATCGACCGGCAGCATGCCGGCGTTCCAGGCGCCAGTCTTCGACTCGACGGCGCAGTACTTGATGTAGTTGCCGGCCATCCAGTGGTATTCGCCGGCATTGGAAAGATTCTCCAGGCCCTCGCCGAAGATGCGGCGGTGCAGGGTGGCGCCACCCTTGCCGGAGGAGCCGATGAGGCCCACCGCGAAACGCTCCTCGAAGGCGAGCGTCACGAGCGCGGCCTTGCCGTAGCGGGACACGCCCTCGATGCCGACGTGCTTCGCGTCGACGTCGGGATCCGTCTCCAGATAGTCGAGGCCGCGGGCGGCGCCCCAGGCCCAGGCGCGCAGGGCGCCCCAGTCGTCCGGCTTGCGCGGCTGGCCGTGGTTGGTCAGGCCGATGATGCCGCGGGTCAGGCCGGCGCCGTTGTCGGCCTGGATGCTGGCCGGGTCGATCATCGCATAGCCCCAGCCGGCGGCGAGCAGCTGCTGGTTGGACGGCGGATCCTGGCCGGGAGCCTGCTGGGCCGGGCGCATGAACATCGCGAACGGGTTGGCGGGCTCGAAAGGCTGCCAGGCGGGATATTTCTTCATCAGCTCGGCCGTCTCCGGATCGTTCTCCAGGAGCCGGCGCAGCGCCTTGTTGATGACGGCCATGTCGTCTCCGCCGGGCTTGACAGGGTTGGGCAGGTTGACGGCGCCGAACATCATCAGCACCGGCACCGGACCGGTGGCGTCAGCCGGCGTCACGACGACCATCTTGATGTCTACGTTGATCGCGGGGCAGGCGGAATTGTCGACGTGGCCCCGGAGCTGCTTGGCCTTGGCCCGGATGCGGCCGACGAACTCGATCTCCTCGGCCTCGACCGTCCAGGTCACGCCGGGGACATTGGCCGGCACGCGGCCATAGACCTCGCTCTCGAAGCCCTCGACGATCTCCGGCCGGCGGACGTCCCACCACTGCTTCGCGGTGGTCACCTTCTTGCCGGCGTTGGTCCGGAGGATCTCCGGGAGCACGGGGAAGGGATTGGCCTTGCTTTCGTCATAATTGGCGGCATAGGGGCTCTTCTCGTCCGCGTCGAAACCGCGGCGGATGGATTTGATCCCGAGCTGGTCGAGCATGTTCTGGTGGTCCTGCTCGGCGGTGAAGGTCACCGGCTCCTGCGCGAAAGAAGCGGCGCAGAACAGACAGCCGGCGAGCAAAAGGAGAACTTTTTTCATCGTGTTATTATTTGGGACAATAAAGATACGAAAAAAGCCTATCTTTGTATACCCTGAAATTTTAATACCATGAAACATTCCTTCAAAACCATCCTGGGCCTGCTGCTGATCATCATCGGCGTGATCTGGATCCTGAATCTCGCAGGCGTTCCCGGCTTCGACTTCTCCACCAGAGGGTGGTGGACCCTGTTCATCATCCTGCCCTGCCTGGCCGCCCTCCTCCGCGGCAAGGAGATCGTCGGCCCGTGCATCGGCATCGGCATCGGCGTCCTGCTCCTGCTGGCAGACCGCGGGGTCATCGGCTGGAACACGATGTGGCAGTACGCCCTGGCGCTGCTGGTCGTCGGTTTCGGCATCAGGATCCTGTTCTTCAAGAATTTCTGCGACCCCAAGGTCCAAGAATATAAGACCATCTCCCGCGACGGCAAGGATATCCGCCGCATCGAGTCGGCTTTCGGCAAGCAGCACCTGTCCTTTGCGGGCGAGAAGTTCGAGGGCGCCGACGTGCAGGTGTCCTTCGGCGGCCTGACGCTGGACCTGCGCGGCGCCGAGATCACCGGCGAGGCGGTCATCGACCTGAGCGTCGGCTTCAGCGGCGTGGTCATCATCGTGCCGGAAGGCCTGGCCGTCAAGACCGCCCTGAGCAACGGCTTCGGCGGCGTCACGGACAAGCGTTACACGAAGACCGATTGCGGCGAGCCCGCCATCGTCCTCATCGGCAACGTCGGCTTCGGCGGCGTCGAGATCCGGAACTGATCCCCCGGGAATTATTGCAGGATATAATGCGGCGAGGCGTCGATGTACAGACGGCCTCCGGAGGCGGCTGCCTCTTTCCTGAGCACCAGGACGGCGTTTTCGTTGTCCACCAGGTTGTTGGAGAGCAGGCGCGGCGTCCCGTTCCATTGCAGCAGCGGATTCTCCATCCCGGTGTAGTTGTCGACCCGCGACGTCGTGGCCAGGTACTCGCTCACGGAGAGCCGCAGGGTGCGCGTCGCCCAGCCGTCCGTCCAGCGGCCGTCCTGATAGATCACGGTGCCGTCCTTCGTCAGCGAGACGACGGAATAGTCGCGGTAGCCGCAGTCGATGCCTGACATGAACGTGAACAGGCTCCTGCCGCCGTTGGTCAGGGAATACGTGAACAGCCGGAGCAGCTCCGCGTACGAAATCTCGTAGACATAGGTCAGGTTGTTGAAGGGGAACATCTCGTAGATGTCCGCCACGGTGATGTCCCGCCTGGACTGGTTGCCGAGCGGGAAGGACGTCCGCACACCGCCGCCGTTCACGAATGCGACGTCGGCGTCCCCGATCCGGCGGAGGATGTCGCACATCCAGTTGGACATGGGCGTGGCGCGGTCGCCGCTCCCCTTGATATAATACGTCGTGGCGCCGAAACCGATGTAGCCGATCACGTCGCCGCCCTGCCGGTCGCAGGCGGCGATGGCTTCGTCGGAGAGCGCGAGGACATCTTCATCCAGGTCTTCCGCGTTCTGCCCTTCGGAGACGTGCTGGTCCAGGGCGTCCCGGACGGCGAAATTGATCGGACTGATCACGCCGGCAAGGACAGGCCTGCCCGTCTTCCGGTCTACGGAGAACTTGAAATCGGCGTTGGAATAGTGCTCGCAATAGCGCCCGCCCTGGAGGTAGGGCGTGCCGGAGCCGTTCCAGCCCGACAGCGTCTCGTGGCTGTGGCCGCCCAGCACCAGGTCGATGGCGCTGTCCCCGCCCAGCCGCTCCGCCGAACGGTCGGCGGCGCCGTGGACCAGGAGGACCGTGGCGTCGCATTGCCCCGACGCCTCCAGCTCTTTCGCGAGGGCGTCGGCGATCGCGTAGTCTTCCCGGATGGAGAAACCGCGGCCCGTGAAGGCGGAGGTCATGATGCTGCCGGCATAATCCTCGGCGAAACCGATGACGCCGATCCGGACGCGGACGGATTCGCCCTGCGCGTTCACGGCGGTCTTCTCCACGATGACATAATCTTTCGTGAAAGTCGCCCTGCTGCCATCCTGATAAAGGTTGGCGCAGACGACGGGGACTTCGTTGACCTGCCGGGCGCCGCCCCATTCGTAGTCCGGCATCGTGGCGTCCGCATCCACCGTGTGCTCGATCCCCCAGTCGAACTCGTGGTTGCCGAGCGCGACGGCGTCGTATTCCATCATGTCCAGGGCGGCGGTTACGGGCTGGCCGCCCAGCAGATTGGAGATGGACGCACCCTGGTAGATGTCTCCGCCGTCCAGGAGCAGGAGCCGGTCCTTGCGGTACGCCGCGCCCCGGCCCCGGATGTCCCGGACCTTGTCGGCGATGAACGCCATCCGGTAGTGGACGACGCCGTTCTCCTTTTCGATGATGTGTCCGTGGATGTCCGTCGTCTCGATGACGGGCAGATAGAAATACCCGGAGGGGGTATCCTTGGCCTTGTCGCAGCCGGAAAGGAGCGCCGCGGCAAAAGCCAGCAGAAGCAGGAATCTTGTTTTCATAGACCGTAGGTCTTCGGATCAATAATACCAGGGGCGGGCCTGGACGCTCCGGATGCCGGAGCCGTCATCCACGTGGCCCAGGATGCGGCGCACGCCGAGCAGCTCGCGCTCGTAGTAGTCTTCGCCGTCCGGGGTCAGGGAACTGATGCGCACCACCTGCGAGGAGTGGATGATCTTGCGGTCGCCGTAGTACATCGCCACGTGCGCCACCACCATCGGCTTGCGCGCCGTCGCGGGCGTGCCGTAGAAGAGCAGGTCGCCGGGCTGCATCAGGTCAAAGTCATAGGGGATCTCCTCGCCGGTGTGGATCTGCTCGCGGGCGTTGCGCGGCAGCACGATCCCGCACTGGCGGTAGACGAACTGCGTGAAACCGCTGCAGTCGAAATGCTTGACGCTCGCCCCGCCCCACATATAGGGCGTGCCAAGGAAACGGCGCGCGGTCGCGATCAGGCTTTCGCGCGTGGCGACGCGGCTCTGCATCCATCCGTCCAGGTCCTGGACATCGTAGGCGCGCGCCCAGCAGGCCCGGCCGGAGGGCAGGTACACCTGCACCCAGCCGCGGCGCGACTGCGCGCCCTGCCGGACGAGGTCGCCCAGGGTGAAGTCGCACACGCGGTCCGCCACGGCGGACGGCTCCGCGAAGAGGTGCGTGTATTCGGCCGTGCAGATGTATTTGGGAGCGGCGATCCAGGCGTCCTTGCCCGCCTCGTCCATCAGCGCGATGTTGTGCTCCGTCGTCCAGACGTCCTTGTAGTCGGGGGCGTCCACCTGCCGCCAGTAGCGCTCCGCGCCCTTGACGCGCAGGACCGTGCCCATCAGCGCCTGGCTCTCGTTGCCCGACTCATAGTCCGGCTTGAGCCGCAGGAAACAGGACGAAGAATTGACGACCGCCCACTGCGGGCCGTCCCAGGATTGCGAAAAGGCGGCGGGTACGGAAAGTACCAACGCCGCCAGGAGAAGGAGTGTCCGTTTCATACGGACAAATATAAGCATTTGATCAATTCTTCGTCGCTTCGACGATCAGTTTCTCGGTCTCGTCGCGGGGCATCTGGCCGTCGAGGCAGATGAAGGTCACCTCGTTGCCGTCGACGGCAAGCATCACGAAACTTTCGATGGTCTTCTTGTCACCGACCGTGTACATCCGGACGGTCTCGCCGCTGTCCTTGACTTCCATCAGCATTTCGTAACGGCCGCCACGGATGAAGCGGTCCACATCGCTGCTGAGATTGGCGTTGATGGCCTGGTTCTCGCTGTTCAGGATGTACATTCCGGTCAGGGAGCGGATCACGGGAGCGAGGTTGACGTCGCTGTCGTTGATCTCCAGCTCGGGGATCTTGCCGATCAGGCGGAACATCGCGGGCGAGATGTAGACGGCGGAGACATTCTCGGCGTCGGAGTATTTCTGGTAGATAGACTTGCCGTTCTGGGCGAGGCATGCGAGGGGGCAGAGGAACAGCACGATCGCTGTGAAGATTAATATGCGTTTCATTTCTGTGTCTTGTTAAGGATGTTCTGGGGGATTTCGGCGGAGGCTTCCGCTTCGCGGACGAGCGCCACGCCTTCGTTCATCTTGTCGGAGATGGTCCGGAAGACCTTCTCGACTTCGGCATATGCCAGGCGCGGGTCGTCGAAGGTGTCCTTCGGGCCGTGCTGCGGCAGGGCGATGATCGCGGCGGCCGCTGCGGCCACGGCAAGCGAAGCATACGGGATCCAGCGGGTCGGGCGGGGCCGGGCCGCGTCCGCGAGTTCGCGGGCGGCGAGCGTCTGCCGGAGGCGTTCCTGCAGCCCGTCGGGGACGGGCGCGGCGGCGCGGGTGGCTTCCTGTTCCAGCTCTTCGAGGCTGAGTCTTTCTATTTCTTCGAGGGTCTTCATATGATTGCAGTCTTTATTTTTCGGCGTGCCTGCGAAAGCAGGACGCGTAACGTAAGGTTTCCAATGCCGGTCCGTTCGGTGATCTCCTCGTAGGAGAGGCCGTCCAGGGTCCGGAGCGTGAGCACGGTGCGCTGCCTGTCAGGCAGGGACTTGATGGCGTCGAGCACCTTGGCGAGTTTCTCCTTGTCGTCGACCGCCTCGTCCTGCCGGCCCGGCCATTCCTGCTCGGGAAGCTCGGACGGGAGCGACAGCTTGCTCCGGCGGCGGACCCGGTCGAGACAAAGGTTGCGGAGCACCCGGAGCCCATAGCCCTTGGGGTTGTGGACGGCGTCCAGGTCGTCCCGGTCCGCCCAGAGCTTGAGGAACAGTTCCTGTACGGCGTCTTCCGCCTCGGCCGCATCCTCGAGGATGTAGTGGGCCACCTGGTAGAAAGTCCCGGACAGGGGCAGGTACTCTGCCTGGAAGCGTTCGCTAGTCATCGGCCATCAGCGTCCCGACCGCTTCCATCGAGACGGTCCCTTTCACAAACATGAGCACGCTGCTCTCCGCGTCATACAGAACGATATCCCGCACGGTCCCGGCTGCGTCGTCCAGCAGGCCATAGATGCTCAGGCGCGTATCGTCCTGCTTGACCTCCATCAGAATTTCCGACCTGTCGAGAAACCGGTCGATCCTGTCAGTGATCCTTTCGCGCGCCGCCTGGGAGCAGTCGCTGAACTCCAGGACGCCGAAGCGCTTCACGCCGGAGAGCAGCTTCAAGGCCGCACGGGCCTCGGGATCGTTGTCGGCGGAGACCCGGATGATGCCCTTGATCAGGGCCGTGCCCATCCAGCCCAGGTTGACTACTTCGGCGCCTTCGTACTGACGGCACTCGGTGATGAGCGAGGAGAGGCGGACGTTGTTGCTCCGCTTGGCAGGTCTCCCTGCGAATGCTGCCAGCGGCAGCATGATCAAGAGGAGCAATGCAAGTAACTTTTTCATTGTTTTCATTGGTTTTTAAAACATATATCGGAACCGTGGGCGGCGCGCCTCAACCCGGTTCCGATAATATGACGGACAAGTCCAGAAAATGTTAACGCAAATTTTTAACTTTTTTCAACCGCGTCCGGCAGGATGATGACCACCGTGCCGACCTTGACCCGGGCCTTCAGGTCCAGGATGTCTTCGTTGCGCATCCGCACGCAGCCTTCCGTGGCCCGCGTCCCGATGGACTCGGGGAAGGGCGTGCCGTGGATGCCGATGTCCCGGAAGCCCGGCACGTCCAGGCGCAGGAACCACGGGCCATAGGCGTCGGGAATGGGTCCCTTGCCATCCTTGAAGTCGTGCGAGAGGCCCTTGGCGTTGAGCAGCTGGTTGATCTTGAAGGTCCCCTCCGGGGTCTTGTGGTCGCCGCGGACCTTCTTGGGCCCGTAGTTGACGGCGACGGAGATGCCGTATTCCTTGATGGGCTCTCCCTGCGGGTCGACGAGGGTGAGCTTGAGGGCTTGCTTGTCCACGACCACGAACGGAGCGTTCTCCGCCTGGTCGAGATATTTCGCGAAACGGCTCTGGGCTCCGGCGTTCAGGACCGGGAGCAAGGCCAGCACAAAGAGGAGGAATTTCTTCATAACGGGGGCAAAGATAAAAATTATTTCGCCGGTTTCAGCCGCAGGATGCCGATAGAATTCTCCGGCATCGTGAATTCGAAGCTCTGCCGTACGGTGCCGAGCGACTTGGTGTGCGGCACCACCGGCTCGGTGTACTTGACGCGGCGGCCGAAGCGGAACGCCATCCCGACCAGGCCGGGGCGCTCGCCCGCACGCGGGCCGGCGGCCGGCGCGGCGTAGTCCGGGTGGCTGGAATAGTAGTTCTGGCTGCCCTGGTTCTTGACGGACGTGTCGTGCGAGGAGACGAACTCGAGCGTTGCCTCATAGGCCGTCACGCTGCCGGTCGCGACCGTGACCAGCTTGTCCACCGCCTCGGCGTTGACGAACTTGATGAAGATCTCGCCCGTCTGCGTGTCGATGGTCGGCGAGGTGAAGACCTTGTCGTCCGGCGTCCCGCCGTCCAGCACTTCCGACGTGGCGAAGGCGTGGTCGCCCGCCACGGAGAAGAGCTGCTGATAATAGTAGTTGCAGGAACGCCACATGCCGCGGTTGTCGAACCAGATGAGGTTGGAGTCCCACTTGTTGAAGCCCTTCTTGCAGAAGAGCGGGGCGTAGGCCGCCATCACGACCATGTCGGAGTTGCGCTCCAGGCCGGTCCAGTAGGCCGCCTCCGCGAGGGCGGAGGAATAGGCGTTGTTGGCGCGGTTGTTGGCGAACTCGCCGACGAACACGCGCGTAGGCTTGCTGCGGTCGTAGGTATGGCCTTCGTTGCCGCGCTCCTTGCCGGGGTTGTAGCGGTCGCGGTTGCCGAAGAACCAGTCGTCACCCTTATAATAGTGCTCGTCCACGATGGTGTCGGGGTATTTCTCGTCGATGATGGCCATGTTGGCGTTGAACTCCCGGCCCGCGTCGGCGGCACCGGCCGTCGTGACGATGACGATCTCGGGATATTTCTCCTTGACGGCCTTGTACATGATGTCGAAGCGCTCCCAGAACTCGGGACCCTGGTTCTCGTTGCCGATGCCCAGATACTTCAGGTGGAACGGGGCCGGGTGGCCCAGCGCCGCGCGGCGGGCGCCCCACTCGGTGGTGACGTCGCCGTTGCAGAACTCGATGAAGTCGAGCGCGTCCTTGACGAAGATGCTATAGAAGCGGTCGCGGTCGGCCTGCGTGTCGAGCGGAGCGATGTATTTGTGGCCCGCGAACTGGCAGGTGACGCCGTTGTTGAGCACCGGCAGCGGCGTGGCGCCGAGGCCTTCCGCCATCAGCAGGTACTCATAGAATCCGATGTGCTGCGAGGTCCAGTAGCCCCAGTGGTTGCGGAAGCCGAGGCGCTCCTCGCGCGGACCGATGCTGTTCTTCCAGAACACCTGTCCGAAGTAGTTCGGGCCCTCGGAGGCGCAGCCGCCCGGGAAGCGCATGAAGGTCGGATGGAGGGCTTCCAGCGCCTCCAGCAGATCCTTGCGGAAGGGGCCGTACTGACCGCCCTTCCAGAGTTCGGAGGCCTCCGGCACGAGGGTGACGAAGTCCAGCCAGAAGGTGCCCTTCTTATCGGCCACGATGGCGAGGCGGCTGTCGACGGAGCGCTCCGCGGTCAGCGTGCCGGTGTACTGCTTCCACTTCTTGCCGAGCCTGGAGATGGTGACGACGTTGGAATTCCGGTTGCCCGCGGCATCCTCCAGGTACACGGAGACCGTGCCCTTGTATTTCTTGCCCTGCAGGTACAGGCCCAGGTCGTAGCTCACGCCCTCCTTCGCGGGAATGGAGGCCGTCTGCGTGTTGTCGGAATAGATCTGGCCCGGGCCGCGCCGGTATTCGGCGATGCCGTAGCCGTTGGCCGCGATGCCGAAGCCCGCGCCCGGCTCCTCGATGTCGAAGCGGACGCTATACTGCTTGTAGCGCAGCTCGTCGTCATACTGGTCGTTGGGATCGAAGTCGTACCAGCGCTTCAGCTTCTTCACGAGCGGCTTGTCCGCCACGGCGCGGGCGCTGCCCAGGGCGCCTTCCCTGCGGATGACCGTCCAGCCGAAGAAGACGGTGTCGCTCTGGGAGAATTCATTCTCCGGACCGTCCGGGACGTTGTATGCCTGGAAAGAGTTGTTCTGGATCAGCTGCGCACAGATGCCGCCGTCCACGCTCTGGTTGATGTCCTCGAAGAAGATGCCGGACAGGGTCGGGCTGATGCGGATGCCCAGCTCCTCCGGCTCCAGGATCAGGGTGCGGCGCGCGGGCTGCGTGAAGCCCTGCAGCTCGAGCATCTTCTCCGCCATGCGGCAGCCCATCAGGCGCATGCCCTCGGTGTTGAAATGGAACTGGTCGCCCGTGCTCTCGCAGCCGAGTGCGGAGATGACGTAGGCGTTGGGCATCACCTCCGGCAGGTGCGGCAGGACCACCTCGTTGAAGGCGGCGCACACGCCGTCCTGCTCGGCATATTTCAGTTCACCGGCCAGCAGCGGGATCTCCGCCGGGTCCAGGCCCAGCTCCGCGCACAGGTCGTCGTGGATCTTCTTCACGCGACCCGGCCAGGCAGCGTCGTCCGGGTTGGACTCGCCCTGATGCAGGAGCATGCCCTTGATCACGCCGTATTTCTGCGCCTCGCGGGCCGTCTCCAGCAGGCGCTGGTAGGGATTCATCCCATATTCTTTCGCCATGTCCACGAGCCAGCCGCGCGAAGGGTCGGCGGACTCCATCGCGAGATACTCCTCGCAGGCGTCCTTGTCCCAGAGTTCGAGCTTCGCGCCCGCCACGGAGACGTTGATCACGCCCACGCGGTACTGCTCGGGCAGCACCTCGATCATCTTGCGGCCGAAGAAATCGACCGGGCCCATGTTGTTGGTCTGCCGGCAGATGGGCGGAACGGCCGTGTACCAGTGGTTCCGCTCGCGCTCAAAGCGCGGCATGTCCACGGCCGCCATGAACTGGAAGCGGGGATCGTTGAAATCCTTGTCCTGCTCGGCCGGGCGTGCGCCCGCCTCCATGTTGGACTGACCGAAACACAGGTAGATGAAGAAATTGGGGTCGGGCGTCTGCGCCTTTGCCGTCAGGCAGACGCAGGCCGCCACAAGCACCGTGGTTATTGTCTTTCTCATGATTGGATTGGATTGTCAGGGAAACATTATCGGGTGCCGCCGCCCCGGGAGCTGCCGAAGGAATGGCCACCGCCGCCGTGCGAGAAATGCCCGCCTCCCCCGCTGCTCCGATAGGAGCCGCCGGAAGAAGAAGAGGAAGACACCGAATGGGCCGCCTTCGCGGACATCGCGCTGCGCATTGCCGCGGAGGAGATGCTGTTGGTGACGGACATCAGGCTGTGGAGCGTGACGCCGGAGTGCAGCCGGGCGGTCTGGGCGAAAGCTTTGTATTCGGAAGGATAGAGCTTCTCGAACTGCCGGGCCACCTTGTCGGCGATGCCGAACAGGGCGGCGAACACGAGATAGTCCTCCCACAGCGTCACTTCAATGGCCCCGCGCTGCGAACTCAGCGTGAAGTCCTCGAGGAAATTCTTGAATTCGATCAGCTGGCGCGCCTTTTCCTGGCCTTCCGCATTGAAACGCTTGTCGGAGACCGTATAATTGCGGTTGGAGAACCACTGGAGTCCCAGCGACCGGGCCCGGTCCGGAATCCCGGAAACCTTGCGGAACGAACGCTTGGCCCACCGGTCCAGCTCGCCCGCCTCCAGGATGCGGTTGGTGCCGCTGGCCTCGCGGACCATCTCATACAGGTCGCTCTCGAGCGCTTCGTCGAAGGCTTTCTGCTGCGGGAACGAGAGGTTCACCCGCTCCGGATGCCCCTGCTCGGGGATCACCTCCACGTAGCCCTTCAGGACCCAGCGGAGGAAATAGGCGCCGATCAGGTTGTTGGCGTACTTGCCCGTCTGTATCTTGCTGCCCCGCACCAGGGTGAAATAGGCCGCCGGGAGGCTGCCCTTGAGCGGGATGTCGCGATACCAGCCCTTGATCCGGCTCTTGCCGAAGATGTTCGTCCTGTATTTGTATCCCAGCAGATGGAAGACTATGCCCCTGTAGATCAGGATGCCCAGGCCGATGAGGACCCAGCCGACGGGCGTGAACAAGAGGATGACCAGGGCACCGAGGATCAGCCAGATCACGTCGGCGGCCGCTATCTTTTCCTTGTAGTCGCTGCCCCGGAAGGCCCTCTTCTGGACCTTCTCGAAAGGTTCGTCATAGATGACCGCCGGCTCGAACAGACCGTCGGCGAAACGCACCAGCACCGTCATCCGGTCGTTGTAGCCGAAGGCGCCGAGCGATTCGGCGCGGACCGCGCCCGACTCGCAGAAGATCTCGCTGTCGCTGCCGAAACCGAATACGGAGACGTTGTCCGGCGTCCATTCCGGGCCGCCGGTTTCGTTGACCAGCAGGACCTTGACGTGCTGGGGCGAAGCCATCATCTGGGGGTTCACGAAGGAGAAATACAGGCCGGCGTATTCGCCCATCTGCATCACCAGCCCCTCGATGGTATAGCTGACCGTCCAGACGTGGTCGCCGTAGTCGCCGAATCCCCAGCACAGCTCCACGCCGTCGCGCTTGCGGACGATGCCGCAGCGGCCGCGCTTCTGCTCGCGGGAGCGGTCGGTGTCCCAGCCGTCGCCTTCCGCGACGAACGGCGTACCGTTCTCGCTCACCTGCAGGTCCTTGATGTTCATCGGGCCGAGATGGTCGAAAGGCAGGTAGAATTCGGTGCCGTCGGCCGTGGTCACGTCCCAGACCTGGACTACGCGGGCGCTGCCGTCCCGGTGCAGGACGACGATTTCGTTGATGTCGCGGATCTGCTGCGCAAACGCTGCGGAGAGACCCAGAAAGAGGATCAGCAGGGAGGTTATCAGTTTCTTCATCGACAGATCAATCTTGGCTTGTGATGCGAAGATACGAAAAATCCGTATCTTTATGTGCTCCAAAGAAACCAATCCAACACTGTATATCCGTATGAAAAGAATCCTTCTGCCCGCCCTGCTGCTGCTCTGCAGCCTGGCTTCCGCCCAGAATCCCTACCTCCCCCTGTGGGAGCATCTCCCCGACGGCGAACCCCGTGTCTTCGAAGATCCGGACCAGCCCGGCAAGTACCGCGCCTACATCATCGGCTCGCACGACATCACCTACACCGCCTATTGCGGCAGCGACATCCGGATGTGGTCGGCCCCGGTCGAAGACCTGAGCCAGTGGCGCGACGAAGGGCCGATCTTCACCTGGTTCGTGGACGGCCAGTGGGACACGATGTACGCCCCCGACCTCGTGGAGGTCAGGGACAAGGCCACGGGCAAGAAGACCTACTATCTGTACCCGCATTCCCGCGGGCGCGGACGCGTGGCGATGGTCTGCGCCGGGGACCGGCCCGACGGGCCGTTCTTCCCGGTCAACGCCACGCCGGACGGCCGCGGCTGCCTGCCCGGCTCGATCATCGACTTCGACCCTTCGGTCTTCATCGAGCCGGTGACCAACAAGAAAGATCCCGACTTTGCGCGCGGGTTCCGCGCCTATGCGTTCTACGGCTTCCAGCACTCGACCGCCATCGAGCTCGACCCGGAGACGATGTATTCGATGCGCCCCGGCACGGAGCTGCACGACTATTTCATCCCCGCCAGCGCCCGCTACGGCGAGGTGCGCGACCCGGAGGGCACGCAGTATCCGTCGCTCTACAAGGACCAGAACCCCGGTGAGTTCAACTTCTTCGAGGCTTCCAGCATCCGCCAGGTCGGCAACAAATACGTGATGGTCTTCTCCGGCTACAGCGGCCCGGACTACGGCCTGGAGTCCACCAACTCCGCCCTGCGCTACGCCTACGGCGACTCGCCGCTCGGCCCGTGGCGCTCCGGCGGCGTGCTCGTGGACTCGCGCGGCGTGGTGCCCGACGAGAACGGCGAGCACCTGATGACCGCCAACGCCGCCCACAACACCCACGGCTCCCTACAGGAGATCAACGGCCAGTGGTATGTCTTCTACCACCGCCCGCCGCGTGGCTTCGGCAACGCCCGCCAGCCGATGGTGGCGCCCGTCAAGATCGAATGGGACAAGAAGAAGGTCGCGGACGGCGGCACGCTCCGCATCACGGGCTACGACCCTTATGCCAAGGACGGGAAATGGGTGGCCGCCGCGGCCGACGGCAACGTCTACACGGGCGCCGAAGTCACGAGCGAGGGCTTCCAGATCTTCGGACTGCCGCCCTACGCCTACTATTCCGCGGGCTATGCCTGCTATATGACCGACCAGAACTGGATGCAGGACAACCACGACGTGTGGGACAACAGCATGGACCTCGCCGGCATCACCAACGGTGGCATCGTCGGCTTCAAGTACTTCGGCTTCGGCGGCCTGGCGCAGGACGCCAAGGGCATCAAGGCCTTCGAGGGCGTGCGCCCGGGCGACGGCGCCACGCTCAGCCTCTGCCTCACGCCCGGCGGGCGCGGCGCCTTCCGCATCCGCGTGATGCTCGACGGCCCGTATGCCAATGACACCTGGAAAGGCCGCGAGATCGCGGTCATCGACGTGCCGGAGGACGCGGCCCGCGAGATGACGACCTTCAGCGTGGCCGTCCCGGCCGTCGAGGGCCTGAGCGGCAAGCACGCCATCTACCTCGTGGCCGAGGGCCCGGAGGTGAAGCAGCCCGAGAATCCTTTCGCCCGCTTCGGCGGCTTCCGGCCCAACGTGCCGCAGCGCCCCATCGGCCTGTTCGACCTCCACGGCATCGGCTTCGCCAAGGCCGGCGAGGCTTGCAGCCGCCCGACGGTCCCGACCGTGCAGATCAGCGTGGACGGGCTGGCGCTCGCCGTGCCCGCCACCCCGATCCGCTGCTCCAACGCCAACGGTCTCACCGACCAGATCCGCTACCAGGTCTACGGCCCGGTCAGGGACGATTCCAAACTTGAGGTCAAGGCCTCCGACCCGGCCGTCCGGATCGAAGTCAGCCCGATCGTCGCGGGCCGCGCGACGGTCAAGTGTAGCTACAACGGCCTGGAGAAAATCTACTTGATCAACTAGTGCAGGGCGGGGGCAAAAGGCATAATTTTTGAAGGCGTCCTGCGGTTTTTTATTATCAGATTAACGGTTTATGACTACACTTAAACGCCCTTTCTTCTGGGTCCTCGCGGCCCTCACGCTGATGACTGCCTGTGGGAGACTGGAAAATAATCCTACCCCGCCCGTGATCCACCATTTCATCCTGTCGGATACGGACCTGTATATGCACGTGGGTGATGCGTTCACGGTGACTGTCACCGACTGTCCCAAGGACTATCCCAACGCATGGGTCAGCCAGGACAAGCGTATCGCTACCGTCGACGCCAACGGCCAGGTCAAGGCGACCGGGCTCGGAGAGACGCAGGTGGTGGTCTCCAACCCGTATCCCTATCAGAAGCTTTCCGCCAGCATCACCATCCATGTGATGCCGGACGACGTATATACGTTCCGCTCGGCGTATTTGAAGATGATTCCGGTCAAGGGAGGGACTTTCACGATGGGCAAGGAAGGCTATGCGCTGAACCCCGCCCGGGAAGTGACGGTCGAAGATTTCCAGCTGGCCGAAGTCGAGGTAACCAAGTCGCTTATCCTCGCGGTGCTTGGTGAAAATACGGATGCAGCCAAGGATTTCCCTTACACGGCCTCCTGTCAGGAATGGGAGGAGCAGTTCCTCCCGGTGCTCCGCCAGCTCACGGGCAAGCCATTCCGTTTCCCGACGGAAGCGGAATGGGAGTATGCCGCCCGCGCCGGCAGCGACACCCCGTATAGCGGAGGAAACAATCTGGACGAACTGGGATGGTACAAAGGCTCTCCGGATGCCGCCTCCACCCGTTTCAACCAGGAGACCCGGACGATCAACCGGTCTGCCCGGAGTTTCAAACCGAATGCATGGGGGTTCTACGACATGAGCGGAAGCGTGGCCGAATGGGTGTCCGACCTGGCCGGAGAGATCCAGGCCAAGCCCGAGGACCTGGATCCGGAGGATCGGGTCTATCAAGAGGACTTGCTGTATCAGCCCACCGCCCATATCGCCAAGGGTGGCAGCATCTACTCTCCGGCATCCTGCTGTACCGTCTGGTCCCGGGAGGCCTGTTATTCTCCCGATGGCATGCCGCGCGTGGAGCCTTTCGGCTTGCGCCTGGCTCTGTAAGCCCCGATTATCCTAGTGCAGCATCACGGTCAGGCCGGCCATGACGATGGAGACCATCGACATCAGCTTGATCAGGATATTCAGCGAAGGGCCGGAGGTATCCTTGAAGGGATCGCCCACGGTGTCACCCACGACGGTGGCGTGATGGGACGCCGAATTCTTGCCGCCGAAGTGGCCCTCTTCCACATACTTCTTGGCGTTGTCCCAGGCGCCGCCTGAATTGGCCAGGAAGATGGCCAGGACGAAGCCTGCGCCCAGGCCGCCGGCCAGCAGGCCGATCACGCCGGCCGGGCCGAGCAGCACGCCCACCAGCATCGGCACCACGATGGCAAGGACAGAAGGGAAAATCATCTCGTGCTGGGCCGCCTTGGTGGAGATGCGCACGCAGGAGGTGTAGTCCGGCCGCTGTTTGCCCTCCAGGATCCCCGCGATCTCGCGGAACTGCCGGCGGACCTCGACGACCATCTTCTCGGCCGCGCGGCCCACGGCGTTCATCGTGAGACCGCAGAACAGGAAGGCCATCATCGCGCCGACGAACACGCCCACGAGCACCCGCGGGTTCATCAGGGTAATGTCATAGTATTCCACGATGTCCGTGATCGTGGCGGAGACGGTCTCGACCACCCGGTCGCCGACCGTCAGGGCGGTCTTGCCGATGTGTCCGAGGCCGATCTTGATCTCTTCGATATAGGAAGCCAGCAGGGCCAGGGCGGTCAGGGCGGCGGAGCCGATGGCGAAGCCCTTGCCCGTCGCGGCCGTCGTATTGCCCAGGGAATCCAGGATGTCGGTCTTCTCACGCACGGACGGGTCCAGCTCGGACATCTGCGCATTGCCGCCGGCGTTGTCCGCGATGGGACCGTATGCGTCGGTCGCCAGGGTGATGCCCAGGGTGGACAGCATGCCCACCGCGGCGATGGAAATGCCATACAGGCCGAGGGACAGCGACTCCGTGGTGAACTGGAAGCCCGTCGCGAAGCCGAAGGCGAGCAGGATGGCGGCCGCGATGGTCACCACCGGCACCGCCGTGGAGATCATACCGAGGCCCACGCCGTTGATGATGACGGTCGCGGGGCCGGTCTGGGAGCTCTCCGCCAGCTTCTGCGTCGGCTTATAGGAATGGGAAGTGAAGTATTCCGTTACCTTGCCGATGACCACGCCGGCAAGCAGGCCGGAGATCACCGACAGGGACAGCCGCCACCATTCCGGGAGGCCGTTCTCCGCCTTGAAGCCCAGCAGATAGAACACGCCGAAGGTCAGCAGGCCGATGAGGACGGCGGCGAGGTTCGTGCCCACGCTGAGGGACTTCAGGAGGTCCTTCAGCGAAGCGCCCTCCTTCGTCCGGACGGCGAAGATGCCGATGATCGACAGCACCACGCCGATGGCGGCGATCAGCATCGGGGCCATGATCGCCCGGATCTGGACATCGGTCCCGGCATGGAAGAACGCCGAGGCGCCCAGCGCCATCGTCGCCAGGATGGAGCCGCAGTAGGACTCGTACAGGTCCGCGCCCATGCCCGCGACGTCACCTACGTTGTCTCCCACGTTGTCCGCGATGGTCGCGGGATTGCGCGGATCGTCTTCGGGGATGTCCTGCTCGACCTTGCCCACGATGTCGGCACCCACGTCGGCGGCCTTCGTGTAGATGCCGCCGCCCACGCGGGCGAACAGCGCCTGGGTGGAAGCACCCATCCCGAAGGTGAGCATCGTCGTGGTGATGACCACCAGCGTCTGGGCGTCGGAGGCCCCGTGCACGAATGCGCGCAGGACGATCCACCAGATAGAGATGTCCAGCAGGCCCAGGCCGACGACCGTCAGGCCCATCACGGCGCCGCTGCGGAATGCGATCTGCAGGCCGCCGTTCAGCGAACGCATCGTCGCGTTGGCCGTCCGGGCCGACGCGTACGTGGCCGTCCGCATCCCCACGAAACCGGCGAGGCCGGAGAAGAAGCCGCCCGTCAGGAAGGCGAACGGCACCCAGGGATTCTGGACGCCGAAGCCATAGGCCAGGACGGCGAAGAGGCACGCCAGCACCGCGAAGACGATGATGACGACTTTATATTGCTGTTTCAGATACGCCATGGCGCCCTCGCGGACGTACTGGGCGATTTCCTTCATCGTCGGGGTCCCTTCACTCTCCCGCTTCATCTGGCGGAAGAAGAGCCAGGCGAACAGGAGCGCCACCACCGAGGCGGCGGGAACAAGGTAGAAAAGTGTGGTCATAATTTGGTTTTAGTGTCTGTGTAGCGAGTCTTGGTTAGTTCAGGTCTTCAATCCGGAGGCCTTCCAGCTTGTTGACGAGGTTCCGGAGTGCCTCCAGGCTGTCCTTCCGGCGCATCCGCAGCGACAGGTGGATCTTGCCGCCGGAGAAGGAATAGGATTCCGCCCGCATGTTCAATGCCTTCACCTTTTCCAGCACCGCGAGCGGATCGGTCTCCCCGTCGGAGGAGAGGGTGACCTCCACCACCTTTTCGGCGATGCAGCGGTGCACCAGGTGCATCATTTCCAGGCAGACGACGGTCATCAGCGTGGCCGCTCCGGCCAGCCAGTACATCCCGGCGCCGCAGGCGAGGCCGATGGCGGCGGCCACCCACAGGCCGGCCGCGGTCGTGACGCCGCGGACCACGTTCTTCTGGAAGATGATGACGCCGGCACCGATGAAACCGATACCGGATACGACCTGCGCGGCCACGCGGGCGGCGTCGAAACGGCCGTTGAACGCGAACTGCGAGATCATCATGAACAGGGCGCTGCCCAGCGCCACGATGAAATGCGTGCGGAGACCGGCCTCCTTCGCGCGGAACTCGCGCTCCAGGCCTATCAGTCCGCCCATCATTCCGCCCATGAACAGGCGGAGTATCAAATCCCAATCAAATTCCATAGCGTCAATCATTTTAAAACAGTCCCGGCGTGATATGCAGCCACTTGAGCAGGGTCTCGCCGAAGACCAGGATGAGCAGCCAGGAGAAAGTCATCATCGTGATGCCGTACTTGAAGGCATCGGTCTGGCTGTATTGGTTCGTGTTGTACAGCAGCGCGGCGGGCTTGCTGTTGAACGGGAGCACGTAGCAGTGCTCGATGAGCATCGCCACCGGAAGGGCGAGGCTCATGGGCGGGAAGCCGAAACGCTTCTCCACGCCCAGGGCGATGGGGACGAACACCATCGTCCGGATGGTCTTGGACTGGAACACCAGACCGGAGTACATCATCAGGAAGGTGAGGATGACATACAGCACCCAGAACGGGGTGTTGGCGGTGATGCCCAGCGAATCGAAGGCCGCGTTGACCATCGTATTGGGGAGGTCCGTGGCATTGAGGCCGCTGCCGAGCACATAGGCGCCGGCGGAGAAGAGCATCAGGTGCCAGGGAATGTCGACGTCGTTCCATTTCACGACGCCGATGCCCGGAATCAGGGCCAGGACGGCGCCGATCAGGGCGACGATCGTCTCGTCAATGTTGTGGAAGGTGCCTTTGGTGACCCACAGGAAGAGGACCACCAGGAAGATGGCCACGGCCTTCCATTCCTCGGCGGACATCTTGCCCATCGCAGCGAGCTCGCCCTTCAGGCGCTCGATGCCGCCCTCGATCTGGGGCACCTGCTCTTCCTTCTTCATCGGGAAGAACACGAACATGCCCAGGAGCAGGCCCACCACCAGGATGATCAGCGACATCGGGCCGACGGCCACCAGCCACTCCTTGTAGCCGAAGTCGCAGGAGCCCACGAATCCGGCGATGAGGGAAATGGCCAGCAGGTGCGCGCCGGAGCCTGTATAGAAGGCGTTCGCGCCGATGTTGACCTGGAACAGGTTCTGGATGACGAGGTTGCGGCCGAAGTTGTTGCGGTGGCCGCCGGATGCGCCGTAGATGGCGCAGATGACCATGAAGATCGGGAGCATGATCGTAGCCTTCACCGTCGTCGCGGAGATGAAGGCCGACAGCACCAGGTTGATCACCAGGAAACTCCAGAGCACGCCTTTGGCGCTCTTGCCGAACTTGATCACGAAGGCAAGGGCGAGCCGTTTGGCGAACTGGGTCTTCACGAGCATCGAAGCGAGCACGAAGCTCAGGATGTTGAGCCACATCACAGGGTGGCCCAGCTGGGCCAGCGCTTCCTTCTGCGTGGTCACGTTGAACAGGACCGTCAGCAGGATGAGGACGAGGGAAGTCAGGTAATTGGGAATGGCTTCCGTCATCCACAGGATGAGGCTCGCCACGAAGATGGCCAGCATCGCGTAGTTGGCCCGGATGAACCCGGCCAGGCCCAGGGCGTCGAGCCGCTTCTGCGCCGTGGAGGCGAGCAGGCCCGTGTCCAGGTTGTCGATGAAGCCGACGTGGCAGAACCAACAGATCCAGACAAAGGCGACGATCGCCAATGGACCGCCCAGCCGGGCCATCCATATCTCGAACTTCGATTTCTGCATCTTGGGCAGTTTCTCAACCTTATAATTGCCCATGTCCAGCGGATCGAACGCCGCCTTTGTCTTGGTCTCTGTCGTCATAAGATTACTTCCAGTTCTTGTAAGGGTTCTTCATGAGCATGGAATTGAAGTACTTGGGGTCGCCGGTCACCTCCTCGCCGAGCCACGCGGGCTTGTCGAAAGGTTCGTTCTCGTCGGTGAGCTCGATCTCGGCGACGGTGAGGCCGTCGTTGTCTCCGTAGAACTCGTCCACTTCCCAAGTGTGCTTGCCGTCGGTGTTCTTCACCAGATAGCGGGTCTTGTCGATCACGCCGGGTTCGGCGAGCTCGAGCAGGGACTTCACCTCGTCCACGGGGATTTCCTTCTCCCACTCGAAGCGGGCGGCGCCGGAGGCGTTGCCGATGCCCTTGACGGTGATGAATCCTTTTTCACCTTTCACGCGGACGCGCACGGTGCGCTCCGGCACGCTGCAGAGATAGCCCTGGGTGATGCGGGTGGCCTTGCAGACCTCGGCCTTGAAGTCGCCCTTCACCAAAAATTTCTTTTCAATTTCCTGTGCCATGGCATTATTCGTTTGCAAGGGGTTTGTCGCTCATGCCGATCACGCGCTTGATGGCCTGGAGATAGTTGATGTTCTCCACACCCTCGAGACCGCAGTCAGCGATGGTCTTCTTGATGTCTTCGATCTCCGTGGATTCGGAGTTGATGGTGACGACTTTCGCACCGTTGATGAGCACGTTGCCCACCTCGCAGATGGTGTTGTTCACCATGTAGCCGAAGCGCTGCTTGTGGACGCGCACCGCGGCGAGGTACGGGTTGGCCTTCACCATCGCGATGAACTCTTCGAAGGTATAGGTGTCCTTGTCCAGCTTGGGCATCTCCACCATGAAGGCCGGGAAGACTTCCTTCTCGAGCACCTCGCGGGAGATCGGGAATTCGCCCTTCATGAGCGGGTTCCACTGCTCCAGGCCGTCGACCGTCTGGACATACGTCTTGATGTCCATCTTGCCGTCGCGGATCTTGGTGTTGTTGATGTCGTTTTTCGCGGAAATGATGTAGATCTCGTCGCTGCTGCGCTCCCAGACCTTCTCAGGGACGGGAACGGAAAGGCGGGCCATCCGCTTGTGCGCTTCGCAGAAGCACTGACCGAAGCTGCGGAATTCGAAGCGAGGTTTGGAAATCTCGCCGATTTTAAGTTCTGCCATAAATAATACTAACTAAAAAAATGTTTTAATAAAGGTTCTATTCAAAGACTACGTCGGTGCCGTTGATGTTCTTGGCACCCGGAGTCGCATCCTGGTAATACCAGCCGCCGTTGTCGTTGACGCCGTAGGAAGCGGGGGCCTGGCTCTTGAGCAGGGTGGTCAGGTTGAAGTCGTCCAGGCTGTTGCCGCGGGGGTCGAACAGCTGCACGCGCACGGCCTTCTTGGCGGACAGGCCGCCGTCGAAAACGAGTTCGGGGGCATAACCTTCATGCGCGCCGCCCGTGGCGGTCACGTCCGAGCTGTAGAGCAGGAGGAACTTGCCGGCCTTGAGGGTGATGCCCTCGGCGGCGGTCCACTTGGTGTTGCCATCCTTCTGGATGTAGACACCACGCATGTCGATGTCCTTGGAACCCGTGTTGACGATCTCGATGAACTTCTCGTTTCCGTTGAGCTCGTTCAGCTTCAGCGGGGTGAAGTCGATGGGAATCACGCCCACGGTATAGGTGGCGACGGCCGACTTGGACACGGCGCCGTCCGTTTTGGCCTCCACGTAGTATTCCACGACGGCGTCCATGGCCTGCGCGGGGATGACGCCCTTGTACTTCTTGCCGTCCAGCGTCATGGCAACCGCCTTGGGGGCGGAATGGTCCACGGAATAGATCAGGTTGATCTCGTTGATCTTCGTCAGGGCCGACGCCTTGACGGAGACGGTCACGTCGTCATTCTCATTGTACGCGATGGTGTTCTCCATCCCGGAGAAGGAAGTATACGGATACACGTCGTCCTTCACACAGGCAGTAAAGGCCATCAGGACGGCTAAGGATGCTATAATGAGCTGTTTCATAATGCTTTCAGATATTAGAAGTCAATTTCAAAACGGACAGCGACCATATGATAGTCGACGCCGGCCTTGCCCTTTTCAGTGACCACCTTGGCGAAGTCCTTGGTGGGAGCGCCGGTCTCGTCCAGGCCGACGAAGAGCTTGTTCTTGCCGTTGGCGTAGCGGTCATTGTTGTTGAACTGATAGTTCAGCTGCATCTTCACGTTGTTGGTGACCCAGTAGTTGATGCCCAGCGTGTATGCCTCGGCGGTGCCGCCGAACACATTGCCGCTGTTCAGGTTGCAGTACTCATAACGGGCGCAGAGCTCGATGTCTCCCCACTTGCGGCCGGGCTTGATCTTGGTGTACTTGCCGCCGTTGGCATCGTAGCGCTGGGTGCCGCCGAACAGGAGGTAACCGGCCTGTGCGTACCAGCCGTTGAACATCTTGGGGGACGGATCCGCAGCGTCGGCCTTGAAGGACACGTTGTCCTGGACATAGGCGGCCTCATAGCGCAGGCCCTTGTAGTGGCCGGCCAGTTCGACGGTCCACACGAGATTGTGGTCATAGTCGGGGAGGTCGTTGGTGTCCAGATACTTCTTGCGGTTGATGCTGGTGGAGTTGCGGGCGCTGGCGCGATAGAAGCCGTATTTCTCGGCGCTGGCCTTCGGGGTGCGGTAGGAAGCGGCGGCGCCGATGTGCAGGCTGGCGTCGTTCATCTTGTAGAGGGGACGGAAAACGACCTTGCCGGTGAGGGACATGCCGGAGTTGTAGCCGAAGTCCTTGTTGTTGTCGGCGATGTACTGCCACTCTTCGGCGCCGGCGATTTCGGGTCCGAAGATACCGGCGCTGCCCCAGAACCAGTCCTTGGCGTACTTGGCGTTGAGACCGAAGTGGCGGGAAGGGGTGAGGGCGGAGCAGACCATCGGGCGCTCCATGAACTGGAGGTAGCGGGAGGTCGTGTTGCGCTGGATGGAGAAGTTCTCCTTGAAGTTACCGACCTGGATCTCCCAGTTGGGCAGACCGGTATAACGCACGATGGCGTCCTTGAGTTCTACCAGACCGTTGGCGAGGTCCATGTCGAACTCGCCGTACCAGTTCTCGTCGAGCTGGCCCTTCACGGCGAAACGGGCTCGGCGGATGCTGATGCCGTCGCCGATCCGGTCGGCGTAGTCCGGGGCGCCGAAGAAAGCGGCGGCGTCGGCCTGGACACGGATGTCGAACCAGAGTTTATAACCCGAATTCGGGGAAGCTAAGACGAGGATGCCGTCCTGGGCCTCCACGTCCAAACGGTCGGAAGACACCGCCACACCGTACTGGTTGTACTTGACGGGCTCCTGGGCAAATGCCGCTGACAGGGTCGTCAGCAGGATTGCAATCATGCAAATGGGCTTACGCATAGTGCTTTAAAATTAGGTATTTGGTATTTGGTGTTTCAGATGGACTTGATGAACTGTACGAGGTTGTCGGAACGCTTGAGTCCCAGTTTGATCCGGAGACGGTAGCGGCTGATCTCGGCGCTCTTGGGCGTGATGTTCATCAGCGTCGCGATATATTTGGAAGAGAACCCCTGACGCAGGAGGATCGCCAGCTTGCGCTCGCTCTCGGTCAGGTTCGGGAAGGATTCTTTCAGGCGCATGTTGAAGTCCTTGTGCAGGATTTCCGACTGCGCGTAGAAATCGTTCATCTCGCGGGAGAAATACATCCGCTCCCGCAGGGAGCTCAGGAGCTCGTCGGTAGCCGCGTCCTTCTCCGCGGGATCCGTCAGGCTCCGCACCTGGGAGAGGCGCTCGTACACGCTCTCCATATATTCTTTCTGCTCGCTGACGCCCACGGCGAAGTCGACCAGCTCCTTGCGCTTGATTTCCAGCTTGTTGAGCAGGTCGCGCTCATTCATCTCGGCCTTCACTTCCAGCGCCGAGAGGGTCTTCTGCGCATTGTATATCTGCTGCTCGCGGGAAAGCAGGATCTCCGTCTGGAGGTCCCGGCGCCGCTGCGCCCGGAAATACAGGGAAAGGACCGCCGCGATGACGATGATGCCGAGGACGATCAGGGTCGGGGTGATCCGGGCGTTCCAGCCCGTCCGGCCGGCATCCTCCGGCGAGACGTTCAGGATCATCGACAGGCAGTAGCAGACGAGCAGTCCGAGAATCGGGCAGACGACGGCCGACAGGGCGCATTTGAGCACCTTCTCCCCTTCCACCAGGGCCTTGCGGCGGGCCAGGCTCACGCCCACGAGCGCCGCCAGGAGCAAGACCGGCGCGGGGAGCGGCGTGGCCGTCAGGCCGATCCGCGAGAGGACCGGCAGGGAAAAGACCAGATAGGTCAGGCCCATCGCCGCCAGGATGGCGAAGACGGGGCCGGACGTGAAATCAAGGTCCTGGTCCGCGACATGCCAGGCCTTGGCGGAGAACTCCGGACGGACCAGCAGGAAAAGCAGCAGGGCGGGGACGGCCGCCACGGCGGCGGACACCGGCCCGGCGCCCAAGGCGGACACCGGGAAGAAAGCGACGATGGAACCCAGGTTCCACGCCGCAGCCCCGGCCAGCAGGAATGCGGCCAGGGTGCACCCCAGCAGGAGCCGCTGGTCAGAGACGATCAGCTGGACCGGGCGGTTGCCCGGACGACGGACCGTCAGCGCCACGAGGCCCGCGGCCAGCAGGCCGCAAAGCAGCGGGGCGACGGCCCAGGAGGCTGCGGTCCGCGCGGTCTGTATCCAGTCCAGCTCTCCTTCCGTCACGAGGCGGAAACCGGCGACGGAGCCCAGGAACGCGAACGGGACTGCGGTGGAGGGGCTGATCAGGGAAGCGACCGAGACGGCGACGGCCGTCGACAGGACGATGACGAAAAGCGAAGGGAGATCGGAAGAAGAAAAAGCCGGCAGGATGCCGGACTCCACCGGGAGACCCCAGGCGGCGCACACCAGCGCGCCGACGAAAAGCAGCGGGAGGAGGATCTTGACGGACCACCGCTCGCTCGCACCGGATGCCCAGACCGGCCCTATCACCGCCGGCAGTTCGAACCGGATCACCGGCCAGACCGCCAGAAGGGTGACGAGGGAGAGGAACAGGATCCGGAATGCCATGGCTTACAGGCTGCGTTTGATGGCCATGACCGAAAGTTGCTCCGCCACCTTGACCGCGGCGGTGGAGAGGTCCTCGATATGCAGGGCGAAATACCGGAGATGGAATTTTTCGCTCAGTTTCAGGTGCTGCATGTCGTGGAAGACGGTACGCTTGATGGACTGTGCAAGCTTGACGGCCTCCTTTTCATAGAAATAGACCCGGTGGGACGATTCGGAGACCTTGTCCGGGTCCGTGAAATAGGCTTTGGTGCCCGGGATGGTGGTTTCCACCGCCGTCGTCGCGAGCTCCGTGAGTTTCATGAATTCTTTCTTCAGCTCCTGCGGCACGTTCGGCGCTTCGATCTCGAACTGGATCAGGTCGTTGGACAGGATCGTGAAGATATGGTCGAAACGCTCGAGCAGGCGCATGATGTCTCCCCGGTACCGGATCAGCGTGCCCCGGGAATAGAGGATGTTCTCGATCTCGCGCCGCAAGGCGCCGGCTTCCCCTTCGAGCCTGGCCATTGTAGAGAGGTTCTCGGCAAAGCCTTCCGTATCATTGTAGAGGTAGCAACGGATACCATCCTTGAAGATTATCAAGGCAGTATCCACATCGTTGAGGAGTTTGTCAACGGACTCGACGAAGCGGGAAGACTTCTTTGTAGAAAACAGTTCAAACAGTTTCATCCGGTTATCGTGGTTATCTGGTCAAAGGTAGTAATTAAAGGAGCAGAAAAACAAGTACTCTACAAGTTTTGCAGTGTTATTGTAGAGTTTTTAAAATCGCAAAAAGGCCCTCACACGCGCAGAAAGCCGCATCCCAAAACAGGTTTGTAGAATTTTCCCGCCGGCAAGGGCAGAATAGCCCCCAGCAAACCATGCCACCCTCGGCTTAGAGGGAGGGGCCCGCTTCCGCAGGAAGTGGGAGGGGGAGCGAAGCGACGTTTGCAGGGGGCTGTTCTGCCTTGCCGGCAAAAAGCAGTATTCCAGCTCCGGCCGGAGCCGATCGTGCAGATGCCCGCGTAATAATATATAGGACGCGCGAACAAACTGTTGAAAAAAGTGAAAAAAGTTTTGGAGATATGAAAAATGTGATTACCTTTGCGGTGTACTAATATACTATTACACGCAGAAACACAATGAAAAGACTGATCAAAATCGCGCTCCTGATGCTCTGCACGCTGACTTTTAGCACCGGAGCCTTCGCCGCCCGCCAGGGAGAAACCCTTCTTCGTGGCTCCATCGTAGACGCTTCCGGCGAGCCTGCCGGCTTCGCTACCGTATTTCTCTCTGCCGCTGACGGCACCATCGTCACCGGAAACACCGCCGACTTGAACGGACGCTTCGAACTGCGCGCCGCCGAAGGCAACTATACCCTCACCGTCTCCCTCGTCGGCTACCGCGACGTCAAGAAAGAAATCAAACTCGCCGGACCGGTGATGGATCTCCCCGCCATTACCCTCAACGAAGACGCCGAAATGCTCGGCGAAGCGAGCATCTCCGCCGTGATGCCCAAGACCCGCCTCACGGGCGAGGGCCTCGCCACCAGCGTCCGCGGCTCCGTCCTGGAGAACGCAGGCACCGCCCGAGACGTCCTCGGCAAGGTTCCCGGCCTGATCAAGAACCGCGACGGCATCGAGGTCGTGGGCAAAGGCGCCCCGCGCGTATACATCAACGGACGCCGCATGACAGACGCATCCGAACTGGACCGCCTGCAGAGCCACGAGATCCAGAGCGTCGAGGTCATCAACAACCCGGGCGCCCAGTATGACGCCAGCGTGCGTGCCGTGGTGCGCATCCGCACCATCCGCCGCCAGGGCGAAGGCTTCGGCTTCGACGTGGCCCTCTCCGACCAGCAGTCGCTCCAGAGAAAGGACTTCAACGATCCGAGCGCCAACCTCAACGTCAACTACCGCACGGGCGGCGTGGACATCTTCGCCGGTGCCAATTACTCCTCCTCGACCCAGACCCAGACCAGCACCCTGACGCAGGAGACGCTCGGCAAGGCCAACTATCGTCAGGAAGAAGACCTGGACGGCTACTTCGGCAACAAGACGGCCGGCGCCAACGGCGGTGTCAACTGGCAGATCGCCGACAACCACTTCGCCGGCTTCAAGGTGGACTACAACCGGAGCCTTTCCTATAAAGAATACACCTGGATGGAAGGCGACATGTTCGTCAACGGCACCCTGCTCGACCATCTCCGCACGGAGAACACCGGCGCCCTCGGCAGCCGCACCCCCTACACCCTCGGTGGAAACGCATACTACAATGGCAACGTAGGCAAGCTCGGCATCGACCTGAACCTGGACTACTACAAAGTCACCGACAACAAGATCAACACGGCCCTCGAGACCAGCGACATCGAAGGCGCGACGGTGAACACGGAGTCCGCTTCCGACCTCAACCTCTATGCGGCCAAGCTCGTGCTCTCCTATCCCATCTGGCGCGGCATGCTGCAGGTGGGCACCGAAGAGACCTTCACCCGCGGTAAAGACAACTACACCCTGTCGGGCGCCAACATTCCGGCCTCTTCCGCCAAGGTGCGGGAAGACAACCTCGCCGCCTTCGTCAACTACGGCTTCGTCCTCGGCCAGATCGGCCAGCTGAGCGCAGGCCTGCGCTACGAGCACGTCAACTACGCCTACGACGACCTCCTGGGCAAGAACAGCTTCACCCGCAAGTATGACAACTTCTTCCCGTCCGTCTCCTTCGCCGGTGTCTTCGGCAAGGTCCAGCAGATGTTGAGCTACAGCGTCCGCACCACCCGCCCGAACTACTCGGCGCTCTCCAACGCGATCCGCTACAACAACCGCTACACCCTGCAGAGCGGCAACGCCGCCCTCCAGCCGCAGACCACCCACTCCCTGGCTTCGACCACGGTCTGGAACTTCTTCACCTTCGTGCTGAACTACGACCGGACGAACGATCCCATCATCACCTGGGCCAACATCTACGACGACGAAGGCGCCATCCTCCTGAAACCGCACAACCTGGACAAGCCGTACCGCCAGCTGTCCGCCTACGTGGTCGCCACGCCGACCATCGGCATCTGGAACCTGAACTTCGTCGGCGGCATCCAGCAGGGCTGGCTCAACATCGACGTCAAGGACGCTGACAACAAGGTCGTGCGCTCGCTCTCCTTCAACGACAAGCCGTTCTTCTTCGTGCAGCTCAACAACACCCTCACCCTGCCGAAGGGCTGGCAGATCGAGCTCGGCGCAGAATACCACTCCAAGGGTTACTCCCAGAACATCTTCCTCGCCAACCACTACCTCGACGTCAACGCGGCCATCCAGAAGACGCTCCTGCGCGACGGTTCCCTGGTGCTCCGCATCACCGGCAGCAACCTCGCAAACCTGGCCCACTACGACATCGACAGCAACACCGGCAGCTACCACATCCTCCAGAGCAACCGCTTTGACACGCAGCGGGTCGGGGTCTCCCTCCGCTACCGCTTCAACACCGCCGCCAGCAAGTACAAGGGTACGGGCGCCGGCAAGGATGCAAGAGACCGTATGAAATAGGACCTAAACGTACTTCCATATATCCTGCGAGAAGGTACGCAATTCTAAAAAAATTGCGTACCTTCGCTATGTTATAGACTTTAACCACCGTATCCGATGAGAAAAGCTTTCTTCCTGCGCGCCGTGGCAATCCTGCTGCCCCTGCTGATGGCTATCCCCACGCAAGCCGCGCACAAGCATTTCAAAGTATCCGTTTATGTCCGTGCCTACGAGGTCCAGAAGATGAAGGACCCCGCCTGGCTGGAGTCCACCTGGAAGATCATCTCCGACCAGCTGGACGTGGACAAGATCTATCTGGAGACGCACCGCGACCTGCTGATCGTGGACGACGAGACACTCGAGCAGGCCAAGGCCTTCTTCCGCAAGCGCGGCATCGAGGTGGCCGGCGGCATCACCTACACCATCAACGAAGCCAACGACTTCGAAACCTTCAGCTATTCGGACCCGAAGGACCGCGAGATGGTGCGCCGCATCGCCGAGCACACGGCGAAGCATTTCGACGAATTCATCCTCGACGACTTCTTCTTCACCAGCAGCAAGAAGGACGTGGAGATCGAGGCCAAGGGCGACCGCAGCTGGACCGAATACCGCCTGGAGCTCCTCAAGGAGGCCGGCAAGACGCTGGTCGTCGACCCGGCCAAGGCCGTCAACCCCAAGGTCAAGGTCATCATCAAATACCCCAACTGGTACGACCATTTCCAGGGCCTGGGATTCAGCCTGGAGGACGGTCCCAAGATCTTCGACGGCGTATGGACCGGCACGGAGACGCGCGACCCGTCCAGCGCCCAGCACCTCCAGAACTATCTGGGCTACAACATTATGCGCTACTTCGAGCACCTGTCCGGCGGCCGCAACGGCGGCGGCTGGGTGGATGCCGGCGGCATCTTCATGAGCATGGACCGCTATGCGGAGCAGCTGCACCTTACGGCCATCGCCCAGGCGCGCGACGTGATGCTCTTCGCCTACAACCAGCTGCTGGAGGTCCGCCTCAACCCGATGTTCCGCGCCCCCTGGCAGGGCACGGGCACCAGCTGGAATTATGACGAGATGACGGCTCCCTACCAGAAGGGCAAGGAGACCGTGACCCCGACCACGATGGCGCGCATCGCCGACGTCGTCCTCCGCCAGGCGGACGAGCTCGTCGGCAAGCTCGGCACGCCCGTGGGCATCTGGGCCTACAAGCCCTACCATTCCGTCGGCGACGACTTCCTGCAGAACTACCTGGGCATGGTGGGCCTGCCGATGGACATGTATCCCGAATTCCCCGAGGACCGCAAGGTCGTGCTGCTGACCCGGCAGGCGGCCGCCGATCCCGACATCGTCGGGAAGATGAAGCGCCAGCTGCGCAAGGGCGGCGACGTGGTCATCACCTCCGGCCTGCTGGAGGCCATCCCCGACAAGATCGCCGACATCTGCGAGCTGCGCTGCACCGGCCTCAAGGCCCTGGTCAACGATTTCGGCCGCTACGGCCGCACCGAGCGGGACATCCTGATCCCGCAGATCCAGTACCTGACCAACGACAGCTGGGAGGTGATCAGCGCCGGCCGGCCGCTCAGCGGCGGCGTGTCGGGCTACCCCTTCCTGCACCGCGCGAAATATTCCAACGGCAACCTCTACGTCGTCGCCATCCCGGACGACTTCGGCAACCTCTACGACCTGCCGGCGCCCGTGCTCAACGAGCTGCGCCGCATCGCGGGCGCCGACTTCGGTCTGCGCCTCGAAGGCCCGGCCAAGGTCAGCCTCTTCCTGTATGACAACCAGACCGCGATCGTCGAGAACTTCAACGACACACCCGTGGAAATCAACCTGATCGGCACCGGCCTAAAGGCCTTCACCGACCTGGAGAACGGCGAGACGCTGGAGGCGTCCGTGCCGCAGGCGCCCGCCGGCTTCGGCGGTTTCGGCGGCTTCGGTCCGCGCCGCGCCCCGGATCCGCGCGTCACCGTCACGCTCCCGCCGCATTCCTACCGCGCATTCCGCTATGACACCAATTAATCTTCTCTAAATAAACAAAACATGAAAAAAATCCTTATTTCCTCCCTCCTGACCCTGGGAGCACTGCTTACCCTGAACGCCCAGGAGGTCGTCTCGTACGTTCCCGAACCCGAACCGTATGTCGAGGTGACCTATCCTTCGTTCCGCATAGCCGTACAAGCCGGCATGGGATTCCGTCTCGGACAGCTCCCCTCCACGCTCGGCGGCGAAGAGAGAGCGTATTACAAAGGGCTGTTGAAAGGCTTCTCTTTCGGCCTGGACGCCACCTACTTCCTGGATTCCAGCTGGGGCATCGGCATCAAGTTCAACAATCTCCATTCGGGCAAACAGCTGGAGAACGCTACGTTTGACATGGACGGCCACCAGATGACGGGTAAAATGGCCGACCAGATCGACATCTGGTTCCTCGGGCCCCTGGTCTCCGGCCGCGGTTTCAGCAAGAGCCTGAAGGTCTCCTACTACGGAGCCATCGGTCTGGGCTGTCTGGGATACAACCAGATCATGACCCGGATCTCTTCGGCCCAACTCTCCGGCGCCACCATCGGACGGCTGGCGGAAATCGGCGCAGACTTCTACGTGACCGACCATCTGTCCATCGGGGCGACGGCGAACCTCCTGACGGGCGCCCTCTCCAGGATGAAGGTCAGCGTAGGTTCAGAATCCAGGACCGTCAGCCTGAGCAAGGACGAACGTGAAAACCTGTCCCAGGTCAACGTCCAGATCGGTCTGCGTTATACGTTCTAGGACACACCCAGAATATTTAAAATCAAGCTAGCGTCCCGCGGCATCGAGGAAGTAGGCTTCCAGCTCTGCATCCTTCTCGCCCGGGACGTGTGCTTTATCCATCAGGAGCTTACCCTTCTCCAGGAGCAGGATGCGGTCGCAGATGTCGCTGATAGAATTGAGGTTATGGCTCGACACGAGCACGGTCGTGCCCAGCTCGCGGCTCATCTGGGAGATCAGCTTGGCCACCACGATCTGCGAGCTCGGGTCCAGGTAGTTGAACGGCTCGTCGAGGACGAGGAAACGCGGATTGACGAGCATCGCGGCAATGATGCCGATCTTCTGGCGGTTGCCGTTGGAGAAGTCGTGGATCACCTTCTTCTTGCCCAGGATCTCGCCGTCCATCAGCGTCTCGTACTGGGTGAGCCGGCGGGCGAGCTCCTCCCGGGAGATGGAATAGGCCTCGGCGACGAACGCGAAGAATTCCTCCGGCGTATAGAACTCGATCAGGAAGGACGCGTCCAGGTAGGAGCCGGTGAAGGTCTTCCAGACCGGGTCTTCGTTGACCGGCTTCCCGTCGATGGTCACCTGACCGCTGGTCGCCTTGATCAGGTCCAGGATCAGGCTCATCATCGTGGTCTTGCCTGCGCCGTTATTGCCGACCAGGCCGATGATGCCGCCTTCGTTGAGCGTCAGTTCGGGCACGTCCAGCACGGTCACGCCCTTATATTGCTTGGTGAGTTGGGATAACGTTATCATTGATCGGAGAATTTTTGCATGTAATAATACCTGTCTGCCAGGAACTTCCGCTCCCGCCAGGCGAAAAAGGGCCTGTGGAGGCAAATGGCCAGGATGCCCAGGCCGAACAGGATGCCCGTCGTCACGGAGTCCGGCGCGGCCAGCCGGAGGATCACATAGACGATCATGATCGCCATGGTGATCACGAATGAGGAGAAGCGGAACGCGCTCTGCCCGCTGCGGCCACTCTTGAAGGAGGCCACGGCGAAAGGATCATACGGGCGGCAGGAGAAGGCGTCCGCCAACACGATCAAAGTACAGAACCCGCCGCAGAATACGGCGTCGGCCAGCAGGTCCAGGACCGGGACGTGCACGATCAGGACCACCGGCAGGCAGATCAGCGACATGACGCCCGTGCACATCAGGCTGAAGATGTATTTGTCCGCCAGGATCTGGCGCACAGGGACGGGCCGGGTCCAGATACCGCTGAAGAAACAGGCCTCGATTGCAAGTCCGTATTGCGGAAAGGACAGCACCGAGCTGAAAAGCGCCATGAACAGATAGATGTCGCCGGTAGACGCTTCGCTCCGTCCCCGGGTATAGAACTGGTACAGGAAGACGCAGAACATGACCAGCTCCGGGAGGACCAGCTTGCTCCGCAGGAAGCCCTTGATCTGGATGCCGAAAGTGCCCGATCCGAAGCGGCTTCCCCAGAGGGACTGGCGGGCATTCACCCGGACCACATTCTCCTTCTTATACGGCCCACTCCGCTTGATCAGGACGTTCAGCAGACCACCCGCGACGGACACCAGATAGAGTCCGGCGAAAACCAGGAAAGCCATCCCGGTCGGGAAGACCGCCAGACAGAACGGCAACAGGATCAGGGGCATCATCAGGTTGAAATGGCTCCAGCACTGGCAAAGCACCACATAGATCAACCAGCGGCGTTCCGGGACGGGGCGCGTCTTGAGGAACGCATCCATCACCGTGTTGTCCTTCTGGCTCAGCAACTTGAACAAGATGAAATCTATCAGGAGAAAGGCCAGGAAGAAAAGCCACAAAGGGAAGCGACCCTTGAACTGGCTGAGGGCCAGGACCCCTACCCAGCCATAGATCAGCATGCCGATCATGGCGAACAGCTCCTGCTTCCGATACCGGAAGAGCTGGCGGAAATAGAGCCTGGTGAGCGTTTTTATAGTTATCATCGCTACGGACAAACAGCACGGACAGGCAGACCATCTATCCGATCCTCCCAACTGATCCCTGCGAAGCCCGTCAGATTGAAACAACAGGCGCGGACAGGGAAATCTGCGACAAGATCAGATGTCCAGCAAGAAACCGTGAACTCGACACGAAACTGCCAATCTGCAAATCCGGCATATGGGAACAATATGTAATTTCCGTTCGGGCCGATCACCTTCATGACGGGTTCGCCGTGACGGAACATTTCCACGAAAGTACACTTCTCAAGAAGTTCTCGGGCTTCTTCCACTGTAGGCGTCCGCCAGTCGCCGCCTAAATAAGCATGCGCCGCATCATCTTCCAGGTCAAGCCGCGTCTTGTTATCCACTTCGCCCCACTGGCTGTCGGTAACGTATTTCGTCAATAGACTATAATCATTGTCGTCTTCATTCACTTCCTTGCACAATTGATAGTCCGCCCAGCGGTAATGTCCTATCGGCTTGGGGGTCAGTTCTCCCCAGGATATGTAATAACCGTAATCATCCTCGTTACGGGCACCGATGTTGGCCGAGGCCCATCGCACGGACAGCCCGAGATCGACAGCCGTGATATCACTCGGTTTAGGCAGCGGTTTCAAATCCATGATGGCCAACCGCAGACTCCTGGCGGCTTCGTCGATAAACTTCTGTTTCTCCGGATTCTCCCTCACCGCAACTGCCTGTCCGTAGGCATCTTCAAGATTCTGACAATCGGCGGCACTATAATCCTCACGCTTTATCGTGGCAAGTAGCTGCCCGGCCTGCTCAATATAACGGTCAAGGACATTGAAAATCAACCCCCGGACGACTGGCGCCTTTTCCGTTCTCACGGGGCGTATGGGCAATCCGAGCATCCTGAGCTCATGGCCGCCCCATACAGCACCGAACCGATTAATATCCAGGATTGTCGCGGAAGTCCCGGTCGGACAGTCGGAGCACCAGTACTTCGCACCATCCTCCACGTTGATGAGGTGGTCTTCTACAATATCCCCACAAGCCGGCAGAAATATCGAATTTCCATTAGGCCCGATATACTCAAAGCCGAAAACACCGTTCCTTACAGCTCTCCTGTACTCACATTTAAGCAATTCGATCATCTCCTCGAACGTCGGAGTACGCCATCCCTCACCAAGGATCACGGTTGCGGCATCGTCTTCAGGTTGAAGGAACGGGTAGTCCGGAGTGCCGTCCCAATGGCAAGAATACCTGGAAAAAGTGACCTGGTCATAAATGTATTCCCTTTCCGTAGCAGGATTGGCCCATTTGTAGGTTTTCCAGTCATAATACGACTTCGGTTTCACCTCGCCCCATGCAAAGAAACCACCGGCATCCTCCGGATTCTTTGCCCCCACGTTTTTGGTCGCGAACAATAATCCCCCCAGACCAAGGTCCACATAGTCTTCCGTCTCGACATAGCTCGGGACGGAACCCGTGTCGAATCCCCTGTCTTTCTCACACGATGTGACCAAACAAATCATCAGAGAGAATGACCAGCAAAAAAGTCTTTTCATTCCAGAATCATTTAAGCTGCACCAAAGATAGCATTTTTGCACAGAAACATTATCGATATCGGACAATAATTCCTATATTTGTTCGGAGTTTTTAACCGACTAAGAAAAACAAATAAAAAATGAACCGATTTCTTTTATGTGCTTTGGCGGCTTTGACGCTTGTCTCCTGCCAGAAAGAGCCCCAGAATCCCGATCCTGCCCCTTCTGCAAACCAGCATCCCTGGGAAGCGGATTTCAATTCGAGGTATCCCGACGCGACGGTCTCGAAGTCCGAATATGACATGTGGATCTATTTTACGGACACAGGCGGTTATGAAAATGTCGCCGTCTATAACGGGGCCAAATGGTTGATGACGCAGAAGTCTTACGTGCTCGATCCGAATGGATTCGACTTCGGCAAAGTGGCTCCCAGGATGGTCATCTACGCATACCTCAACTCGCCTTTAGGAGGCTATGCGACAGAATACATCTCGCTCGTGGAAATCACCCGGGACGGACTGGACCAGAAACAGTATGAGTTTCTCTGCAAGTCACCGACCATCAGCGAAGATCGTGACCGCATTAGCAGAACCTTATATCGTCTCTTTATCTCGGAGGACGGTACGCTGCTCTCCTGCGAGGAACCTTATGGCCCTTCCATCGACCACCCCGACATGAGCGCTTCCATCGCGCGCGTCCGCGAGAAATACAAAGACGCCATATTACTCGGCGCAGCCGGCAACGATGACGGCGACTGCATTTTCATCCGCGAAGGAAACATCGTCAAGGACGTGAAGACAGTCTTTCAGGCCGAGCGCATGGTGTGGGCGGAAACATCTTATGAAATTCCCCGCAGCGATGCGCTTCCGGCACAGGTCCTTCAGGACATCAAGTCGACGGAAATGTCCGGAAAAAAGCTGCTCTCGATCCGCTATGTCGAACGCCCGGATGCGAACTACTACAAACTGATCTGGTCGGGAGGCTTTTCGCACTTAATAAAAGACGAATAAATCCCGGAGACCGACAGAACGGGTATCATTGACATTTTTTGTTGGAGACGGCAGCCGGGAGGTGTGTTTCCCCCGCTCGCCGCGGCGACGGGCCGTATCCGGCGCGTTGCCCGTCGACCTCGGCATCCCACAGGTGCTTCCGGCAACAGCGGGCAGTACGTCAAGCCTGGCCGAATCCGGAAGTCTCCCATTTTTCGCCGATTGGGGTGCAGGAAGGGCTTCCTGGCACCCCGTTGGTCTATTTTCTACGCCCCGGGGTGCAAGAAGGGCCTCTGTGCACCCGGAAAGAAACAAGTTCCATAGATCCTTCGCTGCGCTCAGGATGACATGTCCCGAAATGTCATATCATTACATCTGCAACCCCCAATAACAAAAAACCGCCGCAAGTATGCGTCGGGTCCTATATGATGATTCTTGTCTTTGGGTGCTAAGGAGTAGTAGCGGGAGTGGGTCACGATCCCACGACCTCCGGATTATGAATCCGACGCTCTAACCAGCTGAGCTACCCCGCCATCTAGGCCTTAAAGCTTTGTTGAGATAGAAGGATTCGAACCCTCACTGACAGAGCCAGAATCTGTAGTGCTACCATTACACCATATCTCAATATTCCAACACCTCGCGGTTTTGGGACTGCAAATGTACAATACTTTTTGTAATTAGCAAAATTTATTTGCGTTCTATGAGAACAATTGCCCAGACTTCGCATCCTTCCTTGCGTCCGACGAAGCCCAGACGCTCCGTCGTGGTGGCTTTGACGCTCACGCGGTCCACGCCGACGCCCATGATCCCGGCGATCGTGCGGCGCATCTCAGCGATGTGCGGAGCGAGTTTGGGAGCCTGCAGGGCGATGGTGATGTCGGCGTTGACGACCTGCCAGCCTTCGAACTCCGGGCGTGCGAGCACCGCGGCGAGCAGCTCCTTGCTGTCGACGCCCTTCCAGCGGTCGTCCGTGTCGGGGAAGAGATGACCGATGTCGCCGATGGCGAGCGCGCCGAGGAGCGCGTCGCACAGGGCGTGGAGGGCCACGTCGCCGTCGGAGTGGGCCACGAAGCCCGTCTCCGAAGGAATCCGGACGCCGCCCAGCCACATCGGAAGACCCTCTGCGAGGGCGTGTACGTCGTATCCTTGTCCTATTCTGAAGTCCATATCACTACAAAAATAAAGAAAAATGGTTATAAGCTATGGGATTATTTAATTTTTTCGGTGAAAACGAACATCGCGTTTTCAATTACAAACCGATCTACTACAACCCCGAAGAGGAGGAGCGCAAGCGCCGCTTCGGCGCCGTGGACGGCACGCTGGAGAAAGAGAAGAAAGAAGGGACCTACGTGCCCGGCGCCAGCATCAAGGGCGCTTTCCGCGAGGGCTCGCGGATGCGCACCCCGATGAAGCGCACGCAGACGATCATCGGCATCATCACGCTGCTGCTGGTCGTCGCCGTGCTCTGGTACATCGCGAAGTTCTACTCGATGCTGTAGCGGATGGGCAAGTTGAAGATCCTGCCGGCGCAGGTTGCCAACATGATCGCCGCGGGCGAGGTCGTACAGCGGCCGGCGTCCGTGGTGAAGGAGCTGGTGGAGAACGCCGTCGATGCGGGCGCGACCCAGATCAACGTGGTCGTGACCGACGCCGGCCGTACGCTCCTGCAGGTCATCGACAACGGCTGCGGCATGAGCGCCGCGGACGCCGTCCTTTGCTTCGAGCGCCACGCCACCTCCAAGATCGCCTCGGCCGAGGACCTGGAGCAGATCCTCACCTACGGCTTCCGCGGCGAGGCCCTCGCGAGCATCGCCGCCGTGGCGGAGGTGACCCTGCGCACCCGCCGGCCGCAGGACGAGACGGGCACCGAAGTGCGCATCGGCGCCTTCGGCGAGACCAAGACCGCGACCGTGGCCGCCCCGGCGGGTTCCAATTTCGCGGTACGCAACCTCTTCTACAACACCCCCGCCCGCCGCAAGTTCCTCAAGAGCGACAACGTCGAGCTCAAGCACATCCTCGAGGAATTCACGCGCGTGGCCATCACGCGCCCCGACATCGCATTCACCCTCTCCCACAACGGCCGGGACATCTATGTCCTGAAGAAGGCCAAATCCCTGAAATTCCGCATCCTGGACCTGATGGGCAGCAACGTGGCCGGCGACATCGTCGACCTGTCGGCCGACACCTCCGTGGTGCGCGTCCGCGGCTTCGTCGGGCGCCCCGACACCGCCCGCAAGACCCTGGGCAACCAATACTTCTTCGTCAACGGACGCTTCTTCCGCAGCGCCTACCTGCACAAGGCCGTAATGAAGGCCTACGAGGAAATGATCCCCGACGGGGTCACGCCCTCCTACTTCATCTTCCTGGAGACTGACCCGCACTGCGTGGACGTCAACATCCACCCGGCCAAGACGGAGATCAAGTTCGAAGAGGACGCCGTCATCTTCCAGATCCTCTACGCCTGCGTCAAGGAGACGCTCGGGCGCAACAGTTTCGGCGCCAGCATCGACTTCAACACCGAAGGCGCCGTGCAGATCCCGCAGCTCGGCCAGAGCTTCGAGCAATACAAGGGCCCCGTCCAGATGCCCACCATCGAGACGGACCCGTCCTACGACCCGTTCAGCGCCGGCGCATTCCCGGCAGCGGACCGCACCCCGGCAAATACCAACGTCATGCCCGGCCCGACCGGGAATTTCAGCCAATACATCGACCGCCACGAGGACTACGGCCGGCTCTTCGAGGAGAAGACGCTCCCGCAGGGCCGCACGCTCGTCCTCCAGGGCAAATACATCCTCACCCCGGCCGCTTCCGGCCTGATGATCGTCAACATCGCCCGCGCCCGCGAGCGCATCCTCTACGAGCAGGCGCTCCACGCCCTGGGCCAGGAAGCGCACGTCACGCAGACCGCCCTCTTCCCGGTGCAGGTCGAGGTGGGCGCGCAGCAGCGGCTCCTCTTCGAGGACAACGCCGCGCTCCTCGCGCGCCTCGGATTCGACATCGCGCCGTTCGGCACGGACACCGTGGTGGTGAACGGCGTGCCGGAAGGCTACAGCTGCGAGCCGGGCAAAGTCCTGCAGCTTGTCAGCGACCTTGTGTACATTTTGTCAGAGGAGCGCGAAGCCCTGCCGGAGCTGATGCAGCAGCGTCTGGCCGAGAAATTCGCCACCCTGGGCGCCTCGCACGCCGACCCGCCCGCCTCCCCGGCGGAGGCGCAGCAGCTGATTGACACGCTTTTTGCAAGCGACAATGCCGAACTTACGCCGGGCGGGCGCCGCATCGTCAGCATCGTCCCCCTGGCAGACATCGACAAAAAATTCTAGAATGGCTTATTACTACTACGACAACGGCCGCCGGGGAGGATTCCTCTCGTCGCTGCCGCCCGTGACCCGGAACCTGATCATCATCAACGTGGTCGTGTTCCTGGTGTCCCTGCTCAACCATAATTACGCCACCGGGCTCTTCGGCCTGTATTTCCCCGCTTCGCCCCTCTTCCACTGGTGGCAGGTGATCACGCATATGTTCATGCACGGAAATCTGGCGCACATCTTCTTCAACATGTACACGCTGTTCATCTTCGGCATCGTGTTGGAGCGGATCATCGGCAGCAAGAAGTTCCTGCTCTTCTATTTCGTCTGCGGCCTCGGGGCCGAGGCGCTGCACCTGGGGGTGCAGTACCTGCAGCTGCACACCTATCTGCCGGGCGCCAACCTGGGCAACGCCGAGGCCATCGCGCACATCCAGGAGATCCTCTCCGTGCCGACCGTGGGCGCATCCGGCGCCATCTACGGCGTGCTGATGGGTTTCGCGATGCTCTTCCCGGAGTCCCGGATCACGCTGATCTTCCCGCCCGTTTCCCTCAGCGCCAAATGGATGGTGGGCATCTTCGCCGCCATCGAACTCTTCACCGGCATCACCGGCGCAGCCCCCGGCATCGCGCATTTCGCCCACCTGGGCGGCATGCTCTTCGCCTGGCTGCTGATCCTCTGGTGGCGCAAGCGCGGCATTCTGTTCGACCAAAACCGACTCTGATATGGACAGTACTCCCATCATCCAGGAAGCCGTGAAGGTGCTCCGCGAAGGCGGGGTGATCCTCTACCCCACCGACACCGTGTGGGGCATCGGCTGTGACGCGACCAACGAGAAGGCGGTCGCGCGCGTTTTCGAAATCAAGCGCCGCTCCGAGGCCAAGTCGCTGGTCCTGCTGGCCTGCGACCTCGACATGGTGGCGAAGCATATCAAGGAGATCCCCTCGATCGCCATCGACCTGGTGGAGGTCAACGACGCCCCGATGACCATCATCTATCCCGGCGCGCAGTACCTGGCCCCCAACGCGGTGGCCGAGGACGGTTCGGTGGGCATCCGCATCCCGCTCGTGGAGGACAATCCCGCCGGCGCCTTCTGCAAGGAGCTGGTGTACCGCCTGCGGCGGCCGCTCGTCAGCACGTCGGCCAACATCTCCGGCGAACCGACGCCGGCCTCCTTCGCCGAGATCTCCGAGGAGATCAAGGGCGCCGTGGACTACGTCGTGCCGAAGCCGTTCGGCGCGGGCGCCACGGGCCGTTCGTCCCAGATCATCAAGCTCGGTCTGGGCGGCGAGGTCGAAATCTTGAGACCGTAGATCCCTCTCAGTCGTACATCAGTTCCAGCTCATCCACCCAGAGGGTGCTTCCGCGCCCTCCGGTGAAATAGTCGCCCAAGGCGCTGGAGGAGGCCACGATCACCAGATACGCCGGCGTACGGCCGTTCCGGTACTCCAGCGGGATGTCGAAGGAGACATATCCGTCCGTGGTCTCCGGGAAGGCGCACCGGCCATAAGCGATAATGGCGGGATCGTTGTCAAAGTCCACATATGTGCTGCTGGAGCTGATGACATGGAACTGGTCCGGCCAGTCGGTAAGCGCGACCAGGACGTGGCCGGTGTCCGGCTGCCCCATCAGATCGGCATGCGCCGCATCCGTGTCCGTAATGGGCATTGACTTATAGGCGGCGTAGCCTTTCAGCGACACGGGTTTCCCGGTGAACGGGATACCCCAGGCCAGCTCCGCGCCGAGGCCCTGGAGCTTCACGAACTGCCCGGTAAACACGCTGCCTGCGGCAAATTTCACCACGGCGAAGCTGCTCTCCAGCCGGCAGGCCTTCTTGCCGGGCCCCGCTACCGCGACAAACGACTCGTCCGGCGTGGTGGCGCTTCCGGTAAAGGAAGCCGTCGCCTTGTTCGCGGTATCCCACACCCGGGCGCCGCCCTCCGGCCAGGGGTTCCACACCTTTCCGTCGGCATGCCAGGCGTCAAAGCTCAGGTTGGCCGGCTGTATCGGTTCTCCCGTCTTGAAGGACACGGGGGCAGAGGTCTCTCCGCCGTCCCGCACCCGGCACTCGTATGCCGTGCCGGGGGCCAGGCCGGTCAGGCGGGCGGTTATGCCTACGCCTGCCACGGTGGCATCTTCGGCAGCCGTCCATCCGGCGTCGCCGGCCTTTCTGTATTCAACGGCCACATGGGAGCCGTCGGAGGCGAAGACGCCGCGCACGCGGGCCGAATAGCAATGGGCATCCACCTCGCTCACGGCCGTCGTCACTTTCATCTGCAGGGCCTTGAGATGCCACTCGACGTCTTCGCCGGCCCACTCCACGAAGAAACTCCGCTCCATGACGCAATCCAGCGTCATCGGGAAAGACACTTCACGGGTGACCAGCGAAAGGCTCCGAAGGTCGCTCTCGTACCCGGTCGTACGCGTGACGCGGGAGCCTTCCGGCTCCAGTTTCATGGCTTCGAAGGTCACAGCCGTGAGCGGCTGCGTATCCGGCAGATACACATACACGCTCCGGGTCTCCAGATTAAACTGGGCGTCCTGGACCTGCCCCGTGCAGCGGACATAGCGTTCGATGGGCTGGGTGGCGGAAAGGGTCCATTCATAATCCTGATAGGTATGCAGCACCACCTTCACGGGCCGGGTGAGGTCCAGCCATTCCCCGAGGTCGGAGCAGGTGGCCCCGTCCGTCAACACGCACGCCTTCACCTTCACGTGGCCCGGGTCGGCCCATTCCTCCAGGACGATGGACACCTCCCGCGAGCCGGGATCGATACGCACCTCCCTGGCGTCTTCCAGGTCCAGCGCCACGATGTTCCCGACCACCCGGGGATAATCCAGGTCGTTGGGAAAAGCGCAGCTGACGGTCAGCACGCTGCAGAGGGCTAGCAACCAATGCTTCATCACAGGTAGAAATGTGCGCCGAAGCGGATGGCCAGCAGGTCGATGTTGAAACCCGTCCCGAGACTGTTCCCGGAACTGGTTTTCACCTGGTTCTCGTTCTGGCGGGTCATCTTCCAGGTGAAGTCAAGCAGGCCCACGGACACCTCGAAATCGAAGTTCTCGTGCACGAAGAAACAAATGCCGGGATCCATCCGCAGGGCCAGTTTCCAATGAGCGTTGTAGATCCCCTGCTTCAGCTCTCCGTCAAACTCATACAACATGCTCTGGACATAGCCGCCGTTCACCGACCCCTCCACAAACCAGCCGAAGATCCGGCTGCCCATGAAAGGGACATAACAGCGGACGCCTGCGGCAAGCGAATACGCCTGGCGCTTATAGTATTGCCCGGCGATGTTCAGGCCCAGGCCTTCCGACAGGTTGAGCGAAGCGTTGTCCAGGTCCACGCCCAGCCGGGAATAATCGAGCCTCAACACCGCACTCAGATTGTCGGCCAGGAAATACTCGAACGACGGGGATACGGAGGCGGTGCGGTAGCCTCCCCGCAGGTCGCCGACCAGTTTGGAGAGCACCGCATAACCCTCGTCCTCGCCCAGCGAGAAATTGCGCCAGGAGGCGCTGAGGCCACCGCCCAGGCTGCCCTTGGGAATGAATATCTTGTTCTTTCCTTCGAAGCCCCGGCTGAACTTCTCCTGGGCCAGCCCCGGCAAGGCGAGGCTGGCGGCCAGAAGCAATAAGAAAACCTTTTTCATCATGGCAGGTTGCGATATCCGACAATCTCACGTTCCGCTTCCGAGAGCCGTCCCGCGTCGTACACCAGGGACAGTTCATCCAGCCAGAGGGTGGAACCCTTGGCGCCGGTGAAGTAGTCGCCGAGGCGGGAGGCCGCACCGACGATCACGACATACCTGGGCGTGCGGTTGTCGCGGTAGTGCAGCGGGAAGTTGAATTCCACATACCCGTCAGTGGACACATCGGAAGAGAAGTCACACATGGCGATGATGGAAGGGTCGTCGTCCTGCAGGAACACCTTGTTGGAAGTGTTCACGCGGAATTTGGCGCTCCAGTCGCAAAGGTACATCTTGATGGAACAGGCATCCGTCTCCCCCAGCTTGGACTTGTACGGGTCCTCGGCAAAGTCGATGGGCTTGGGGCGGTATTTATAATAGCCGTGGAGGGCCAGCGGGCGGGAGGAGAAAGGTATGCCCCAATCCAGCTCCGCACCGACGCCGGACACTTTCACGAAGTCGCCGATGAAGATATTGCCGGCGGCGAACTTGGTGATGACAACCACCTTGACGGCAGAGCTTTCCAGGCGGGCGGCCTTTCCACGCACCACGTCGCTTTCTTCCGGAGAGGTGGAGACCGTACCGAAACTGGCCGTGCCGCCGTTCGCCGAATCCCAGACACGGGTTGCGGCATTGGCACCCGGATACCAGGCCTTGTCTTCTTTGTACCAATCGTCAAAACTGAGATTGGGAATGGTGCCGGCCGGCGCCGTCGTAAAGTTCACTTCCCGGGTTTCCTCTTCCTTGTCCGTCTTTACCCGGAACATATAGGCGGTAGCGGCCTGCAGGCCATAGAGCTCCGCGCTGAAGGTGGCGGCTGCGTCGTTATAGTTCACCGCCCCGCTGTAATCGGTCCAGGCCGCATCTCCGGCCTTTTTCCACTGGAAGCGGAGGCCGGAAGGACGCCCGTCGGTGAACCAGCGGCCGTTCAGGATGGCGAATCCTGCCCACGGCTTCACGGTGGTGGCCTCGGCGTCCACCGGCGAGGTCACGGACAGCACCACCGTGGCGGCGCTGTAGCGGTTGCGCGTGTCGATCAGATCCAGGGAAAGGAGATAGTCCCCCATGGGAAGACCGGCCAGGAAGGGGCCGAAGTCCACGGATGCATCCGTGGCTCCATAAAGAAGCGACGGCACGGCAAGGCCCAGTCCGTTCAAGGCAGCGACCGTCGCGGCGGGAGCGTCCACCAGCTGCACGTGCTGCGGCAGCCCCGCCGCCAGCATCTTCGCGTCGCCGTGGCTCAGCGTAAGGGATTTAATACCCTGGGGCGCGCGGAAATCCACGACATTCCGGCTTTCCTTGTCCCCTTTTTTCACGGCAATGCCGTCGGCCAGGTCAAAACCCTGCCCGCTTATGGACGGCAGTCCGTCTCCGGAGAAATCCAGATCCAACTGATAATATTTCTCGTTCAGGGAGTCATCCACCAGGACGCAGAGCAGCGAGGAGCCCTCCGCAGCCCGGGTCCGGTCAAAGGAAAACCTGAAGTGGTAGTGCTGGCGCGGATCCACGGCGTCGATCGTTACAGGGCCTACCCGATAGGCGGTGCCCTGGGTATTCACCATATACAGTTCCCATTCCAGGGCCGTGGCCGCGAGGTATCCCTTCTTGGAGAGATTCCCGTTCGCCCGGCTGAAGTCCAGGACGTCCCCGCTTTCATTGCTGACGCGAACGCGGTAGTCGGAAAAATAGCGGTCCGTCTCGGGGTCGAACTCAACGGTCACCATGGTACGGGCGAGCGATGCAGTGACCACCGCCTCCGTGAGACGGTCGGGCAGGACCGTGACCTGCGTCTCCCCTTCATAGCGGGGTTCTTCCCAGCTCACCCGGACATCCGGGCCGGAAACGGCCTTGACGGTATATTTCCCCCGGGGCAGGACCAACGGCTCGGCGGACAGCGTCCGATAATCGGCAACCGTCACCTTTTCACCACCCCCCGCCGGAATAATCTCCAGCGAGAAAGCGGGGTCCGGCTCGCCGGCCTCGGCCTTCACGACCGGCGTCACCGCCAGGTCGGCGGCCAGCCGTACGGAGAGATAGCCCGTCCCCTCCGGCAGGTCCGCTTCCCGCGAGCAGGCGACGAGCGCGAGCAGCGCGACAAGGCAATACTTGGCTTTCATCTTGCTATTCGGCATAGAATACGACGTCCTTCTCAAGGCTCTGGCCCTTGTTGTCGGTAACTTTCAGGGTAAAGGTGTGCCGCGAGCCGCTCGTGGGGTTGTACACGGCAATCAGCGGGACCAGCTGGGAGAGGGAGAAATCCACGTGTTTCCGGTCCTTCAGCTGGTCGGCCACCGGGATCATGCCGTCAAGGGCCGCGATCAGCGACGCATCGTTGATGAGGTCCATCCGGAAAGGCGTCTCCGGGCTGTAGGTATAGCTGGTATTCGCCAGGGCGGCAATGGTTTCGCCCAGCACGTCGGAATCAACATCCACCACAAAATCGCGGATGCCCTCCGGGGCCTCGATCACGATCTCTACATCCATTTCCTCCTTGATGGGAGTCGGGGCAAAAGTGGGATTCTTCTCCCAGACCATGGTAGGCACGGTCGAAGGCTGCGGGTCGTCGCCCGGATCGTCACCGGGCTCATCGCCGCCGGGCACGGGCACTTCACCCCAGCCGGGCACCTCCACGGTGCTCTCCCGGTCGTTCACCGAGGGGTCGATGATAACGGAAATGCCGCTCATCTGGCCGGTCACGCGGGCGTCCAGGGTGATGATGTGGTGGTCCTTGGCCGCCACGTCGGAAATCAGCAGCTCCGAGTGGGTCTCGCTGTTGTCCACCGCACGGTAGCCATCCACTTTCACGCGGAGCGGCGCCACGGAGAAATAACCGGACTTCTGCTCCACGTCACCGGTGAGGGAGGACCAGGTAAGACTCCGCTCTCCGGCATCCGGTGCATCCCAGGAAGCGGCGTTGGTGACCACGATGGAATAGGAGCTGAGCTCGTTCTTGAAATTGTCGGTAAGGACAAAGCTCACCTTCATATTCTGGAGACCGGCCAGGACATTCACCGGCGTGAGTTCATCCACGCGGATGGTGAACTCGGCGCTTCCCTTGTAACAGGGGAGGTCCCAGGCGGCATGCCGGAACACAGGCGACGCCACGGTAAGGGTGTAGTCCCCGCTGCCCAGCGAAATGGTCCGGGGAATGTCGACGTAGCGGTCATAGTGCAGGGTCCAGCCGTCGGACGGGCGGACGATGTCCACCACGAAATCGGCCAGCACATCATTGGCCTTGGTTGCAAAGGCGCCTTCCCGGACCGCCGTGACGGAGAGCTGGCCGTTGCCCCCGGGCAGCGGGCTCTTGGTCCCGCAGGCCGCCACCATGACGGCCGCTGCAATGATATAGAGTATTCTTTTCATCTTCGATTATTCGTAAAGGAGTTCAACGTTGTCCACATACAGGGCGTTGCCACAGTAGATCTTGTGCTTGCCCGAGAGCGTGGAAATATCTGACAGTTTTCTGGCACCTTCCCCGCCGTCCTTGGAAGAACGGATGCTGATGCGGATGGATGCGGCCTTCCTGTTGGTTACGGTATAAACGACGGGGACGGTCACCCTTGTCCAGGCGTCGACGGCAGCCGTGCCGTCGTTCTTCTCGCCGGTCCCGATCACGTTGCCGGAGGCGTCAAGCACCTGGATCTGGGCATAATAGGCCGCCCCGTTGGGGTTGAAGCGGTGCATGAAGGACAGGGCCGCCGGCCGGCTGGCGAAGGCGTGGCCCTCCGAGGTCTTGGCCCAGGAGCCTTTGTTCTTGTTGTTGGCCGTTCCCAGGAATATCTCTCCGGGATAATTGGTATCGCCATGCGCGATCTCCGACGCTACGGAATTGCCGATATAGACCGTTGCGAGCATCACGCTGTTCCCGGAATAGGATCCGGAGTTGAACAGGGCCACGCAAGGGTAGGTCTTGTAATCCTGATAGCCGCTGGCCATCCGGTCGGTCTCAATGGTCCGCAAGGCGTTGACACCCCACCAGGCCTCGGAGGCGTTGCCATAAAGCTGCCACCAGGTTACCTTGAAGTCGCTCACAATGGCTACGGGTGTCGTACTGCGCTGCTCCGTATACTCCTCAAAACCGCTGTTCCCTATTTGCAAGGCGGCTTCGGTAGTAAAGGAACCCGCCGTGGCGGAGGCGCGGTCGGTCAGGTGCATGGGCACCACGCGGAAGCGGTAGGCCACCGCGGGCTCAAGGCCGGAGACGTCGCCGAAGCGGATGGTATTGCCGCTCACGGACACGGATGCTTTCTCCGCACTCCATTTGGCGCCGTCCGTGCTCCACTGGAGGCCCAGGACAGCATCGGCGGGGATGGCGTCCACATCGGCCACCACGGCGGTGACTCCGGTCATCTTCCTGGCCCAGATATTCACGGCAGGGATATTCACCGTGGCCTTGAAGGGGTTCACGTCCAGCGCGAAGGTTCCTTCCACGGTCTGCCCCACGCCGTCGGTCAGCGTCAGGGTGAAGGTGGCGGAGCAGGCGCTGCCGCTCTCCATCATCCGGTTGGCGATGCCGCTGAAGTCCACATAGCCCAGGTTGCCGGTACTGCCGGCCATCCAATCCAGGCCGGCGTCCAGCAATTTCTGCTTG
>ONQP01000075.1 GCA_900319975.1 uncultured Bacteroidales bacterium | reverse complement strand
ATAATAGTCGTCCAGCTGGACGAACTCCTCGAAGATGTGCTCCACCTCCTTGGGCGGCACGCCGATGCCGGTGTCCTCCACCACGAAGGCGATCCGGCCCTCCAGCTCGGACACCTCCAGCCGGGCGTACTCGCGGCGGTTCTCGTCGTACTCCTCGCCCTTGAACACCGCAGGGTGCGTGAACTTCTGGGCGTTGTCCAGCAGCATCGCCAGCGCGTGCGAAGCCTGCGCGAGGTTGGTCTTGAGGCTCTTGTCCGACACGACTTCGTCGGCCGCCATCATGAAAATGAGGTGCTGCGCCGAGGTGATGCCGGACTCGCGGACGGCCGCGTTGGCGATCTGGCCGGCCGTCACGAACTCCGGCGGCATCGCGGAACGCTCCGACACGGCGTCGGACAGGTCGAGCATCTTGTTGACCAGGGACGTGATGCGTCCGGTATTCTCCAGGATGCCGCGATTGATCTCGTCCCGCTCATCGGCGCCGAGCTCCATCCCGCTGGCCGTCAGGATCTGGCTGAAGCCGCTGAGGATGTTGAGCGGCGTGCGGATCTCGTGGGAGATCTGCTGGATGAAGTGGGACTTCATCCGCGACGACTCCTCCACGCGGAGGTTGGCCAGCGCGAGGTCGCCGTAGGCCTCCTCCAGCTTGTGGTGCTCCATCGAGAGCATCTTGAGGTGCTGCCGGTGGCCGCGGTCATAAATATAGAAGAAAAGGGAAATCAACACCAGCACCGCCACGAGCCAGAAGATGCGCAGACGGGACATCTCGGCCTTCTGCGCGGCGATCTGCTCGTCCTTGAGGTGCGTCGCGTAGATCGTGGCCAGCTCGGCGGCGTTGTCCTGCCGCTGGACCTCCAGGGCCGAATCGAACGACGAGCAGAACAGGCGCGCCAGCTTCACCACCTCGGCGGTGCGGCCCGCCTCGAGGTTGGCGCGCAGGCGCGGGATCAGCGACTCCTTGAGGTTGCTGAGGTTCATCGACGGATACTGCGACAACCCCGGGAAGAGCGCATCCACCTTGTCGAACATATCGGCGGCCTCGGCGTAGCGGCCCACGGACATCAGGTACTCGGCTGCCTTCAGCATGCCGTCGCTGGACTCCATCATCTCCGGGAGCGTCTCCTCGTACAACTTCTCCGCCTCCTTGATCTTGTCCTCGGCGCGCCAGATGTAGACCTTGTTCATCGCGATCCGCCACGAATAATCCTTCAGCAGCCCCGGGCGGCCCTGCGACTCGTCGTACAGGCTCATCTCCTCCTCGCTGCGGGTCTGCCAGTAGGCGGCCTTGGCGTATTCGGAGCGGTCGATATAGGCCGACGTCGTGGCGGCCGTGAAGATGAGCAGGCGGCTGGAAGTATGCCAGCCATTGTCGCGCAACTCCTGCCGGAGGAAATCGTAGACGATGGCGCAGAGCTGCTCCCACTCGTCATACATTCCGAGCTGGAGCTCGCACTGCGAGATATTCCAAAGGAGGTTGATCTTCCGCGAATCCGTGAGCTCCCCGGCCTTCTCGGCGCGGTCCACCGCCTCGGAAGCGACCGTCAGCGACCCCTCGAAATCTCCGGACACCATCCGGATCGCGGACAGCTTGTCCGCAATGGTGAGGTAGGCCTCCCAGCCGTCTTCCGTGGGGTTGCAGGATTCGTAGGCACGCCGATAATACATCTCCGCCACCTGGAAGCGCCGCATCATGTCGTAGGCGACGCCGCGGTTGAAGGCGGCGCGGATCTCGGAGATCTCCCCCACATGCTCCATACTGTCCACGAGAGCAAGGAGCCGCGCACCCTCCTCCGGCACCCACTCCCGGTGCTGAAGCGGAAGGGGCTGGTCATTGGAACGTGCGGTTTCCCGTTCGCGGGTCCTGTCGCAAGACAGTAAAGAGAGAGCCGTGCAGAGCAGCAGCACTGCAACGGGGAGGGTCGTGCTTCTGATCATAATGGTACTTACAAATATCATAAAAAAAAACGAATGCAACGCAACGAAATTCACGAATTCCGCCCCGCAATTGACGTTTTTTTTGAGTTTTTTTATAAATAATTGATACTGTGCGCCTAGCATTTTCCGCTGAAAAATTTCCTGCAGGAAAAATATTTGAACAAGAAATGTTATATTTGGCGGAAATCTTACCTTAGAAACCCAATTCAACTCAATATTTATGCAAGTTTACGTGAAAAAGACCTACTTGGCCCCGGAAACGACCGTGCTCGAGCTGGAAGTCGAAAGTTCGATCCTGGTCGGCAGCGGCGGCACCGACCCCTTGATCCCCGAAGACATTTAATCCTGCACGCGATGAGACACTACACACTAGCCCTCCTCGCGGCCGCCTCCATGCTGATTTGCGCATGCGCGAAAGAGGATCAGATCCCTGAAAACATCCAGAAGAGCGTCACCGCCACCATCGACGGCGGCAACCTCACGCGCGCCGCGGTCCGCGACGTCAACATCGTCTGGACCGACGGCGACGCCATCAAGGTCTTCAACGCCGACGGCTCCGCCAGCGAAGTCTGGAACATCCGGCCCGCCGACAGCGGCCAGGAGAGCGCCCGCTTCGAGTATGCCGGCGCGCCCGTGCTGGCCGTCGGCGAGGAGGCGTTCACCGCCTTCCCCGCCGCCAGCGTCACGGGCCTGGCCGGCAAGAAACTGACGATGACCCTCCCGGAGACCATCGCGTTCGACACCCAGGCCGTCGACGAGGAAGACCTCGTCAAGACCGTCATCCCGATGTGGGCCACCTGGGGCTCTTCCCTCACCTTCCACCACCTCGCGGCCGTGATCAAGGTCAGCTTCAACAACCTCCCTGCCGGGACCACGGAGCTCATCCTTTCTTCCTCGACCCAGCACCTGTCCGGCACCTTCACCTCGGGCAACCTCTCGGAGACTTCCCTTCCCAAGCTCACCTACTCCGAGGGCGGCAGCCAGAGCGTCAGCGTCACCTTCCCCGCCACCACGGCCGCGGAAGACCGCACCGTGTTCCTGCCCATCCCGGCCGGCACCTATGACCTCAAGCTCCAGGCGCGCGTCGGCAGCGAGCTCCGGGACGTCAAGTCCTGGGCCACGCGTGAGTTCGCGCGCGGCAAGCTCTACCGCGCCGGCATCAACTACGTCGAGCTGACGGCCTCCTCGCCCGCCGACATCACCGACGGGCTCAGCACCATCGCCGACGGCGACAAGGTCGAGATCAACGTCGTCAGCGCCGAAGCCGGCGGCATCTCCACCGAGGACAACGCCACCATCGCCATTCCCGCCATCGGCGGCAACGCCTCCATCGGCCTCACCTTCTCGGAGCCCGTCGTCACCCCCGAAGGCCATCCGCTCGTGATCACGGACAACTGCGAGGGCGAGTCCGCCGAAGCGCAGAACAGCCTGACCATCACCCTGCCCGACGCCACCGACGTGGCGATGGACCTCAGCCTGCCCACGACCACCGTGGCCCTGGCGTCGTCCGGCACCGAGACCGTCTATAAGTCCATCACCGCCACCACCGCCACCAACACGCTCGTGATCGGCCACGGCGTCCACATCGAGACCCTGACCATCAACGGCGGCAACGTCGTGATGGACGGCGGCCGGGTGGACCTCCTGATCAACAACGCCGAAGCCGGCACCACCATCACGGCCACCTCCTCCGACCAGATGATCGACATGATCACCTCCACGCACGACCTCACCCTGGGCAGCAAGGAGACCGGCTCCAAGCTCCTGACCGTCGGCGATATGGAAGTCACGGCCGGCGCCGTCACCTTCATCAAGTGCAAGGCGACCGGCATCGTGGCGCACACGTCCAGTGACATGCTCAAGATGACCTACAGCGGCAGCAACTACATCGAGAGGCTCAACCTCGACTACGGCACCGCCGGCGTGGAGGTCTACGGCACGGTCAACAAACTCTACGTCTACGCCGACGGCGCCACCGTGGACTGCAAATACGGCTCCTCCGGCTGCGGCATCAACTTCATCCAAACCATGGGGCAGATCAAGACGCTCATCTGGCGCACCCTGAACCCGGGCATCCTGAGCACGGTCAACTACAGGGTCTATATCTTCCGGATCGAGACCAGCAGCTCCAACGCCCAGGTGTTCACGCTCTCCGACGGCGGCAGAGTCCAGGTCTTCGAGCTGATGAAGGACATCAACGTCTTCCTGACGGCCGAAGGACGCCAGAGCTGGGGGAACCCCATCCTCGCCGGCGACTACGACAGCATCTACTATGTCCAGCCCGAACACTCCCTCCCGAGGTGGGATACCGTCGTCCTGACCCTTGACGGCGAGGACGACCTCTACTACGGATTCGCCGACATCAAGGCCGCCTACGAGTACGCCTACTGGGTCAAGAAGAACACCGTGATGAACATCAAGCTCAACTTCGACCTCTACAGCAAGGACTACTTCACCTTCGGCTCCGGCTACGACGTCACCATCGACCTGAACGGGCGCGACCTCAAGTTCGCGGGCCGCTACAACTTCGGCGTCAGCGCCGCCGACCAGTCCAAGTTCTACAGCAACATCTACCTGTTCAACGGCGCCAAGCTCACCTTCACCGGCAGCGGCAAGGTGACCTCCGACGTCGAGACCGACGCGATCTGCTATATGAAGACCAACGGCGCCGCCAACACCACGCTGACCTTCGACGGCGACGCCGAGTTCGTCGCCCCCACCCGCGTGGTCTGGACCGAGCGCGGCAAGCGTTCCGGCACCTTCTACGACGGCGTCCCCACCTGCGTGGTCAATGCCGGCACCTTCAGCCAGCAGGACCACGGCGGGGAGCTCTTCTACGTCCATTCGGGCGAGCTCCACGTCCACGGCGGCGCGTTCAACGCCGAAGGCAACCGCTTCACGCTCAACTGCTACGACGCCAACCGCACCAGCCCGGACATCAACCAGAACACCGGCGCCGCCCGCATCTTCGTGACCGGCGGCCGCTTCTACCAGTTCGACCCGGGCAACAACCTCGCCGAGGGCACCGGCACCAACTTCGTCCCCGACGGCTACATCTCCCACGCCGAAGACGACTGGTTCGTCGTCGAAGAAGCGCATCCGCTCTTCTAGCGACGCCAGAGCCGCAAGAACGCGGCTTATACGATAAGAGGGGGCCCAACCGGGTCCCCTCTTATCGTATTTCAACGCCGTTTGGCGTGCAAGTCGGCCTCCAGCAGCAGATCATACAGCCCGTCCTCCGAGAGGACGCCCCGCTTGACCCCGGGCGGGATCAGCCCGGCCTCGTCCGCCTCGAAATCCTCCTTCCACTGCCCCGACTCCATATAATCCCGCAGCTTCTGCAGCTCCGGCCCGAAGCGCTCGAACGCCGCCACGGCCTCGTCCAGCTCGTCCAGGACGCGCGCCAGCTCATCGTAGCGCGCCTCCATCTCCCGGACCCGCTTCAACAATTCTCTCTTGTTGCCCATATCTTTCACAAAGATAGCAATCTCCCTCCAGAAATCCACACTTTTGTGCAAAGCTGTAATAAAATATAGATTAACATATAATTTTGGAATTAACCTTTAATTAATTATATTTGCAGCAACAATGAACAATACCAGATGGACTTAAAGAGATATTCAAATAGCCAGATCCTGCAGTTGCTTGGACTACGGTTCAAGGACTACAGACTGATGACGGGCCTTTCCCAAAGCGAACTGGCCGCGACCGCCGGCGTATCCGTCTCCACGGTCCACAAGTTCGAGACAGGCACCATCACCAACATGAACATCACCAACCTGATGGCCCTGCTCCGGCCGGTCGGCCTGCTCGACCGGTTAGACGACCTGATTCCGGAACAACCTGCCAATCCGTATCTTTCAGCATCGGAGCAGCAACAAAGAGTAAGGAGGAAGAAGAATGGCTAGAAACATGGATCCCGGCCGCCTGAGCGTCATGCTCTGGGGGCAGGAAATCGGACAGCTTTGCTGGAACCCGGCGAAAAGAAACTCCTATTTCTTCTTTTCGCCCGACTATCTCTCATCAGGACTCGACATCGCACCACTGACCGCTTCATCAAAGGACTTCGCGGCCCGTTTTGCCGTCTATGGCAACACAGACTCCGCCAAATACCAGAAACTCCCCCCTTTCATCGCAGACTCACTTCCGGACGACTGGGGCAACACCCTTTTCGACCAGTGGTTCGCGGAGCATCACTTCCACGAGAAAGACAAGACCCCGCTGGCGAAGCTCTCCTTCGTCGGGAGCCGCGCCATGGGCGCGCTCGAATTCATCCCCAGCAGCGAAGACGCCTTCAGCCCGGACGAGAAACTCATCATTCCCAAGCTGTATGATTTGGCCAGGAAGATCGAGCAGGACCGGGAGCGTGCAATCATTTCTCCGGAAGAAACCCTGACGCAAAAGGCTTTAATGGCCGTCGGCACATCCGCCGGCGGGCGGTTCAAGAAGGCGATTATCGCGATGGACGCGGACGGCAACATCTACTCCGGACAGACATCCACCAGAAGCGACCGAAAGTATTACATCCTCAAATTCAACACCCCGGAGCTCTGCATCTCCGAGATCGAGAAGACGTGGTACGACCTGGCCACCCGGGCCGGCATCACGATGATGCCCTCCCGACTGATCGAAGTGGATGGGACCCGCCACTTCCTGACTGAGCGTTTCGACCGTCGCGCCGGCGAGAAAGTCTTCACACAGACGCTCGCCGCAGTCAACCCCGAGGCCGACAACTACGAAGGCCTCTTCTCCACCTGCAGGCTGCTTTCCATCCCCCAGGTCGAGATGAACGAGCTCTTCCTGCGTATGGTTTTCAATGTCCTGACCAACAACACGGACGACCACGCCAAGAATTTCTCCTTCATCATGGAGAAGGACGGAGCCTGGCATATCTCCCCCGCATACGATCTCTGTTTCATATTGAAGACGGCCGCCGCGCCCGAGAAATTCCACGAGTTCTCCGTCCGGGGCAAGCACGAGGACATCACCGTCGAGGACCTGTTGGCCTTCGCCGCCCAGAACGACATCAAGAATCCGGCAAAGTACATCACGACCGTGAGAGACACACTCAAAGACTTCAAACCCCTGGCCGAGGCGAATGGCGTCTCCCCTCGACTTATAGACATCATCGAGACGCGCCTGCGCGAACTGACCCCGACGGTCTAATCCGACCTATTGCCTTGCCGAAAGAATCTGAACAAAACCCTCCGGCAGCGCGACGTTCGCCAGCGGCAGCGCCTCGGCGAACAGCGGCGCGATCTCCTCTTCGCGGAACCCCGCGATCCCG
>ONQP01000123.1 GCA_900319975.1 uncultured Bacteroidales bacterium | reverse complement strand
GCCCCGGCCGAGGAATTTCAGGCCGCCCTCCAGGGCGCGCAGTTTCTCGGCCTTCAGGTTCGGGTCCGCCAGGTGACCGCCCACGGAATAGTACAGCTCCGTAAAGGTCGGCATCCGGTAGGACGTATTGTAGGAGGCGTAGAGTCGTACGGCATCGGTAATCCGGAAATTGGCGTCAATGCCCGGGAAGAGGCGGATTCCCTCCTTGTTTCCCGTGTTATAGACCGTCGTAAGACCGGCCGATGCGGACAGCGGCCCCAGGACGACATGATGTTCCAGGAACAGGTTGAAAGCCGTCCGGTCCAGGCCGCAGGCATAGACCCCCCGGGGATCGGCCAGTTTCTCGCCGAGGTTCGTGCTGATGATCCGCTCGTGCCGGGCCTCGGCGCCGAAGGCCGTCTGCCCCAGCCGGGTGTCGGCCCGGAAGTTCAGGTTCGCACCGAAGACGTTGGTCTTGTGGTGGTTGAACGGATACTTGTCCGGGGCGCCGCGGAACAGCTCGAAACGGTCTTCTCCATGGTTCCAATACAGGGCCGGGGTGAAGTGCAGGGCGCCTTTCCCTTCCGACTTGACGGAAGCGAAGGTCTTCAGCGTGTGCTCGAACTGGTCGTCGAACTTGGCGCTGTAGAAGGTGCTGGAGCCGAAATCCTTGTTGCTGACGCCGGCCTGCCAGCGGAGGTCGCGGCGCCCGAAGTCATGCGCACCGTGCCAGAAGGCCTTGACGGCGCTGAAGTCGCTGTTCAGCCCACCGGCAGCATTCCGGCTGTAGCCGTCACTGCGCTGATACCCGGCCGAAATGCCGTTGAAACCGCCCCGGTGCTTGATCTCGGCCGATGCCGTGGCTCCGAGGGACCGGAAGGAACCGCCTTCCACGCTGGCGGTCACGGCGTTCTCCGGAGTCTTGCGTGTGACGATGTTGATGGCACCTAGCAGGGAAGAGGTGCCATAGACCCGAGCGGCGGGCCCTTCCAGGACCTCGATGCGCTCAATGTCGCAGAGGTTCACCGGAAAGTCGAAGGAGTTGTGCCCCGTCTGCGGGTCGGTGATGTTGATCCCGTCCAGCAGGACGGCGACCTGGTTGTAGGTGCCGCCGCGGATGCTGATGTCCGTCTGCATGCCCATGGCGCCCCGCTGGCGCACATCGACGCCCAGGGCGTATTTGAGGAGGTCATTGACCGTCTCGGCCGGGGCCGAGGCGATGGTGATGCTGTCCAGGAGGGTGACGATGCGGGCGGTGCTATGCAGGGCCACGGGCACGCGGGTCGCCGTGACGGTGATGCTGTCGATGGATTCGTGGCGGGATTGGGCGAAGGATGTCCCGGCGGATAGGCCTGCCAGGAGGCAGGATAAGGTTAAGATGGCTCTTCTCTTCATTTCGGAGACCAAAGGTAGTAAATAAAATCCGTATCTTTGCAACATGAACCGTAGCGCGCAAATCATCCGGACCAGCATCGTGGGCATCGTCACGAATGTCCTGCTGGCCGCCTTCAAGGCCCTTGTGGGCTTCCTTTCCAGCAGCATCGCCATCGTGATGGACGCTGTCAACAACCTCAGCGACGCGCTTTCCAGCGTCATCACCATCATCGGCACGAAGCTTTCGCAGCGTCCCGCGGACCGCAAGCATCCGTTCGGCTACGGGCGGGTGGAGTACTTCAGCGCCATCCTCATCGCCGTCATCGTCCTGTCGGCCGGAATCACCTCCCTGATCGAGTCCGTCAAGAAGATCATCGAACCGACCGAGCCCAGCTATACGACCACGACCCTCGTCGTGATCGTCGTGGCCATCGTCGTCAAGCTCCTGCTGGGCTGGTATGTGAAGCGGCAAGGGACCCGGCTGAAGAGCGACGCGCTGACCGCCTCCGGGTCCGACGCGCTCTTCGATGCCGTCATCACGCTCGCGACGCTCGTATCGGCCGGGGTGATGCTCCTCTGGGGAGTCTCGCTGGATGGCATCCTGGGCACGCTGATCTCGGCCGTCATCATCAAGGCGGGTATCGAGATGCTGGCCTCCCCGGTAGGGGAACTGCTGGGATCGCGCGTGTCTCCGGA
>ONQP01000012.1 GCA_900319975.1 uncultured Bacteroidales bacterium | reverse complement strand
GTGAGATACAGCATCAAGTAACACGCGACTGTCTGAAAAATGAGATTCTGGGCAAGGTCGCCCGTGCCGAAGCCGATGCGCTGCATCCAGCTCAGTTTGTAGAAGCCGTTGGCTCCGTTGGGTTTGTTGGACATAGGTTATTGTTTTGATCAAATTATCCAGTTTAGCAAATATACGGAAAAATCCGGGACGGCACGTTCCGGATTTTTTTCAAAATACACCAAGAATCGTTCATTCCGCCCGGCGGAACGCCGCCGACTCGGTCCCGAACAGGAACTGGGGTGTATATCCGCCGTAGTCCACGACGATTTTTTCAAAAACGATGCCCGGATCCAGCGGACGCAGGACGAGTTCGGTCCAGCCGCCGGAGGCCGGCAGCTCGGACACGGTCTCCACCACGCGGCGGGCGACGGTCGGGTAATAGACCGAATAGATGTTCTGCGGGTCTTCGTTGAGGAGGGCGTTGAAATGCTGTGTCTGCGAGGCGCCGCCGAGCGAGACTTCGTAGCGGTGGCCGGTGTTGTTGAAGGCGAGCGTGGATTTGGTGACCACGTGGACGCGGACGCTGTCCACGCCCTCAGGCAGCTGTACGCGGTAGGTCAGCGCGCCGCCTTCGGCCGGCTGCGTGTAGGGCAGCATCGCCAGGGCGCCGAGGGTGCGGCCCATGTCGGGGATGAGCGTCCATCGGGTGCCTTCCGCGGCCTGCGCCGCGAAATAGTGCTCCGCCTCGATGGCGGTGTAGCCGCGGTGGTCCTGCGCGAAGCAGAAGCCGCCGGGGGCGACTTCGCCGATGCGCATCACGCGCGGCAGGCGGTCTGCGGGGAAGTTGTCGTTCCAGGAGAAATAGCCGATGTGCTTCTGGGTCATCATCCCGTCCCACTTGCCACCGGAGATCTCCTTGTTGTACTGCTCCATCAGGAACGCGTCGCGCGCGAAGCAGCGCTCCACGACGTCGGCCCAGCGGTCGGCCGCCGGATCGCCCTTGGCGTAGAGGTCGAGGTTCATCGCCTGCGCGTAGTACATCTCATAGAGGTTGGACAGGGCCTGGACCGGGAAGAGGATGAGCTGGCGGTAGGCGTCCCGCGCCTCGGGCGCGAGGGACAGGAACTGCCGCAGCGCCTCGGCTTCCAGCCGGGCGAATTCGTCGCTGACCTGCTTGAATTCGCCGGAGGCGAGGTCGTAGGTGGTCCGGTCCATCATCTCGGCCGTGGTGCGGCCGCTGTATTTGCAGTAGAGGTTGAGGATGCGCGCCGCCTCGGCGGCCTGGTCTTCGCCGAAGGCCGTCGCGCAGAATGCGCGCGTGTGGTCCAGCAGGTTCTCCGCCGAGAAGGCCTTCGGCGTGCGTGCCATCGACAGGAAGAGGTCGATGGGATATTCCATCGGCTTGAGGTCGCCGACGTTGAGCACCCAGAGGCGGTCCACGCCATAGTCATAGGTCAGCTGGAGCTGCTCCCACATATTCTGTATAGGTGTGACGTTGAGCCACTTGGAGTTGCGCGGGGCGCCCACGTAGTCCACGTGGTAGTAGATGCCCCAGCCGCCCTTGCGCTTGCGCTCGGCGGCGGTGGGGAGCTTGCGCACGTCGCCCCAGTTGTCGTCGCTCAGCAGGATGGTGACGTCGTCGGGGACGCGCAGGCCGAGGTCATAGTACTGCTGGACCTCCTTGTAGAGGGCCCAGACCTGGGGGACCTGCTCCGGGCGCTTGCCCGTGACCTTGCGGATGATCTTGCGCTGGTTCTTGATGATGCCTTCCAGCAGGTCGATGTATCGCGCTTCCTGGCCTTCGACGCCCAGGGCGGCGTCGCCGTCACCGCGCATGCCGATGGTGATCAGGTCTTCCGTGCCCTTGGCGCGTTCGATGCCTTCGGTGAAGAAGCGGTCGAGCACCTTGCGGTTGGCGGTGTAGTCCCAGGGGCCGTCGGCACCCTTGCGCCGCGCCCACTCCTGGTGGTTGCGCGCCATCGGCTCGTGGTGCGAGGTGCCCATGATGATGCCCATCTCGTCGGCCGTGCGGCTGTTCTCGGGATCGTCGGCATAGAAGGCCCAGTCCCACATCGCGGGCCACATGAAATTGGCCCGCAGACGCAGCAGGAGCTCGAACACGCGGGCGTAGAAACGGTGGTCGCCGTATTCGGTGCCATAAGTATTCTTGACCCAGGAGGTCAGGCAGGGGGCCTCGTCGTTGAGGAAGATGCCGCGGTAGCGGACGGCGGGCTGCGGCGCCACATAGGTGCCGGCCGCGAGCGAGAGCGTCTCCTGATGCTGCACGGGCACGTCGGCCCAGTCGTACCAGGGCGACACGCCGATCTGCTCGGAGATCTCGTACAGGCCATAGATGGTGCCGCGCATATCAGCCCCGACGATGACGAGCGCGTCATCGTAGCCCGGCACCATCTGGCCTAACGTGGAAATGAAATAACTCTCGTACTGTCCCTTCAGCGCGCTCAGGTCGATCAGGCCCCGCGCAGCGAGTCCACGGACGAGCGGGCTGTCCACGGAGCCGGCCAGGATGGCGCGGCTGCCCGCTTCGGGTGCCTTCTGCCCGCAGACGCGGGCAAAATCCTCCCGCAGCGTCTCCGCCGCGATCTGGATGCCGCGGGCGTCCGCCGGGTCCGTGACCACGGCCACGGGCACGCCCCGTTCGATCAGCGGGAACCGGCCGGGGGCCAGGTGCGCGTCGGTAATGCCGGGGAAGTCGCGGGCAACAGCGGGGATCGCGAGCAGCAGGGCCGCTGCCAGGCAAAGGAGGGATCTCTTCTTGTCCATATAAAAAGGTAATAGTATACGTTCGGAGGCAAAAGTAACAAATTCGACAAGGCCAACAAGCGATTTTGGAATCAAACCCTGTCGAAATTGAAACAATTGCCGTTTTTGTAACTACTCCAGTAGCTTTTTTAACATTTCGTCGTCCGGGTTTTCGTTGTGCCGCGTCACGAATTCGCGCGGCGTCATCCCGAAGAACTCCTTGAAGGAACTCGAGAAATAGGAGTGCGACGCAAAGCCCACACGGTAAGCGACTTCGGACACGTTGACCCGGTTGTCGACGAGCAGGTGCGCGGCCTGTTTCATCCGGAAAGTCTTGATCAGGGTGCCCGGCGAGTCCTTGCCGAAAGCCTTGAGCTTGCGGTTGAGGTGGACCCGGCTGATGCCGACGTCCTCGCAGAGCGTCGCCACGCCGAAGTCGGGATCGTCCAGGTGGGCGCTGACGCTCTCCACGATGCGGCGGAGCAGCTTCTCGTCGGCGGAACCCATCTTGATGCCGGAATAGTCGAAATTCATCGTCACGCCGAACTTGTCCTTGACCGCCTCGCGGGCCGTGATGACCTGCGAGATGCTGCTGAGCAGCAGGTCCACCGAGATCGGCTTGGAGAGGAACTTGTCGGCGCCGCTGTCGTTGGCCACGCGCTCCTCCTGCTCGGAATTCTCGCCGGTCAGGATGATCACGGGGATGTGGTCGGTCTCGGGCGTCTGCCGGATCCGGGCGCAGAATTCACTGCCGCTCATCCCCGGCATCACCAGGTCGGTGACCACGACGTCGGGTTTCGTCCCGGCCACGATCGGCCATGCCTCCTGCGCGTCTGCGCAGGCCGTGACGTTATAGAGGTCGCCCAGCAGCGACTTCAGGTAGTCGCGCGTCTCGGCGTCGTCTTCCACGACGACGATGTTCTTCTTGGCGCGCACGGTGCGGCGTTCTTCCTTGCTCCCGGCGGCTGCGTAGGTCTGGTCTTCGTGCTCTTCCTGGTGCAGGTCGGGCGCCTTGACATAGAGGTCCTTGTGGTGCGGCGTCTCGGACAGCTCCTCCTGCGTCAGGTGGGCGTTGCCGGCCGGGATGACCACGCGGAACTCCACGCCGCCCTCTTCGTTCTCCGCGCTGATCGTGCCGTGGTGCAGTTCCACCAGCATCTTGGTCAGGTTCAGGCCCACGCCGGAGCCCGACAGGGCGTCGTGGGGATTGACCTGCACGAAACGGTCGAAGATGCGGCCGAGATAGGCCTCCTCGACCTGGCTGCCGGAGTTGAAGATCCGGATGGTGACGCACTCGCGGATGTCCGGCCGCAGCTGGCCCGTGTTGGGGGCGGGCTCGGACACGCGGATGCGGATCCTGCCGCCTTCCGGCGTGTGCTTGAAGGCGTTGGACAGGATGTTGTAGATGATCTTGTCGAAGTTGCCCTGGTCGATCCAGAGGATCTCTTCCTTGCGGGGCGCCTCCAGCGCGAAGTCGATCTGGCGCGTCTGCGCCAGGTTGCTGAACGACTGCATGATGTCCTTGATGAAGTAGATGACGTCCGTCTCGCGGAAGTGCATCGGCATCTGGCCGGCGTCGATCTTGCGCAGGTCCATCAACTGGTTGACGATGCGGTTGATACGCAGGCAGTTGCGGTACATCAGGTTGTAGGTGTCCTTGCGGGCCGGGTCCTGCTCGGTCACGCGCAGCGTGCCCAGCGGACCCATCACCAGGTTGAGCGGGGTGCGGATCTCGTGGGTGAGGTTGGTGAACAGGCCCAGGCGGAGTTCCTTCAGCTCGGCGTCCTCCTGCTCGCGCTTGCGCGCGCGCCTTTGCATGAACATATGATGGAGCAGGAGCGCCACGCCGATGAGCAGGATGATGTAGAAGATGGTCGCGACGCCGGTGCGGTACCACGGCGCGTCCACGTGCAGCTCGACGGCGTGCTCGGTGTAGTCCTCGGGCGCGCCCTCGAAGTAGGCGCGCACCTCGAAGCGGTAGTGTCCCGGCGGGACGTTGGTATAGGTCGCCATGCGGATGCGCGACGAGGCCGTCTTCCAATCGGAATCATAGCCGCGCAGGCGGTAGTCGTAGCTGATGCGCTGCGGGTTGGTGTATTCGGGGGCGGAGAATTCCAGGGAGAAGAGGTCCACGCCGGTCGGCACGGAGATCCGGGTCGCCTGGGAAATGTGCTTGTCGATGAGGTTGCGGCCTGCCAGCTGGGGGTCGTATTCCACCTCCCGGTTGAGGAAGGAAAGGCGCGACAGGGAGACCTGCGGCACCTTGTGCACGCCGCCGTCCATCATCGCGGGGTTGATGGCGGTCACGCCGGAGGTGCCGCCGAAATAGAGCCGTCCCGACGGGGCGATGCACGCGGCGCCGGAGCGGAATTCATTGCCCTGGAGGCCGTCGGAGGCGTGATAGCTGCTGATCGTGCCCGTCTCCGGTGAGAGCCGGGACAGGCCGCTGGCGGTGGACAGCCAGATCTCGTTGCCGGAGCGGAGGATGCTGCGCACCACGTTGTTGGCCAGGCCGTCCTTCTCCGTATACTGCCGGATGGGGGAGGCGTCCGCCCCGACGTGGTACACGCCTTCGCCCGTCCCGAGCCACAGCGAGCCGTCCGCACCGCTGCTGATGGCGTAGATACGCATCGGTTCGCCTTCCTGCTGGAAATCGAAGGCGGCAAACTCGCCGGAATCGGGATCATACCGCTTCGGTCCGTTGTAGGTGCCGACCCACAGGATCCCGGCGTCGTCCAGGTGCAGCGCGCTGACCCAGAGGTTGTCGTCGTTGGCGATGTGCTGCACGATGCGGTGTGTCGAGCCGTCGATGACGGCGAGGCCGGCGCCATAGGTGCCGACATAGAGCCGGTCACGCTTCGCGTCATAGGACAGGCAGCGGATGCGCTCCGTCCCCAGCCCGGTGCCATACGGATACGGCCGGATGCTCCCGGACGGGTCCATTTCGTAGAGGCCGCCCGCATAGGTGCCGATCCAGAGGACGCCGTGCCGGTCGCCCGTCACGGCCATGACGGCATTGTTGTCCAGCCGCGAATTCTCGCGCGTGAAATTGCGGATGCGCTGCCCTTCGCGGCAGAACAGGCCCGCGCCGTCGGTGCCCACCCACAGGCGGCGCCCGTCGTCGTAGAGCGACATCACGCAGGCGCTGTTCTCGCCCGGGATGTTTTGCGCGTTGAATCCCAGATAGGAGAAGCCGAACATCGATTTCGGCGCCACGAGCACGCCCGTCTGGTAGAGTCCCAGCCAGATGTTGCCCTGGTTGTCCACCGTGGCCGTAGTGGCCTTCCAGCGACCCACGTCCTGCCGGATGGACGGCAGGGAGCCGGGATGCGTCTCTTCCGTGCGGGTGTCGAAATGGAGGAGGCCGCCGTTCTCGTCGCCCAGCAGGAAGCTGCGCGCGTCGGCCGTCTCGCTCTGCGTGTCGAAGAGGACGGAGGCGGCCACCGTCGTGGCGGCGCTCCGCCCCCGCGCCTTGCGCAGGGTGCGCGTCGCGCTCTCATAGACGAGCAGTCCGTCCGTGGACGTGCCGATCAGCAGGTTGCGGCTGACGGGATCCTCGGCGATGGCCGTGACGCGGACCTTGTCCCAGCGTCCGGCCAGCAGCGGGTCGATCGAGATTCCTTCCGCGGGCGCGAGCGTGTCCACGTCCAGGATGACGGTCGGGCTGGTGCCTTCCGGCACGACCCAGAGATGCCGGTCGGCATCCAGGAACAGCGTGTGGATATATTCAGTCGGCAGGTGGCTCAGGAGCAGCCTGCGCCGCTCTTCCTGCAGGGTACGCGTGCGCGTGTCGATGACGAAGATGCCGTAGCCGCCCGTCGCGACGAAGAGCCGGCTGCCCGACATCCGGTCGGGGACTTCCAGGATCTTGACTATATAAGGAATGTTCTCGGGCCGCCGCTCGTCCCGCAGTTCATAGCGGAGGAAAGAGTTGTAGTCCGCGTCGAACAGGTTGAGGCCGCTGGCCGTCGCGACCCACATCGTCCCGTTGACGTCCTCGACGATGTCGTGGACGGAATCGCTGGTGATCGAGTTGGGATTTTCGCGGTCGCGGTGGAAGGTTTCAAAATCCACACCGTCGAAGCGGACGAGTCCGCCCTCCGTGCAGATCCATACGATCCCGCTGCGGTCCTGGCAGATCTGGTTTACTTGCGTATTGGGCAATCCGTTATCCGGTGTGTAGAGGCGCGCTGTCTGGGCAGCCAGGGGCTGCGTGAGGCACATCAAAATCGGAAAAAGGATAAGAGACTGTATTTTCATTATTTATCTCATTTTTGATACAAAAATACAAAACAAACCATTACAGCAAAGGGTAAGGAACAAAATCAACAGGGTGTGTTTCAAATTTGAAAAACACCAATTTAAATAACGAATATTTTTGTAGCGAATGTTTTGAACCAATTCCACTAAAATTTTAACTCATTCGTTTATGAAATTCAACCTTAAGAAAGCGCTCGCGCTCGCGGCCCTCTGCCTGACGGCCCCGTTCTTTGCCTTCGCACAGAACATCACTGTCAGCGGTACGGTCACGGACAAGAGCGGAGAGACCGTCATCGGCGCAGCCGTGATGGTCGCGAATTCTTCGGTCGGCGCCGTGACCGGTGTCGACGGAACTTATTCCCTCCAGGTGAGCCCTTCGGCTACGCTCGAGGTCTCGTGCATGGGTTATACGACCCAGCGCGTGCCCGTGCAGGGGCGTACGAAGATCGACGTCGTCCTCTCTGACGACGCCGAGGCTCTGGACGCCATCGTGGTGATCGGCTACGGTTCCGCCCGTAAGACGGACGTGACCGGTTCCATCGCTTCGATGGGCGGTGACAACCTCCGCGAGGTGGCTGCCGGTGACTTCTCCCGCTCCCTGAACGGCCGTGTGGCCGGCGTGCAGATGTCCCAGACCAGCTCCCGTCCTGGCGCCAGCCTTGAGATCCGCATCCGTGGCGACCGTTCCCTGTCCGCTTCCAACGATCCTCTGATCGTGCTGGACGGCGTACCGTTCATGGGCTCCCTCTCCGATATCGCCACCGGCGACATCAAGAGCATGGACATCCTCAAGGATGCTTCCTCCACGGCCATCTACGGTTCCCGCGGTGCCAACGGCGTGATCTTGATCACCACCTATAAGGGTGTTGCCGGCCAGGCCCCGAAGGTGTCCTTCAACAACTACATCGGTTTCAAGAACGCCATCAAGTATCCGATGATGAACGGCGCCGAGTTCACCACGATGCGTGAGCTCGCCAACAAGTTCACCAACAAGGACGGCTTCGAGAAGAAGGGCGTCGATACCGACTGGCAGGATCTCTTCTACCGCACCGGTATCGTCCGCAACCACGAACTCAGCGTCGTCGGCGGCACGATGAAGGGCAGCTACCGTTTCGGTGTCACTTATTATAAGGATGAGGCCGTCGTCCCGACGCAGGATTTCGACCGCATCTCCCTGAGCGGCAGCCTGGACCAGAATCTTACCGACTGGCTCAAGATCGGCTTCTCCACCAACACCAACTACAGCCGTTCCCACGGCAACCAGCTCGGCCTCTATGGCATCCTGCAGCTGACCCCGATCCTCGACCCGGCTTCCGCCACCGACGGTGTCCGCGCCAGCATGCCGCTCGACAACGTCTGGATCCCTACCCGCAAGAACATCGAGGCCTACGCCGACCGCTGGGTCAGCGAGAACTTCGGCTTCGGTTCCTATAACAACGGTTACATCGAGGTCCGCGCCCCCTGGGTCGAAGGCCTTTCCTTCAAGCAGACCGCCAGCGCCAACTTCCGCACCAACAAGAGCGGCAGCTTCACGGGCGTGGGCGTCAACAGCTTCGACGTCGCCAACCCCAACAGCGCCAGCATCAGCCACAACCAGACCATCAACTGGACCCTGGAGAGCTTGCTGAGCTATGACCACATCTTCGCGGAGAAGCACCACGTCAGCGCTGTGGCCATGTACTCCGCCGAGCAGACCACCTACACGCAGGACGGCATGTCCGCCCGCAACATCCCCAACGAGCAGTTCCTGTACTACAACATCGGTCAGGCCAACGCCGAGGACATCACCGTCAGCCCCAACGCCGCCAACTACTGGCAGGCCGGCCTGGTCTCCTACATGGCCCGTGTGATGTACTCCTATGCTGACCGTTACATGATCTCTGCCGCCGTCCGTTCCGACGCTTCTTCCCGTCTGGCCAAGGGTCACCAGTGGCACACCTATCCTGCCGTTTCCGCAGGTTGGAACATCCACAACGAGCCCTTCATGGCCGGCGCCAAGGGCTGGCTCGACGAACTGAAGGTCCGTGCCGGTTACGGTGAGACCTCCAACCAGGCCATCAACCCTTACCAGACCCTCGGTTCCCTCGGCACCCGTCCGTACAACTTCGGCGATTCCTACGCGACCGGCTACTACGTGTCCACGCTTCCGAACACCGACCTCGGCTGGGAATACTCCAACACCTGGAACTTCGGTATCGACTTCGGTTTCTTCAACAGAAGACTCACCGGTACGATCGAATACTACAGCCAGAACACGCACGACATCCTGCTCAACCTCAAGCTTCCTGACACCGCCGGCGTGGGCAGCTACACCGCCAACATCGGCAGCACGCAGAACCGCGGTATCGAGCTCTCCCTCAACGGTACGATCATCGACACCCGCGACTGGAAGTGGGATGCAGGCATCAACATCTACGCCAACCGCAACAAGCTTGTCTCCCTGGCATCCGGCCAGACCGAGGACCGCGGCAACCGCTGGTTCGTCGGCATGCCGATCAACTGCCTCTATGACTTCGAGTATGACGGTCTGTGGCAGATCCCGACAGGGGACCAGGCACAGAAAGACCGCGAAAACGCGCTGAGAAACAAACTCCAGCCGAGTGCAGAGCCTGGTGACATCAAGGTCAAGTATCACGGCGAGTACGACGCGAACGGCATGCCTGTCCGTGCCATCGACGATAACGACAAGGTGCCCATCAACGCCGATCCCAAGTTCCTCGGCGGTTTCAACACCCACCTGCAGTATCGCAACTGGGATCTCACCATCCTCGGCAACTTCCAGTGCGGCGGTATCCTGATCTCCACCCTCCACGGCTCCAGCGGCTACCTCAACATGCTGACCGGCCGTCGTGGCCAGATCAAGGTCGACTACTGGACCGAGAACAACCCCGGTGCCCGCTACCCGCGTCCGGGTGGACTCAACAGCAACGACAACCCGCTCTACGGTTCCACGCTGTCCTACTTCGACGGTTCCTTCCTGAAGATCGGTACGATCACCCTCGGCTACAACTTCGACAAGATCCCCGCTCTCCGTCGCGCCGGCATCGACAGACTCCGCGTCTACGCCACCGCCCAGAACCCGTTCGTCCTCTTCTCCTCCTTCCACAACGAGTGCGGTCTCGATCCCGAACCCAACGCCCGTGGTAACGATGGCAGCTTCCAGGCTTCCGCCGGTTATCTCTATCGTCAGAAGGTCGTCGGTACCAACACGCCGAATACCCGCAACTATCTCTTCGGTATCAACATCACTTTCTAATCGGACACGGATATGAAAAAGTTGACATATATCATCGCCGCGCTCGCCGCTGTCGCCACCGTTACGGTTTCCTGCAACAAGGTGCTCAACGAGCAGCCGCGTACCTTCTTCGAGCCGGGCTTCTTCCAGACCCAGGCCGGCGTCGAAGGCGGTCTGACCTCCCTGTATGCCTCCCTCCGTTATTTCTACGGCCAGGCCTACTACTATAGCCTCAACACCACCGGCACCGACGAGGCCACCTACGGCCAGTCCGGCGACGGCAACTTCAAGGACCCGGATCTCTCCGGCGTCGGTAGCATGAATCCGTCCTCTTGCCGTGGCGAAGTCCTCTGGGGAAGCGCTTTCTCCAACATCAACACCGCCAGCGGCATCATCGAGAACGCAGCGATGGTCGGCCTGTCCGACGCGCTGATCGCCGAGGCCAAGTTCTTCCGTGCCTGGTACTACTTCCAGCTCGTGCAGACCTTCGGCGGCGTGCCCCTCGACCTGGGTTCCGGCGAGCTCAAGTTCAATAGCTCCCCGTCCCGCGTTTCCGTGCGCAACACGGTCCCCGAGGTCTACAAGGCCATCTTCGCCGACCTTGAGGACGCCGTCGCCGCCCTTCCCGAGACGCCGCGCGTGGTCGGTGGCGTGACCAAGAACGTCGCCCGCCTCGTCCAGGCCAAGGCCTACCTGACCTTCGGCTGGTGGCTCGAGAACCCCAACGACATCCCGACGTATCCTGCCGCTGACCGCAAGGACCTCAACGGCCACGACGCCGCCTGGTACTTCGCCCAGTCCCTCGCCGTCTGCGAGACCGCGATCGCGAACCCGGGCCCCTACGGCCTGATGGATACCTTCCGTGACGTCAACCTCGCCCAGAACGACCGCAACAAGGAGATCCTCCTCTTTGCGGACCACACCGAGAAGAGCGAGCAGTACAACGGCGCCAGCCTCGGCTACTCCGGCGGCAACGCCCCGGACAACTTCTCCGGCTGGATGATGAACTGGAACCACGGTACGCTCAACATCGGCGGTGTCGGTGTCGTGCAGCGTGAGGCTTGCCAGGAGATCGGTCGTCCCTGGACCCGTATGGCTCCGACCCACGAGGCCATCAAGGTCTTCACGAGCCAGGACATCACCAAGGACTCCCGCTTCGAGGGTACCTTCACCTCCGCCTACTACGGCAACTGGGAGAAGGCTGGCATCAAGAATGAAAGCGTCACCGGTGCCAATGGCATGGCGATCGCAAAGGGTGGCCGCGTGCTTTCCTTCATCCCGGAAGTGTTGGACGACATCAAGTATACGAAGAAGAACGAAAAGGGCGAATGGATAGATCCTTGCGCAAATGTCGGTGCTGGTACCGTTCCCGGTCGTGCTGACTTCGTCTTCGACCTCAACGGTTTCAGCCGCATCGCCTACCCGTCCCTCTGGAAGCTCGGTTGCTACCGTACGGACTACGACAAGGACAAGGCTCTCGGTTCCCCGAACGCCGCCAGTACCCGTCCGTACAACATCCTGAAATTCTCCGAGTTCTACCTGATCGCCGCCGAGGCTGCCTTCAAGACCGGCAACAACGCCAAGGCCCGCGAGAACCTCAACGTCCTCCGCAAGCGTGCCGGTAACTGGACCTACAAGAACAGCGAGCGTGCCGAGTACGTCGCCGACTTCGGCGCCGAGCTCGTCGCCGCCACGCCTGCCACCATCACGCTCGACTTCATCCTCGACGAGCGTATGCGTGAGCTCTACGGCGAAGGCTTCCGCTGGTTCGACCTCGCCCGCACCCAGACCTGGGAGCAGCGCGCCGGTTCCTACACCATCAGCGGCTCCAACTGGGGTGACCATACTCCTTCTACTATCAAGCGTACGATCGAGAAGTACATGTACCTCCGCCCGATCCCGCAGCAGCAGATCAACGGTATGGAGATGGACAAGGCCGAGAAGGCTGCGTACCAGAACCCGGGTTATCCTACTGAATAATCACCTTTTTGTTGGTTATACTATAAGTTAGATTGGTTGGACGAAAAGGGCGCTCCGTGAGGACCGCCCTTTTCCATTTTTTGCCGGATTATTCGTATCTTTAAACGTTTATATGAAAGGGAACTGCAAGTCATACGCCGCGCGCATCTGTGCCGCAGCCGCTTTCCTGGCGGCATGGAGTTTTTTCCAGTTCGCGCACCCGTACCACCTGGTGCGGCGGGAGCAGCTCGACCTGTTCGTGTACGACTGGGATTATCTCCGCCAGACCTACCGGGGCGCCGGCTGGCTGGCGCGCCTGTGCGGCGATTTCCTGGAGCAGTTTTTCCATCTTCCGGCCGTCGGCCCGCTTCTCGTGGCGCTCCTGCTGACGGGAATCGGGGCCGCAGCCTATAAGATTTCCCGCAAATTCCTCGGCCAGTGGCCTGCGCTCGGCTTCGCCGCGGCTGTTTTCCTCTGGTCTTTTTTCCGCGAGACGGACGGCTTCTACCTTACCCGCTACACGGTGGCGGTGCTGGGATTCCTGTCTATGGTTCTGCTGGCACTGCAGCTGCGGCGCGCCTGGGCCAGGCCCGTGGCGGCAGCTTTGCTGCTCGCCGCCGGGGCCTGGGCCTTCGGCGCCCCGTTCCACAAGGAGTACGGCAAGGCCTGGGGCTTCCCCGATTTCCGGCTCGAGCGGGCGTTCGGCCTGGATGTCGAGGTGGCACGCGAGCGCTGGGACCGGGTGCTCCGGCTCGCGGAGGCGGACCTGCCCGTCGAGGAGGAGAGCTATTGCTACAACCTTGCGCAGGCGATGCAGGGCGCGCTGGGCGACCGGCTTTTCGACCATCCCCAGAACCACCACTACACGCTGCTGTTCCCGGTCTCTTCCGACCGCAGCATCTTCACCAACACCCTGGCGGGGGAGGCATGGTTCCAGCTGGGCGACCTGACGGTGGCGGAGCAGAGCGCCATCACCTCCCTGCAGGCCTCTCCGCGCCATACCGGCGCGCGTTTCCTGGTCCGCCTGGCCCGGATCAACCTGATCTCGGGCGAGGACGGCGCAGCGCAGAAATACCTCTTCCTCCTGAGCCGCACCCTTTTCTACGGCAAGTGGGCGCGGAGCGTGATGCCCGGCGCGCAGGACGGTCAGACGCGCGAAGCGCTCGACCGGGCCCGCGCCAACCTCATCCGGCGCGACATCGTGCACCATTCGCAGGAGCCGCGCGCCATCCTGCTCGAACTGCTCCGTTCCAATCCTTCCAATGCGCTGGCGCGCAATTACTTGCTGTGCTACGACCTGCTGCGCTACGACCTGGACGCTTTCGTGGAGGACTACCTCCCGGACCCCGTCCCGGGCCGTCTCTACCGCGAGGCGATCCTGATCTGGCTGAGCCGCAACGGCCGGCTGAACCCCGCGGAGGTCGGCCGCTATGGCATAGATACCGCCGAGGTCGACCGGATGGGCCGTTTCGGCCAGAATCCTTCCCGCTACAAGAATACCTACTGGTACTATTACCTGCAGGCGATGGAGTGAAATTTTTTTCGCATATTTGCGTAGCACAATGAAAGGAAAGCTCAACCAATCCGGGTCCATCGCCGCCGCCGTGGCGTTTCTGACCGCCTTCGCCTTCTTCCAGTTCGGATATCCGTACCACCTGGTCCGGCGGGAGCAGATGACGCTGTTCGTCTATGACTGGGATTATATCTTCCAGACCTACCGCGGCTCCGGCTGGCTCGCGCGCTTCGCCAGCGATTTCATCGAGCAGTTCTTCCACCTGCCCGTCCTCGGCCCGCTCTTCGTGGCGCTGCTGTTGACGGGGATCGGCGCCGTCGCCTACAGGATTTCCCGCAAATTCCTCGGCCACTGGCCCTCGCTCGGCATCGCCGCAGCCTTCTACGTCTGGTCTTTCTTCCGCGAGACCGGCAACCTCTACATCACCCGCTACACCGTGGTGGTGCTCGCTTACCTGGCCCTCGTCCTGCTGGCGCTGCAGCTGCGGCGCGCCTGGATGAAGCCGGTGGCCGCCGCGCTCCTGCTCGCCTGTGGCGTCTGGGCGCTCGGCTCCCCGTTCCACCAGTACTACGGCAAGGCCTGGGGAACGCCCCGCTTCAACTACGACCGCGTAATCGGCCTCGACGCCGAGGTGGCACGGGAGCATTGGGACAAGGTCATCAAGCTCTCCCGGAAGGATCTCTACATGACCGAGGCGAGCTACTGCTACAACCTCGCACACGCGATGAAGGGCGACATGAGCCAGGCTCTCTTCGCCCATTCGCAGAACAACGTGGCCGGCCTGCTGATCCGCATCTCCACCGACCGCTCCGCCTTCTCCAATTGCCTGGCCGGCGAGGCCTGGTTCCAGGTCGGCGAGATGACCATCGCGGAGCAGGGCGCCATCATCGCGCTGCAGGCATCGCCCAAGCACACCGGCGCGCGCTATCTCGTGCGCCTGGCCCGGGTCAACCTCGCCTCGGGCGAAGACGCCGCCGCGCAGAAATACCTCGACCTGCTCAGCAAGACGCTTTTCTATGGCAAATGGGCCCGCAGCATGATGCCCGGCTGCCAGGACGAAGCGGCGCGCGCGCAGCTCGACAAGGCGCGCGCCAACCTCGCCCGCCGGGACTTCGTCCACCACTCGGACGTCCCGCGCGACATCCTGACCAACCTCCTCGCGGCCAATCCGGACAATGCCGTGGCGCGTGAATACCTCCGCTGCTACGACCTGATGAACCTCGACCTGGAGCATTTCATGGAAGACTATTCCAAGTCCCCGGATCCGTCCCCGACCTACCACCAGGCCGCCCTCATCTGGCTCAGCCTGCAGGACCGGCTGACGGACCAGGATCTCGCCCGATACGGGATCGCCAAAGAAGAAATCGACCGCATGGGCCGCTTCTTCCGCAACCCGTCCCGCTACAAAGACACCTACTGGTACTACTACCTGCAAGCAACGGAACACTAAGACATGAGACACAAGACCATATTCCTATTTCTCCTTGCGGCGGCCTGCCTGTCGCTGCAGGGTTGCGGCGACCGTGAGAATGCCACGGCCGTGGCGGGCAGCGAAGGCCCCCTGGTGATTTATCCGGACTACAAGGAAGTAACCATTCCGGCCAACATCGCGCCGCTGAACTTCCGCTATGCGATGAAGGGCGTCCGCAAGGCGCGCACGACCTTCACCGTGGACGGCAAGTCCGTCACGATGAAGGGCGCCGAAGTGGAATGGCGCGTAGGCGCGTGGAAGGCCTTCCTGGCCGACGCGGCCGGCAAGACCATCCAGGTCGAGGCCTCGGCCGAGGTCGAAGGCAAGCCGGTCAGCGACAGCTGGCGGATCTTCGTCAGCGAAGACACCATCGACGGCTACCTGACCTACCGCCTCATCGAGCCGTCCTACCAGATGTTCAACGAAGTGTCCATCGTGGAGCGCTGCGTCGAGAATTTCGACGAAGTCGTCATCTGCGACTACAAGCATACAGACAACGCCTGCATGAACTGCCACGTCCACGGCCAGTCGCGCGGGGACTATTCCCTCTACTACATCCGCGGCCCGCACGGCGGCGCCATCCTCAACAAGGACGGCGAGCTCCGCAAGCTGACGCTCAACACGCAGGGCATGCTCTCCGGCACCGTCTACGGCGAACTGCACCCGTCGGGCCGTTTCGGCGTCTTCTCGACCAACGTCATCATCCCGAGCTTCCACTCCCTGGCGGGCGAACGGATGGAGGTCTACGACACGGCCTCCGACCTGACGGTCGCGGACTTCGACAACAACCTGATGATCAACGTTCCGCACGTCGCGCGGGCCGACAAGTTCGAGACCTTCCCGTGCTTCTCCGCCGACGGTGAGGCCGTCTATTATTGCGTGGCCGACACCCTGCCGGTCCCGCAGGAGATCCAGAACGTCAAATACGACCTGGTGCGCGCCGCCTTCGACGCCAATTCCGGCCGCATCTCCGAGCAGGCGGACACCGTCTGGAGCGCCCGCGCGCACGACGCCTCGGCCTGCCACCCCAAGGCCTCGCCGGACGGCCGCTGGCTGATGTTCAGCGCGGCCAACTACGGCACCTTCCCGCTCTTCCACACGGAGTGCACCCTGCAGCTGATGGACCTGCAGACGGGCGAAACGCGCCCGATGACCGAGATCAAGGGCGACAAGTCCGACAGCTACCACAGCTGGTCCTCCAACAGCCGCTGGTTCGTGTTCGCCAGCAAGCGCGGCGACGGCCAGTACGGCAAGCCCTACTTCTGCCACCTCGACGCGGACGGCCGCACGACCAAGCCGTTCGTCCTCCCGCAGAAGAGCTCCCGCTTCTATGGCTACAACCTCAAGTCGTTCAACGTTCCGGACCTCGGAGACAGCTCCACCGGGATGACCGTCCGGGACGCAAAGCGGATGTTCAAGTCGCCCAGCGAATCATTCAAACAAGCTGAATAACAAAGTCTTACTATGCATAGATCCTTGTTCCTGACAGTCCTGGCAGGCGCGGTCCTCATGGCTGCTTGCCAGCAACCCGTCCCCGTCGCGCAGGACGGCTCCGACCTCTGGCTCGCCGCCGGTCGTCCCTACGAAGAGGTCCTCGCCTCCGTGCAGGTCGCCGTCGATCCGACCCTGCCCACGGAGGGCTTCCACATCTACGACGCGGACGGCGTCCGCCATATCGACGCCGGCTCCGAGGCGGGCCTGCGCTACGGCGTCTACGCCCTGCAGCGCGCCGAGGTGCTCGGTCAGGCCGGTCCCGGCATCGACGTGCAGGAGGCGCCGTACTACAGCCTCCGCCTGCTCAACCACTGGGACAACCTGGACGACACCGTCGAGCGCGGCTATGCCGGCAAATCGATGTGGGAGTGGACCTCGCCCGACATCCCCGAGGCGCGCATCCGGCGCTACGCCGAACTCTGCGCCTCCGTGGGCATCAACGGCACGGTCCTCAACAACGTCAACGCCAACCCGCTGATCCTCGACGCGGAGCACATCGCCCGCGTGGCGAAGATCGCCGCGATCCTGCGTGAATACGGCATCAAGACCTATCTCTCCATCAAGTGGACCAGCCCCATCGCCCTGAGCGGCCTGAAGAGCGGCGATCCGCTGGATCCCAAGGTCCGCAAATGGTGGCAGGACAAGGCCGCCGAGATCTACGCCGCCATCCCTGACTTCGGCGGCTTCCTGGTCAAGGCCAATTCCGAGGGGCAGGCCGGTCCGCAGGACTACGGCCGCACCCACGCCGACGGCGCCAACATGCTCGGCGAGGCCCTCGCCCCCTACGGCGGCATCGTGATGTGGCGCGCCTTCGTCTACAGCCCCACCAGCCCCGACCGGGCCAACCAGGCCGTCGAGGAGTTCCTGCCGCTGGACGGCAAATTCGCGGACAACGTGATCGTCCAGATCAAGAACGGTCCGATCGACTTCCAGCCGCGCGAGCCGTTCAGCCCGCTCTTCGGCAAGCTGCACGACACGCAGATGATGATGGAATTCCAGATTACCCAGGAATATCTCGGCTTCTCCCACCACATGGCCTACCACGGCACCACCTGGGAGGAGTGCCTGGACGCCGACACCTACCGGGACGGCGCCGGCTCCACCGTCGCCCGGATGGTGACGGCGATCGCCGGCGTGGCCAACACGGGCCAGGACCCCAATTTCTGCGGCTATGTCTTCGCGCAGGCCAACTGGTACGCTTTCGGCCGCCTGGCCTGGAATCCGGAGCTCGGCGCCGAAGAGATCGCCGACGAGTGGATCCGCCAGACCTTCCTGCGGCCGGACGGCATGTCCGGGGCCGCCTTCTCGGCCCGTTTCGTCGCGCCGGTGCGCGACATGCTGATGGCCTCCCGCGAGGCCGTGGTCGACTACGAGATGCCGCTCGGCCTGCACCACCTCTTCGGCGGCACGCACTACGGCCCGATGCCGTGGGAGCGCCTTGCGCGGCCCGACTGGACGCCGGCCTACTACCACAAGGCCGACTCCGCGGGCATCGGCTTCGACCGCACCCGCGGCGGCTCCGGCAACGTCGACCAGTACAACGAGCCGCTCGCGTCGCAGTACGACGACGCGGCGACCTGCCCGGAGGAGCTGCTCCTCTGGTTCCATCATCTGCCCTGGGATTATCGGATGAAGTCCGGGCGCACCCTGTGGGACGAGATCTGCCTGCACTACGACGCCGGCGTGCGCCAGGTCGAGGCGTTCCGTCGCACCTGGGCAGGCCTGGAGCCGTACGTGGCCCCGGCGCTCTTCGCCGAGACGGCCGCCAAGCTCGAGATCCAGCAGCATGACGCCGAATGGTGGCGCGACGCCTGCGTGGGCTATTTCCAGACCTTCTCGCAGCGTCCGCTCCCGGCCGAAGCCCGTCCGCTCGGGCAGCCGGTCGACTCGCTCCTCTCCAAGGTCCTCCGCTCCGACGAGCTGGGCATGCCGGTCCATGACGCCGACCGCCGTCCCGTCCTGATGGACATCCGCCGCTTCCGCCGCGCCGAATAGCGGCGACCGGATACAAAAAACGAAGGGCACCCACCAACCAGGGTGCCCTTCTTGCATAACCACAGGGGAAGGATGGGCCATCAACGGCTTCTCGGTCCCGAGACCGGCCTTGGACGCAAGAAACGGTGGTGTTTCTATGAGAATGCGACCTTCCGGTACCATACGTCACGGAGCGGGACCTCGTCGGCCGTGCCCGAGGTGACGTTTTTGATGGTCTTCGGCGGGTCACCAAAGTACCAATCATCCACAAAAGTACGATTAATTCGTGATAGATTTGTCAAATGTGATACATTTTGTTTAGAAAAAAGAAGCAAAAAATTTTCGGGACGAAATTCCCGAATTATTTCGATATCTTTGGGCATTCCAGTATTTCTATGAAGAGAACCATCCTTTCCCTCGCTCTGTGCGCCCTCGCGCTGTGTTCCTGTGCACAGTCCCGCGACTGGGTCACCACCTGGGCCACCGCCCTCCAGATAGCAGAACCCCACAACCGTCCGCCTCAGCCCGGACTGGAAGGCAATTCCTTCCGGCAGATCGTACAGGTGTCGGTCGGCGGCACGGACATCCGCCTGCACCTGTCCAATCTCTTCAACGAGACCGAGACCGAGATCCTCGGCGTGGAGATCGCCCGCGCCACGACGATGGGCGCGAGCCCGGAGACCGTGGCCGGCAGCAGCGTGGCGCTGACCTTCGGCGGCGAGCGCGGCGTCACGATGGCGCCCGGCGCGGAGGCCGTCTCAGACCCGGTCCGCTTCCAGCTCGCCCCGCGCGAGAACCTCGCCATCACCATCCACTACGGCAAGGTCTCCGACCTGCCGCTGACCAGCCATCCCGGCTCGCGCACCACCTCCTACATCGCCCTGGGCGACACGGAGGACTTCAGCGCCCCGGCCGCCTCGACCGCGCACTGGTACACCATCAGCGCCATCGACGTGCTGCCGGTCCGCCAGAGCGGAGCCATCTGCGTGCTCGGCGACTCCATCACGGACGGCCGCGGCACCACCACCGACGGGCAGGACCGCTGGACCGACCAGCTCTCCCGCTCCCTGCTGCAGGATCCCCGCACCCGCGACCTCGCCGTGCTGAACTTCGGCCTGGGCGGCAACTGCGTGCTGCAGGGCGGCCTCGGCCCCACGGGCGAGAGCCGCTATATGCGCGACCTCTTCGGCCAGTGCGGCGTCAGATATGTCATCCTCTTCGAGGGGACCAACGACCTCGGCAGCGGCCGTCCCGGCGCCGAGATCGCCGAAGGCATCCAGGCCGTCTGGACCCGGATCGCCGAGGAGGCGCACGCCCGCGGCATCAAGGTCATCGGCGCCACGGTCACGCCCGCCAAGGGCAGTTTCTATGAGCGAGACGGCAACGGCGAGCACGAGAAGGGCCGCCAGCTGCTCAACGCCTGGATCCGCACGGCCGACGTCTTCGACGGCGTCATCGACTTCGCCGCGATGGTCGCCAGCCAGGACGATCCCGACAGGCTCGATCCCGCCTATCTCTTCGAGAACGACTGGCTGCACCTCAACGCCAAAGGCTATGAGGTGATGGGCAGCGGCATCGACCGCAAACTCTTCTATTAGGAAAGCGTCATCGCCGACCTGATCGGCGATCTCACATCTCGACGCTGAAGATCAGCGAGAAGACATGCCGCTCCAGCGGCAGCCCCTGCGCAACGAAGTCCGCGTAGGAGGGGCCGCCGTTGTAGTTGTACGACACGCCCACCCGCGTGGGATACGGGATCCAGGCAAGGTTGCCGAACACGGCGGCGAGGTCCGCGCCTGCGCTGTAAAGCGCGCCGCCGGTCTTCGGCGACGCGAACGCCGTGTAGTCCCCGTGCAGGGTCAGTTCGAAGTTGCGCAGATAGGCGACGGGACCCAGCGCGAAGTCCAGCGGGAGCAGCGGCAGCTTGTAGTTCAGGGAAGCCTTGAACGCCTTCTCATATGCCGCCAGCAGGCTCCGGACGGACGAGCCGAAACCGCGCGGCGAGAGGTTGGCGTAGGGCTCGCTGTACATTCCGTCGAAGCGTTTCGAGCCCAGGACGCTCCAGCTGAGGCCGTGCGTCTCGTGCAGGCCGGGCAGGTAGCCGTAGAGGTAGGCGTAGGCCGACGGGGCGAACAGGCCGGGCGTCCAGCGGTAGCTGAGGCCCAGGTCGGCGCCGATGCCGAAGCGCGGATAGACCCGCGAATCGGGCGTGCGCTCCATCGTGTAGGCGCGCAGGCTAAGGGTGGTGCGGTAGAGCAGCTGGTTGTGCTCGAAGCGGTCGTTGCTCATCGAGACGGAGGCCGACGGCACGATGCCGCGGAGGTAGCCGCCGGACGAGAAGTTCCAGGGGATATAGGTCCGCAGGGTACCGGACACGGACGGGATGATGACGCCGGAGGCGTTTTGGCGCAGCCGCGCCTTCAGCAGGATGGAATTCTGGTCCTCGCTCCGGGCGAGGTAATAGGCATATGCGTCCCGGTCGTTGAAATCGATGGACGCCTCGAGGACGGGATACAGCCCGGAATAGGTCCACTTGCCGTGCAGCGTATGCCGCCAGGCGCCTTCCTTGTAGGCGGCGTGGTAGCCGGCGAAGCCATAGGAAGTGCCCAGGTCGTTCTGCCAGAAGGCGGTCGCGCCCAGGCCGGCGTCTTGCGTGAGCCGGCTCATCGACAGCTCCTCGATGCCGTCATAATTGACATACACGGGCAGCCAGGTATGGAAGCGGAAGAGGTTCGCGAACTTGCTGTACGGCTTCGGCTTGCCGATCCGGAACGGCTCGTCGGGCGTCTGCGGCTCGCCGGCCGACAGTTCTTTGGCGAAGGGGAAGGTCGGGAGCGTGGAGAAGTCGGCCAGCTTCGGGCGCAGCTTCTTCCAGGCGATCTTGTGGATCAGGCGCCCCTCGGGCTGCAGCGCGGAGAAATAGAGCGTGTCGTCCTTGGCCAGGAAGTCCGAGGCGCCGAAGCGCGTGTTGGTGAGCTGCCGCGCGTAGCCGTCCTTCGGGTCGTAGGCGTAGAGCTCGTTGACGCCGCTCAGGTCGGAAACGAACATCAGGCGGCCGTTGTGGTCCCACAGGTCCTCCATCTTGACGGAGCGGGGGCCCAGGACGGGTGTGAAGTCCGGCAGGCGGTACAGGCCGTAGCCGTGGGTGGTGATGGCGTTGGCGTAGAGCGTGCCGTCCACCCAGGCGGTCTCGAGGACCTGCATCCCGGCGGGGGCGTTCCAGCTCTTGCGCACGGAGCCGTCCCTGGCGTCCAGCAGGACCACGCAGCTCGTCCCGTCGAGGGGGTATTCCGTGACGGAGAGCAGCTCCCCGTCCGGGGAGGGCGTCGGATTGTAGTAGCGCGTCCGGCGCGTGAGCGTCCGGGTCGTCCGGGCATCGGAATAGCGGATGACCGAATAGGAGCGAAGCGACCAGCGCGGGTCGCGGATGATTTCGCTCCAGAAGAAGCGTCCCGCGGGCTCGCTGTATTTCAGCGGAGAGGTGGAACCCAGCATCAAAGTCGGGGTCTCGCGCCCGTCAGCGCCGATCTTGACAAACTGGGTGGGCCTGGTGATGCCGCTGCGGATGGCATACAGCTCGCCGCCGGCCGTCTCAAGCTCTTCGTATTCCGTGAAACGGCGCGGCACGCGGCTGACCAGCTCCGTCTGCAGGAAGGGGCCGCGCTTCGCTTCGTCGGCCGCCCACTGCTTCTGCAGGCCGGTGCAGACCTCGGCGAACGCCGTCTTGAAAGACTTGCCGGTGGCTTCCCGCACGGTCTTCTGCCAGTTGAAGAGCGCGAGGCCGCCGTGGTCCGCGACGCGCTGATAGAAGCGCGCGGACAGGTCGGGCACGTCGAAATACGCCCGGATGCCGCCGACGGCCAGGTAGCCGGCGCGGTAATAGTCGGGGGTGTAGTAGCGCTGCGAACCATAGCGCCAGCGCCAGTAGTTGCGGAAGTCGCCTGCGGCGAAGCTCACGCGGTAGTATTCGAGGAAAGAGGCCGTGCGGCCGCGCCCGCTGCGGGTCAGGGCCGTCTCGGCGGAGACGGCGTCGCCTTCGAAGAAGGCCGGGCCGCCGTACACGGCCGCCAGCAGGCCCGTGCCGCCCTGTCCGGTGAGGACGTTGAGCCAGCGGAAGGGCTTCTGTGCCATCGCCTGCATCTGCGCGACGTGGCGCGACTCGTGGATGGCGAGCTGCGTCATCCAGGGCGTGGCGTCGTCCGGGAAGGCGTCCGGGGTGGTGAGCAGCTCCATGCGGCGCGGCGTCCAGGTGACCTGGCCGTTGGAATAGGCGGTGAAGGGGTGGAGGATGACCGGCATCCGGGTCTTGTAGGCGGCGTTGGGACGCGCGCCGACCGTGACGCCCACGGGGCCTGCGGCCCGCTCCAGCGCGATGGCGTAGGCGCGGCCCAGCGAGTCCAGCCCGCGCGGGTAGATCACCCGGTAGGTGGGCGTCTCGATGGTGCTCCACCGGACGCTGCCGGGGTCTTCGCCCATCGTATGGAACTGGGCGGCGGCGGGGAAGGAGGCCAGCAAGGCCGCCAACAGGGGGAAAATCCTTCTGTATACCATAGGGCAAAAGTAGCAATTCAGCCCCAAAAAATAAAATTTTGGTTAACTTTATGCCTTAGAATGAAAGGAAGGGTCCTCATACCGCTGATGCTGCTGGCCGCGCTGCTGCCGGCGGGCTGCCGCCGGGCCGCGCAGGCCCCTGCCGCCCCGCAGTTCCGCGCTTTCCCGTACCCCGAGATCCCGGCCGTCTATGTCGACGCCGCCGAGCGCCAGGACTGGTTCCTGGACCATTTCTGGGATCCTTTCTTCGCCGGCGACGGCCCCTGCGACACGTCTGCCGTGCTGGGCGTCCCGCACCACGAAGTGGAGATGCAGGTCGCGTCCTACGTCCAGCTCCTGCAGCAGCTTCCGCTCCCGGACGCGCAGCGCCGGATGCGGCATTTCTTCTCGCAGGTCGAGCAGCGGCAGGCCGCCGACACGGCCTCGCGCGTCTTCCTGCAGATGGAGGAGATCGTCTCCCGCTATCTCTATGACCCCAATTCGCCCGTCCGCGACGAGGACCTCTACCTCCCGTATGTCGAGGGGCTGGCCCTTTCCCGCTTCACGCGGGATGACGCCCGGCCGGGCTACGAATACCAGCGCCGGATGTGCGCGCTCGCGCCGGTCGGCTCCGTGGCCCCGGACTTCCGTTTCACGGACGCCCGCGGCCGCTCCCGCCGCCTCCACGACGTGAAGGCCGGCGCCACCCTGCTCTTCTTCAGCAACCCCGGCTGCCACGCCTGCAAGGAGATCATCGACGCCCTGCAGGCCGTCCCCGGGATCGAGGAGCGCATCCGCCGGGGCGGCTTCGCGGTCGTCAACGTCTACATCGACGAAGACCTCGCCGCCTGGCGCGCCTACGAACCCAACTACCCGCGCTCGTGGCTCTGCGGCTACGATCCCGACGGGCTGGTCCGCTCCGACCGCATCTACAACGTCCGGGCGATCCCGTCGCTGTACCTGCTGGACGCCGACAAGCGGATCCTGATGAAAGACGCCCCCGTGGAGCGGGTCGTTTCCTGGCTGCAAAACCGACAAAATCAATAACATCATGGCTATCAACAGAAAACTCTGGGGCAAAACCCCCGACGGCAAACCCATCTACAAGTACACCCTGACCAATGCCAGCGGCGCCTCCGTGGTGCTGGGCAGCATCGGCGCCGCCATCGTGAGCGTCAATGTCCCCGACAAGGACGGCAAGCTCGGCGACGTCGCCCTCGGATACGGCAAGGCCGAGAGCTATTTCGGCGACGGCCCCTATCTGGGCAAGGTCCCCGGCCGTTTCGCCAACCGCATCGCCAAGGGCAGGTTCACCCTCGACGGCAAGGCCTACAGCGTCCCGGTCAACTGCGGCCCCAACCACCTGCACGGCGGCCCCGACGGCTTCTCCAACCAGGTCTGGGAGTCCCGCAAGCACAAGGGCGGCGTGGAGTTCAAATATGTGTCCGCCGACGGCGAAATGGGCTTCCCCGGCCAGGTCGTGGTCGTGGCGCGCTATGAGTGGAGCGAGGAGAACGAGCTCCGCCTCACCTTCACCGCCAAGTCCGACCGCCGCACGGTGATCAACCTCACCAACCACGCCTATTTCAACCTCAACTGCGGCGGTTCCATCCTCCGCCAGTACCTGAAGCTCAACTGCTCCGAATACCTCCCGACCGACCCGACGCTCATCCCGCTGGGCGAGCCGGAGCCCGTCGCGGGCACCCCGATGGACTTCCTCAACGGCAAGACCCTCGGCCGCGACATCAAGAAGGATTTCCCGGCCCTCAACTACGGCAAGGGCTATGACGCCTGCTTCGTGATCGACGGCTACCGCAAGGGCCAGCTCAACGAAGCCGCCGAGCTGTGGTCCAAGACCACCGGCCGCACCCTCAAGATCTTCACGACCCAGCCGGGCCTGCAGGTCTACACCGGCAACTGGCTCGCCGGCTGCCCGCAGGGCAAGCGCGGCCGCATCTACCACGACTACGACGGCGTGGCGCTGGAGTGCCAGCACTTCCCGGACAGCCCCAACCGTCCGGAGTACCCGTCCACCGTCCTGGCGCCGGGCAAGAACTACCACGAGGCCATCATCTTCGCATTCGGCGTCCGGAAATAATGAAGCAGTATCTCGACCTTCTCCAGGAAATCATGGACCACGGCGTGGTCAAGCACGACCGCACCGGGGTGGGGACGAAGAGCGTCTTCGGCCACCAGATGCGCTTTGACCTGTCGCAGGGCTTCCCCCTGCTGACCACGAAGAAAGTGCACCTCAAGTCCATCATCTACGAGCTGCTCTGGTTCATCGCCGGCGACACCAACATCAAGTACCTCAAGGACCACGGCGTGTCCATCTGGGACGAATGGGCCGACGAGAACGGCGACCTGGGCCCGGTCTACGGGCACCAGTGGCGCAGCTGGCCCGCCCCCGACGGACGCAGCATCGACCAGCTCTCGCAGGTGATCGACCAGATCCGCCGCAACCCCGACTCCCGGCGCATGATCGTCACCGCCTGGAATCCCGGCGAGGTGGACAAGATGGCCCTGCCGCCGTGCCACTGCCTGTTCCAGTTCTACGTGGCTGACGGCAAGCTCTCCTGCCAGCTTTACCAGCGGAGCGCGGACACCTTCCTGGGCGTCCCGTTCAACATCGCTTCCTACGCCCTCCTGACGATGATGATCGCCCAGAGCTGCGGCCTGCAGCCGGGCGAGTTCATCCACACCACGGGCGATACGCACATCTACCTCAACCACTTCGACCAGGTGCGCGAGCAGCTCTCCCGCGAGCCGCGCCCCCTGCCGGTGATGAAGCTCAACCCCGACGTGAAGAGCGTGTTCGACTTCACCTACGAGGACTTCACCCTGGAGGGCTACGACCCCTGGCCGGCCATCAAGGCCCCGGTCGCGGTATGATGGAGAAGAACCTGATCGTGGCGGTGGCGGACAATGGCGCCATCGGCCGGGGCGGCCAGATGCCCTGGCACCTCAAGGCGGACCTGCAGTACTTCAAGCGGATCACGCTGGGGTGCCCCGTGATCATGGGCCGCACCACGTTCGAATCGATCGGACGGCCGCTGCCCGGCCGCACCAACATCGTGCTGACGCGCAGGCAGACCCCCATCGAGGGGGTCACCTGCGTGCCCACGATGGCGGCGGCCTATGCCGCCGCGGAGCCCGCGCCGCGGGTGTTCGTGATCGGCGGCGCTTCGGTCTACAAGGAGGTCATCGACACGATGGACCGCCTGTATATCACGCACATCCACGCCACAATTCCGGACGCGGATGCGTATTTTCCGGAAATTAATTCCGATATTTGGGTCGTTGAGGCCCGCTCGGGCGTCCTGCAGGATGCCGAATCCGGGCTCGCATACGAGTTCGTGACTTACGTCCGGCGGTAGCGCACCCGCGCGCCCCGGCGCTGACGGTTAGTTGGTATTATGGTATCTCGAAACAGGGAAAAATTCGGCGGCCGCCTGGCCGTGATCCTGGCGATGGCGGGTTCCGCCATCGGTCTGGGCAATATCTGGCGGTTCCCGTACATGGTGGGCGAACACGGCGGGGCCGCGTTCGTCATCGTCTACATCCTCGCCACCCTGTTCATCTCCCTGCCCGTCTTCCTGGCCGAAGTGATGATCGGCCGGCGCAGCCACACCAACGCCCGGGACGCTTTCGCGCGCCTGTCGCGCCACCATCCCTTCTGGCGGACCGCCGGCTACCTGACCATCCTCATCCCGACCCTGATCGCCTGCTACTACAGCGTCATCGGCGGCTGGTCGGTGGACTATTTCTTCAAGTCCTGCTCGCTGGCGTTCGTGCACACGGCGCCGGAGGAGGTGAGCGGCCTGTTCGGCAGCTTCGTCTCGTCGGCCTGGACGCCGGTGCTGATGCACCTGCTCTTCCTGGCCGTCACCGTGGGCGTGGTCGCCGGCGGCGTCAAGTCCGGCATCGAGAAATTCAGCAAGGTCTCCCTGCCCATCCTCTTCGTGCTGATCGTCGTGATCCTGGCCTATTCGGTGTCGCTGCCCGGCGCCGGGTCGGGCGTGCGCTACCTGCTACACCCCGACTGGAGCGAGCTCACGCCGCGCACCTTCGCGTATGCGATGGGACAGAGTTTCTACTCCCTCTCGCTGGGCATGGGAGCCATCATCACCTATGGTTCCTACGTCAGCAAGAAGGAGAACATCCTTGTTACAAGCACGGGTACAGCGGTCTCAGACCTGCTTTTTGCCATTTTAGCAGGTTTTGCTATAATGCCAGCGGTCTTCGCCGCGGGGATCGAGCCGGGCGCCGGTCCGGGACTGATCTTCCAGAGCGTCCCGTACGTCTTCGCCCAGATGGGAGAGACCCTTCCGGTGCTCAGTTCCGCGATGGCGATCCTCTTCTTCCTGACCGTGATCGTGGCGGCGATGACGTCCTGCATCTCGCTCGTCGAGGTGGGCGTGTCGTTCCTGATGGAGCGCGCCGGGATGAAGCGCGGCCGCGCCTGCGCGCTGCTCTTCCTGATCTGCGGCGGCTTCGGGGTGCTGTGCTCCCTGTCGTTCGGACCGCTCCGGGGCGTGCAGATCGCGGGGATGAGCATCTTCGACCTCTTCGACTGGGTCTGCTCCAACATCCTGCTGCTCGTGATGGCGCTGCTCGCCGTGCTCTTCGCCGGCTGGATCCTGCCCCGCCGGGTCGTCCACGACGAATTCACCAACGGCGGCACGCTGCCGGTCAACGACCGGATCTTCCCGGTGGTGTATTTCCTGCTCCGCTGGGTGGCGCCCGTCGCGGTGGTCATCATCTTCTTCACCAATTTCATGTTGTAGGCGATGGAGGCGCGGCGCGAACTTTTCGGCGGCCGTTCCGCGGCCATCCTGGCCCTGGCGGGTTCCGCCATCGGCCTGGGCAACATCTGGCGTTTCCCCTACATGGTGGGCCAGACGGGCGGCGCGGCGTTCATCATCATCTACCTGGCGTCCTGCCTGCTGCTGTCGCTGCCCATCTTCCTGGCGGAAGCCATCATCGGGCACCGCACGCATTCCGGCACCTTCGGGGCCATGGAGCAGCTCGCGCCCGGGACCCATTGGAAATGGCTGGGCCTGCTGACCGTCCTCTCGCCGCTGATCATCCTGTCCTACTACAGCGTCGTGGGCGGCTGGTCCATCGGCTACCTGTGGCAGTCGGTGACGGCAGGATTCCACGCCGACGCGATCGGCACCGTGTCGTCCGCCTTCGGCAAGTTCATCGCTTCGCCGGGACGGCCGCTGCTCTTCCACACGCTCTTCCTGCTCGGCTGCGCGTGGATCGTCTCCGCCGGCGTCAAGTCCGGCATCGAGAAATTCAACAAGGTCACGATGCCGCTGCTCTTCGTGCTGATCGTCGTGATCCTGGTCTATGCGGTCTCGCTGCCCGGCGCCCGGGCGGGCGTGACCTACCTGGTGAAGCCGGATTTCGGCAAGATCACGCCGTCGGCCGTCGCCGCGGCGATGGGACAGAGCTTTTTCTCGCTTTCGCTGGGTGTCGGGACCATCCTGACGTACGCCTCTTATATCCATAAGAAGGAAAACATCCTTGTTACAGGTCTTGGTACCGTGGCGTTTGACCTGCTGTTCGCGCTGATCGCCGGCTTCGCCATCATGCCCGCCGTCTTCGCCGCCGGCATCGAGCCGGGCGCCGGCCCGGGCCTGATCTTCGAGACGCTGCCCTACATCTTCGCGAAGATGGGTGCCTCCGCCCCCTGGCTGAGCGCCGTCGTCGCGGTCCTTTTCTTCGTAACAATTGTGTTCGCAGCCTTCACTTCGGCCATTTCGATGTATGAGGTGGGGGTGGCTTATCTGGTTGAACAGAAGCATATTACGCGCCGCAAGGCCACCGTCTTGATCTTCCTCGGGACCTGGACCCTGGGCGCCCTGTGCTCCCTGTCCTTCGGACCGCTCGCCGAGACGAAGATTTTCGGCCTGACCATCTTCAATTTCTGCGACCGGCTGACCTCCAACTTCCTGATGACCTTCGGCGGACTGCTCTTCGTGCTGTTCGTCGGCTGGAAGATGGACCGGCAGGCCGTCCGCGACGAGTTCACGTGCGGCGGCACCGTCCGGTTCAACTGCATCGTCTTCGACGCCTTCTGGTTCCTGCTGCGCTACATCGCGCCGGTCGCCATCGTCATCATTTTCCTGACGAATTTCTTCGCTTAGATTCCGAGTTCGCCTTTCAGTGCCCGCAGGAGGTCGAAGGCCTGCAGGGGCGTCATGTTGTTGAGGTCGGCGGCCTCGAGCTTGTCCTTGATCGAGGAGAGGGTCGGGTCGTCCAGCTGGAAGAAGGACAGCTGGACCGAGCCGTCGTCCTCCATCGCCATGGCGCTGGCGTGCTTCTCGCGCCGCTCCAGGTCGCGCAGCGTCCGCTCCGCGGACTCCACGACCTCGCGCGGCATGCCGGCCAGGCGCGCTACGTGGATACCGAAGCTGTGCGCCACGCCGCCGGGCATCAGCTTGCGCAGGAAGATGACGTTCTTGCCTTCTTCCTTCACCGCGATGTGGTAGTTCTTGACGCGGGGATACTGCTCCTCCAGATCGTTCAGCTCGTGGTAGTGCGTGGCGAAGAGGGTCTTGGCGCCCTTGCCGTTCTGGTGGATGTATTCCACGAGGGCGCGGGCGATGGACATGCCGTCGTAGGTGGACGTGCCGCGGCCGATCTCGTCCAGCAGCACCAGCGAGCGGGCGCTGAGGTTGTGCATGATCATCGCGGTCTCGAGCATCTCCACCATGAAGGTGGATTCGCCGCGGGAGATGTTGTCCGTCGCGCCGACGCGCGTGAAGATCTTGTCGAAATAGCCGATCTGCGCCGACTGCGCGGGCACGAACGAGCCGATCTGGGCCAGGAGCACGATGAGGGCGGTCTGGCGCAGGAGGGCGGATTTACCGGCCATGTTGGGGCCGGTCAGGATGATGACCTGCTCGCCCTTGCTGTCCAGCCGGATGTCGTTGGGGACGTATTCCTCGCCCACCGGCATCAGCGTCTCGATGACGGGGTGCCGCCCGGCCTTGATGTCCAGGACCGTGCCCTTGTCCATCACCGGCCGGCAGTAGGCGCGGTCCAGTGCCTGCTGGGCGAAACCCTGCAGCACGTCCAGGCGCGCCAGGATGCGGCAGTTCTCCTGGATGTCGCGGATGGCCTTCTGGACGGCGGCGACGAGCTCGCCGTACAGGCGGCTCTCGATCTCGTAGATGGAGGCCTCCGCGCCGAGGATCTTCTCCTCGTATTCTTTCAGCTCCGGCGTGATGTAGCGCTCCGCGTTGACGAGCGTCTGCTTGCGGATCCACTCCGGCGGGACCTTGTCGCGGAAGGTGTTGCGCACTTCGATATAGTAGCCGAAGACGTTGTTGTAGCTGATTTTCAGCGAAGTGATGCCCGTGCGCTCGCTCTCGCGCACCTGCATCTGCAGGAGGTAGTCCTTGCCGCCGCGCGAGATGGCGCGCAGCTCGTCCAGCTGCTTGTCCACGCCCGCGGCGATGACGTCGCCCCGGCCCAGCTGCGAGGCGTCCTCCGCCAGGGTGGCGGTGATGCGCTCCAGCAGCTTGTCGGTATTGCGCAGCCCCTTGATGAGGCGGTCGAGCGCCGCGCAGCCGCTGTCGCCGCACAGCTCCCGGATCGGGGTCATCCGGCTCAGCGAGCGGCCGAGCTGGCGGACCTCCCGCGGGAGGATCTTGCCGTTGGCCGCGCGCGCGAGGATGCGCTCCAGGTCGCCGATCTCGCCCAGGTTGCCCTGGAGCTCGGCGAGCAGCTCTTCGTTGTCGTGCAGGAGCTGCACCACGTCGTAGCGCGATTCCAGCTCCTTGAGGTCCATCACCGGCATCGCCAGCCACTGGCGGAGCAGGCGGGCGCCCATCGGGGTGCAGCTGCGGTCGATGACATCGACCAGGCTGACCCCCTCCCGGCCCGCATTGCTCTGGAAGATCTCCAGGTTGCGGAAGGTGAACTTGTCCATCCACACGAACTTCTCCTCGTCGATGCGCCCGATCGAGCAGATGTTGCCCAGGCCTGCGTGCTGGGTCTGCTCCAGGTAGACCAGCAAAGCGCCGGCCGAGCAGACGGCGAGCGGGAAGCCGTCGATGGCGAAGCCCTTCAGGCTCTGCACCTTGAGCTGCTTGCAGAGCCGCTCCACGGCGGCGTCCTGCACGAAGGCCCATTCGTCGAGGCCGGTGGTATAGAAATCGCCGAAGCGTTCCTTGACGGCGCGCAGCACGTCGCGCTGGACCACCAGCTCCCGCGGCTGCAGGGAGCTGAGCAGCGTTCCGATGTAGTCGATGCTGCCCTGCGCCACCTGGAAAGTGCCCGTGGACACGTCCAGGAAGGCGGCGCCGCAGCTCTGTCCCTCGAAGGTCAGGCCGGCGAGATAGTTGTGCTCTTTCTGTTCGAGCATCCCTTCGCCGAAGGCAATGCCCGGGGTGAGGATCTCCGTGATGCCGCGCTTGACGAGCTTGTTCTTGACGAGCGCGGGGTCCTCCAGCTGGTCGCAGATGGCCACCTTGTAGCCGCCGCGCACGAGTTTCTGCAGATAGCCCTCGACGGCGTGGTGCGGGAAGCCGGCCATCGGGGTGTCGCCCTTTTCGCCGTTGGAGCGGCGCGTGAGCACGAGTCCGAGCACCTTGCTCACCAGCACGGCGTCGTCGGAATAAGTCTCGTAGAAATCGCCGACGCGGTACAGGAGCACGGCCTCGGGGTGCTGCGCCTTGATACTGAAGTATTGCTTCAGCATCGGAGTGTCTTCACTTTTCTTTGACATAAATTTGAAAGAGAAGTACAAATGTACAAAAAAAATGGTGCGAAATCGAATGGAACTGACGGCATCCGAATCGTGCCGAAAGGATAAATTGCCTATCTTTGCATCAAACAACTGAACGAATAACTGATTCATGAGAAAAGCCATTTTACTCCTTACAGCCCTGCTCACGCTCGGCACGACGGCCGCCTTCGCGCAGGCCTGGCGTTCCGAGACCGCCGTGCGCGCCCTGCAGGAAGAGCACTCCCGCGCGGGTAATAATCTGAATTCGTACGAATTCTTTCCTATATATGACACGCCGGCCCCGAAGGGTTACAAGCCGGTTTACATCAGCCACTACGGCCGCCACGGCTCCCGCTCCAACTGGGGCGGCAAGGCCTACAACAACGTGATCGCCACCCTCGAGGCGGCGCAGCAGGAGAGCCTCCTGACGCCGGCCGGCGAGATGCTGCTCCAGGGCGCCCGCGACGTGCTGGCCGGCTGGGACGGCATGGACGGCCGCCTGTCGCAGCGCGGTGCGCGCGAGCACGCCGCCATCGCGGAGCGCATGTACAAGCGCTATCCGGGCGTGTTCAAGGGTGAGAAGAACGCCCGTGCCTTCTCCAGCACGGTGCAGCGTTGCATCATCAGCATGAACTCCTTCACCAACTCGCTGGTCCGCCAGAATCCCAAGATGCAGATCCGCCTGGACACGGGCGAGAAGTTCATGGACTATCTTGATAATGAGAAGGGCTGGGAGCGGATGACCGCCCGCGCGATGCGCAAGAGCTACGAGTGGCTGCGCGACGTGCCGGACGATTCGCTCGGCGTGCTCTCCACCGTGTTCACCGACCCGGAAGCGGCCCGCAAGTTCGTCAAGAGCGCCCGCCAGTTCACGTCGGATGTCTATGACACGGCCGTCGTGGCGGAGGACTTCGACATCGAGGAGGATCTCTATTCCGTGCTTCCCTTCGACGCGATCTACCGTCGCTGGGCGCAGAACAACATGTTCCTTTATCTCGGCCACTGCAACTCCGTCGAGGTGGGCATGGAGCGCGTCCCGATGGCCAAGTCGCTCGTCGAGGACATCGTGAACAAGGCCGACGAGGCCCTCACCGAGGGCAACTACGCCGCCGACTTCCGCTTCGGCCACGACTACCCCCTGATGGCCCTGGCCAGCTACCTCGGCGTCGAGGGCGTCGGCGAGCGCCTGGAGGTCGACGAGATCTGCCAGAAGTGGTTCGGCTTCTGGAACATCTGCATGGCGAGCAACCTGCAGATGGTCTTCTACCGGAACAAGGCGGGGCACGTCCTCGTGAAGTTCCTCTATCAGGAGCAGGAGCGCAAGCTCCGCGGTCTGGATCCGGTCGTCGGCCCGTACTACGACTGGGAGACCGTCAAGGCCAACCTTGAAGGATACAAGCGGTGAAACGTCTGCTGATCATCACCTATTACTGGCCCCCGACCGGCGGTTCGGGGGTCCAGCGTTGGGTGAAGTTCAGCAAGTACCTTCCGGAGTTCGGCTGGCAGCCGGTGATCTATACGCCGGAGAATCCCGAACAGCTGGCGACCGACGAAAGCCTGCTTGCGGACATCCCCGACTGCGCCGAGGTCGTCAAGACCCGGATCACCGAGCCTTATGAAATCTACCGCCGCCTGACGGGCGGCAAGAAGGGCGGGGAGGTCAATCCCGTCAACGCCCAACACAAGAACTGGAAGCAGAGACTTTCGCTATGGATCCGGGGCAATTGCTTCATCCCCGATCCGCGGATCGGCTGGGTGCGCCCGTCGGTCCGTTTCCTGGTTAAATACCTCCGGGAACATCCCGTCGACGCTGTCGTGACCACGGGCCCGCCGCAGTCGATGCACCTGATCGGCCGGGGGCTCAAGAGAGCCCTTGGGCTGCATTGGATCGCCGATTTCCGGGATCCGTGGACGGAAATGTTCTTCTACAAGCACCTGGGCCTCTCCGCCGCCGCCGACCGCAGGCACCGTCGCCTGGAGCAGTCGGTGCTGGACGAGGCCGACACCATCGTCAGCGTGAGCCCGCCCGTCGCGGCCGACTTCCAGGCCCGGACGAAGACGCCCGTCGTCCTGATTACCAACGGTTTCGACGAAGACGATTTCGGCGGCGGATCTCTTCCCCACGCGCCAGGGGTCCAGGGTTTCCCGGACCCGAAAAATGGGTCCGTGAAATCCCTGGACACCCTGGCTCCACAACGCCAACGCACGGAGATTCGCCTGGTCCATACAGGCCTGTTTGCGGCGGACGGCAACCCGCTGAACCTCTGGGACGCCCTCGCGCAACGCTGCCAGGCCGACGCGGACTTCCGCGCCCGCCTGCAGATCCGGCTCGCCGGCAAGGTGGACGCCGCCATCACGGACGCCATCCGCGCCCGCGGGCTTGGCGACAACCTCGTCGAGCTGGGCTATCTGCCCCACGACGAGACCGTCCGCGAGCAGCGCGCGGCCGACATCCTGCTGCTCCCGCTCCGCCAGGAGCCCGAGTACGCCAAGGTCCTGCCCGGCAAGATCTTCGAGTATCTGGCCGCCAGGCGTCCGGTGCTGGGCATCGGCCAGCCGGACGGCGCCGCGGCGCAGATTTTGCGGGATGCCGGGGCCGGGGAGATGTTCGACTGGGACCAGCGTGACGAACTGCTCGCCTTCCTGGATGCGGAGCATCCGGAAGCCACCGGCATCGAGAAATACAGCCGCCGCTCCCTCACGGCGCAATTGACCAAAATACTGCCATGAAGAAGAAAATCCTCATGTACGCCGGCATCCTTGTCGGCTTGTTCGTCCTTTCCTACGCCTACGTCCCGCAGGTCCTGAGCGGGAAGATCGTCAACCAGAGCGACATCTCCGGCTGGCAGGGCATGGCGCACGAAATGATGGAGTGGAACGCCGCCCACCCCGACGACCAGACGGCCTGGACGGAATCCATGTTCGGCGGCATGCCGACCGCCACGATCCACGCCTCCACGCGGGGCGACTGGACGCAGCGGGTCTATGATTTCCTGCTCCTGGGCCGTCGGCCGGCCACCTACCTGTTCCTGTCGCTGCTCGGCGCCTGGCTGCTGATGCTCGCCCTGGGCATCCACCCGCTGGTGGCCGTGGGCGGCGCCATCGCCGTGACGCTCTGCTCCTACAACCTGCAGATCATCCAGGTCGGCCACAACACCAAGATGCAGGCCCTCGCGTTTCTGCCGTGGGTGCTCGCCGCACTGATCTATACCTACAACCAGATCAAGAAGAAAAACTGGCTGCCGGGCGCCGTGCTCGGCGCAGCCGGCTTCGGCCTGTTCCTGAGCTTCCAGGTCAAGGCCAACCACCCGCAGATCACCTACTACCTGGCGCTGCTGATCCTCATCTACGTCATCGTCCTGGTGGTCTCGCTGCTGCGCGACAAGGCGCAGAAGCCCGCCTGGGGCCGTTTCTTCGCCGCGTCAGGCCTGCTGCTCGTGCTTGGCGTCGCGGGCATCGCGACCAACGCCACCAAGCTCCTGCCGACGATGGAATACACCCCGTATTCCATGCGCGGCGGCAGCACGGCGGCGGCCGAGGGAGGCGAGGGCGCCAAGGGCCTCGACCTCGACTATGCCACCGCCTGGTCCTATGGCTGGGAGGAGCTCCCCAACCTGCTGATCCCCAATTTCAACGGAGGATCTTCTTCCGGCGCGGTCAATCCGAAGCATTCCGAGACCTACGACCTGCTCAAGCGGGCCGGGCAGCCCAACCTCAAGGAGACGGCGAAGCACCTGCCGCTCTACTGGGGCCCGCAGCCCTTCACCGCCGGTCCGATGTATATGGGCGCCATTACCATATTCCTGTTCGTCCTGGGCCTGTTCGCCTTCAAGGGCAAGGAGAAGTGGTGGATCCTGGCCGGGACCGTCCTGGCCGTGCTGCTCGCCCTGGGCAGCCATTTCCTCGCTTTCACGAAATTCTTCTACAACGTCGCGCCGCTCTACAACAAGTTCCGCACGGTCTCGATGGCCCTCGTGGTGCTCCAGTTCACCCTGCCGATGCTCGGCTTCCTGGTGCTGGACCGCATCGTGAAGCAGCCTGAGGCGGCCGCTTTCTTCCGGCAGAAGGGTTGGATCGCCGCCGCGGTTACGGGCGGCTTCTGCCTGCTCTGCCTCCTGTTCCCCGGCATCGCCGGGACCTTCTCCGGCAGCGTCGACAGCGGCCAGCCGGACGTGCTCGTGGACGCGCTCGCCGCGGACCGCCGCTACCTCCTGGTGATGGACGCCCTCCGCTCGCTGCTGCTGATCGCCGGCGCTTTCCTGCTGCTGTGGTGGGGGACGGGCAAGCAGACGCGCGCCCTCCCGTCCGCGCTGCTGGTCGCCGCCCTGGTCCTGCTGGACCTCGGCGCCGTGGGCAAGCGCTACCTGTCGTCGGACGACTTCGTGTCGCCGCGCGCCTTCCAGAACCAGTTCAACAAGCGTCCGGTGGACGAGATGATCCTCGCGGACCCGGATCCGTCCTACCGTGTCCTGGACCTGTCGGTCAACGTCTTCAACGATTCGCACCCGTCCTACTGGCACAAGAACATCGGCGGCTATTCGCCGGCCAAGCTCCAGCGCTACCAGGAATTCATCGAGCGCACCCTGACGGGCGAAATCAACCAGATCTATAAGGCGCTCGGCGGGGCCGCGACCCTCGAAGAGGCCGAAGCGGCCCTGCCGGAGCTCCCCGGCCTCGCGCAGATGAACTGCCGCTACATCATCCTGGACGGAAACACGCCGCCGCTGCGCTACCCCTATGCCAAGGGAAACGCCTGGTTCGCGGACGCCGCCGGACAGGTTGAGCTGACCTCCTACGCGCCCAACGAGCTCCGCTACCGCTATGACAGCCCGGAGGCCGCGCGGCTCGTGTTCAGCGAAGTCTATTATCCCGTGGGTTGGAAACTGACGGTCGAGGATACCGGCGAGGAGCTCCCGATCGAGCTCGAAGGCTCGCTGTTGCGCGCCGCACAGGTGCCGGCGGGCGCGCACACGCTCGTGATGCGCTTCGATCCGCCGTCCTACCGGCAGGGCGAGGCCATCTCCCGCGCCACCTCCATCCTGCTCCTCCTGGCCGCCCTCGGCGCCGTCCTCGGCGCCGCTCTCCCGGCCTTCCGCCGCCGCGACTAAGCGGCAGCGGAGAGGCGCTGCGTGAGGGCGACGAAGTCTTCGACGCCCAGGCGCTCCGCGCGCAGGTCGAAGACCGGGTCGGAGGCGTCGAAGCCTTCCGGCAACAGCGGCTTGAGCGCGTTGCGCAGGGTCTTGCGCCGCTGGTTGAAGGCGGTCTTGACGACGGTCTTGAAGAGGCGCTCGTCGCAGCCGAGGTCCGTGCGGGCGTTGCGCCGCAGGCGGATCACCGCCGACTGGACCTTGGGCGGCGGGGCGAAGGCGCCGGAACCCACCGTCATCACGTAATCGATCTCATACCAAGCCTGCAGCAGCACCGACAGGATGCCGTAGGTCTTGCTGCCCGGCTTCTCGGCGATGCGCTCCGCGACCTCTTTCTGGATCATGCAGACCACTTCGGGGACGCGGTCCTTGTCGTCCAGGATCTTGAAGAAGATCTGGGAGGAGATGTTGTAGGGGAAGTTCCCGATCACGCGGTAGGCGCCCGGGAACAGCTTGTGGATGTCCAGGCGCAGGTAGTCGGCCTGGTAGAGCCGGCCCTGCATCCCCGGGAAGTGCGTCAGCAGGTAGTCCACGGACTCGCCGTCCAGTTCCACCAGTTTCAGGTCAATGTCTTCACGCTGAAGCAGATACTTTGTCAGCACGCCCATGCCGGGACCGATTTCCAGGACGTCCTGCACCTCGCCGACAGTCAGGGCGTCCACAATGCCGCGGGCGATGCCCTGGTCCGTCAGGAAGTGCTGACCTAATGCTTTTTTGGCGCGGACTTCCATCTATCCGAGTTTTTCGGCGAGTTTTCCGGCCAGTTCCACGAAGGCGAGGCCGTCCGGGCGGCTGCCCAGGGCCACCGGCTCGCCGGCGTCTCCGCTCTCGCGGATGCCCTGCACCAGGGGGATGCGGCCCAGCAGGTCGATGCCCAGTTCGCGGGCCATCCGCTCGCCGCCGTCCTTCCCGAAGATATAGTATTTCTCGTCGGGATGCGCTTCCGGCGTGAACCAGGCCATGTTCTCGACCAGGCCGAAGATGGG